>DMXI01000048.1 GCA_003483885.1 Microscillaceae bacterium
ATTAATAATAACTTTGATGTAAAGAGAGCATATTCCCAAATTTGACCAATTATAACCAAAATGAAAAAAAGTATTTTATTGGCTTTGGTTGGACTAAACTTTATGTTGTTTAGCTGCAACCAAGCAAATTCCAATCGTCAATATCTCGATCCATCTTTACCCAATACTATACCTAGAGTATTTGCCCCAACAGTTGTTAATTCAGACAGCATTGAAATCAATACGGTCTTTAACTTTTCTTTTACAGAAATGTTCTTCACAAGAATCATTAACAAAAAGTTTACTATTTATCATGCTGAGTTGATAGAGGGTAATTGGACCGTTCCCCAGCCTATACAAATGTTTGAGAACCAGGAGAAAGAATCAGTTGCAATTGATCCAACAATTACTAAAGATGGAAAAACGATGTATTTCCTTGGTATAAGTCCAGAAGATCACTTGAAAAAATCAAAACCTGACATCTATAGAACTCAAAAAGTTGATGGCAAATGGCAATTAGCCACTAAAGTTGGATATCCGATATCCACACCAGAATATGCAGAGTCATATCCTGTTGTAGTAGCAGATGGAAGCCTGTACTTTACATCTGATAGACCCGGTGGATTAGGCAAACGAGATATATATCGTGCTCAATATTTGGGAGATAACAAGTTTGATTCCCCAGTAAATATTGGTTCGGCAGTAAACTCTGAAAAATCAGAAAGAAGTACCTATGTTTCTCCAGATGAAAGTTTCTTAATAACGGCTAATACTTATTCTAATAAAAAAGGGTTCGCAGTATCATTTAAAAAGGGGGATAAGTGGCAAAAACCAGTTTTTTTTAATCTTGGAGAGACCATAAATGAAGGGTGGATTTACTTTTGTCCATACATGACACCTGACAATAAATATTTTTTCTTCTCGAAAAGACTTAGTTCTCCACCCAATAGTGGATGGAAAGGTGTAATAAAAGGAGAGGTATCTTGGGTAGCCTCAAGTGAAATTTTTAAACTCAACGTGAAATAATCTATCATCAATAGGGTCATATGTATATAATTTTATAAATCCCAGTTTTTGAACCGAAGGTTTTTTCATACTCCCATAAATTGCAAAAATTGCCTGGCCTAACTTCTGTATCCCCTCATCTTTTGGCCAGGTTCGTCATTATTATTTTTATACAGAGGTTTGCGACTTTCATAAGGGTTTTGAGGGCTTGTGTAATTTAGGGATGGAACGTTTTGGTAAAGCTAATTACGAGTGGCTACGTGTTTATATTTTTTCAACCTCCACCGTGATTGGGTGATATTATTATGTTAGGAAGGTAACGAATTTACCATTTACTCCAAGTGTTTGGGAGAAGGCACCTACAAACGTCCCCAAACGACCTGGGTCACTCACCCATTCAACGTATTCGTCAAAACTTGCAACAAGAGTATAAATCTTCTGCCCCACAACAAGCCCTACCAATTCACCCCCTATATATTCCTGCTCATCCCCAATATATCCTCACTCAATATAAACTGCTTGTGAGTAATCAATATACCTTCTACTTTGGGCTTGAACTAAAAACAACCTGCAATGAAAAAATCTCTTTCACTCTTCCTAAATTATTTAGGCTTCAAAGATAAAAATGATAAGATAGCTTCAGGCTGCAATGTTGAGCAAATATTCCATCAAGTTATCATAGTTTGCCCTTAATTTATTTGAGCATAGGGTCTATTGGGATTAAAAACGTGAATTTGCTTACCAACAGCATTCAGAAGAAAAACAATGATACTTAGGGGGCACAGTAGAACAGATGAATAAATTTACAGTTTGTAATTTTTTTATTGAGTTTATTTGATTTATCTAAAGTAGGTAGGGGCATTTTATAGGTTGTTTATAATCAACATTGTTCATTTTCGTGCAATTTAAAACAAACCCAAATAGTGTTCATTTTGTGTTACACATCGGACAAATTTTACTACATAACCTACTGACTAGTAGTTTTTTACAAGATTTACTTGAAAATATTATCATGTTTGAAATTAATTTTATTATACTCGCAAAAGGCTTTATAAAACACCCTGGTTTATGGAATACTCCTTATACTATACCAGAAAAATTGATTACTGAAAAACCAATTCGCATTAAAGTTATTTAGGATTTTATCAAGGCAAACATTCAATCATTCATATTACCAATAAGAGAAGTGCACTTACTGGTGAGCATTTGTTACGAAGTTAAAAATCTGCAAATTAACCTCACCTAAATTTATAAACCAGCACACTTTTTAAGTGATGCCCATATAATATAATTGATCATACTTCACCTGTTTTTTGTTCGGATTACCCAATAGATAGGGTATTTGTTTTATTTTTTTGCTAAGCCCAAAGACTAATATAGACAATACAACAACGAAGCTTATGCTATCTAAAAGTTCTACACCTATAACCATCCAAAAAGCGCTACGCTTACCATTGTTAGCCAGTAAACCAAGCAATTGCTTAAAGCACAAAAACTCTCAGAACGGATATTTCATTGTCCAACCGACTCTTCACAAGGTTCAATATCAACAGGTCATCATTTAACCCCAAAAGATTATCCCGATTGGCCCAACAACGCAAACTCAATGTTTATGGTTGTTGGATGCCTATGCTATACAAAAAAACTGAACATAACCCAATTATATCAATATAACCACACTTGATTAACCCATGAAAAAAATTTCAATCTTGGCATTGGACGGATGCCCTGTTACAAGCATCGTTGGTCCAATGGACGCATTTTGCCTGGCTGGAAAAGTTTGGCAGAACCTCAATAAAGGTTCAAAACATCCCTTTGAAATAGAAATTGTATCGGGTGGAAGCAATCCAGTCATAGGGTTCAATAATTATCCTATTTATTGTCATAAAACGATCTATGAAGTAACAGACACAAACCTTATTCTTGTTCCTTCTCTGCAGCTTGGCAACCTTGACCTGACTCTAGAAAAAAATTATCAGGTAATTGAATGGATAAAAAAACAGTTTAAAAAGGGGGCAGAAATTGGAAGCTTTTGTACTGGTACCTTTTTGCTCGCAGAAGCAGGTTTATTGAATCATAAATCAGCAACCATTCACAGAAAAGTTGCCCAATTATTCCAGAAATGTTACCCTAAAGTACACTTAAAATTAGATAGAGGCATTACTGACGAAGGCAATATTTTTTGCTCTAGTGAAGCTACTTCTTTTCTTAACTTAACAGTATATTTAATTGAAAAGTATTGTGGGGTTGATGTGGCCGCTTGTATTGGTCAATCATCGTTTATTGGTGTCAATAAACTAAATCAAAACAACTTTGCTATTTTTAGCCTTCAGAAAAAACATCAGGATGCCCCTGTATTGTCCATGCAAAATTTTATAGAAAATCATTATCAGGAAAAAATTACGCTGGACTGCCTAACCGAAAGGTTTCATCTAAGCAAGAGAAATCTCATCAGAAGATTCAAAATGGCTACGGGAAACACGCCCAATCAGTATATTCAACGAGTAAGAATCGAGGCCGTAAAAAAAGGTCTGGAGAACAATTCAGGCAATATTACCGATATGATGTATAGTGTAGGGTATACTGATGAGAACTACTTTAGAAAACTATTCAAAAAATATACTGGACAATCTCCTAGTGATTATAAGAACAAGTTCAAGAGTTATTCTTTGGACTATATCAGAACATAAATTTATTGGAGAATCTCTCATTACCCTGATAATGTTATATTTTGAGTGGGTTTTTGCTTAAGTCACTGGTAGTCATTGCTCAAAAACGAGTTTTCACAAGCTCTGAAATAATACCACATTTCAGAGCTTGCTCCTTTTTAGTTTGGTGCAATGTGTGTACAAGCCCCAGAGATAAAGAATGTCTCGTTTTATTTCCCAATAATACTTTATATGAAAACGAGAATGACATACTCTGTTCTTTTCCGATGAAAACGAACGACAGCATATGACATGATCTAAGGGTATAATGAAGTTGTTTGAAGCGTGTTAAGCTACTGCCCCCTGGACTAGGCTCTTCTATTATTTTATTTGGTTTTTTATCCATTTATACCATACAATTTCACGGGTTTATGTCTATTTGCCCCAATACCCCCTGTATTTTGTCCATTTTACGTCCCCTTCAGAATATTTCTTCTTTCTACCTTTGAATTAATTAAAACAGTAACAATTATATTAAAAATAATTATGAAGAAGGATAATAAAAAAGTGAGTGTTATAGAAAAGTTAGCTGAGCACCAACTTAAAAAACTAGAGCAAAGAAAAGTAAAAGGTGGATACGCGGGTGACTGTGGCCCCATGCAAGACGCCTGTGAGATAACAAGCTGTTCGTCGGCCAACAAGGGCAGGGATATTTGCCATACTTGTTGTTAGTTTTGGCGATCATGTAACTATAAAAATAAAGCCCATAAATATTTGCTTATGGGCTTTATTGTGTTTAGTGAGACTTGGGTAGCAGGTATAAAAATAAACCTTAAAAGATAGAAAACATTGTGTATTGCGGTGTTATGCCAAGGCAGAATCTCTAATGAAGGTACACTTTCCAGTTCTTTTTTTATTCGGGTTTTCGTCCATTTTACAATGCAGTTTTACCACTCTTTTTGCTTTATGCTCCTACACCCCCTGTATTTTGTCCCTTTCCCCCCCCTTTTCTTCTATAGATTTAGCTTAACTTTGCAACAAAAATTTGATTCTTGTTAATAGATTTTACCTAGCATATGAAAAACTGGAAAATAAAAGAAAATTGCACACTTGAGGATGCCTTAGATTATGAGAATGATGAAGTAACCCATCGTTTCCAAGAATCTTTTCCGTCTTTATCCCCTGAGGAAGTCTCTCTTATTTTTGAAGAAACAAAAAAGTGGCTTTGGTTAGGCTATAAAATCAGGTTTATAAAATCCAAAGACAGCGAAGCTGCTATTCCTTCGCCTGCAGTATATGAGGAGCTTCTCTTGATTGATGAAATGTGGCATACGTTTTTGCTCTATACCAAAGATTATATGGACTACTGTTATAACAAATTTGGTATATATATTCATCATCAGCCTACATCGTATAAACAAAAGGCTCAATCTCAAACAGAATATCAACAAGACCCTGACAAATTGATCCAAGAAGTAGTAGCAGACAAAAAAGAACAATTCAGTTTAATTTATGACCATTTAGGGGAAGAAACGCTATTGTTGTGGTATGAAAAAATGCCTGAAAAATTTGAAAAGGAATTGCATCAGATTATGACTGCATAAACTTGTTTAGGACTTTTACACCCAATAAACTAAAACTCCCAACTACACACCCTCTCGTACGTTACCAGTATTAGCGAGTATAAATCATATTATACGAACTGTGGATCGCATTAGCAGGTTCTCCCAGCACAAGCATTGTAGGTCCCAGGGATGCATTTAGTAAAGTAGGGAAAATATTGCAAAAGAGGTTTTTTAAATCACACAGGGATTATATATTCCCTATTTTTGACGAAAATATTCACATTATCCCTATGCAGAAAAAGAACAGACACCATTAAGTACTTAAAAAAATCAACAAGGATTTAAGAAAAATAGCCGAAATCCAAGAAATTGATAAGTCGTTTACATTTTATACAGCCCGTCATACTTCGGCCACTACCCTCAAAAGAAGCGGGTGTCTACTGACGTTATATCAGAAGCCCTTGGGCATTCTAACTTGAATGTCACTCAGTTGTACCTGAGTAAATTTGACAATGAGGTATTGGATAATGCGGTGGTCAATTTGTAGGAAGGCTCAATATACTCAAAAACTGATAGCCCTTTGTAAATGATGGCTTACAAGAGGTTCAAATCCTACAGTGCCCAAGTAACGCAAAGAATTAGTAAGAATGCCCCTTATGTTATTGGTTTTGACAGTTTAAATTCAATAAATCACCTACTCACCAACACAAACGCCCCCCAATAATAAGGGCTAGGGTAGTCTACCCGTAACTTACGTTGGGCAAAGCGATAAGCTTTTCGTACATCTTGATCTTTGGCCCACGATTCATAAAAATATTGCATAAACCATTGAGTGGCTACGTCGTCTACTTTCCAAAGGCTCATCAATACGTTTTTGGCTCCTGCACTTAAAAAAGCTCGCTGGAGGCCGTATACGCCTTCTCCATTTTGGATTTTGCCTTTACCTGTTTCGCAGGCCGAAAGCACCACCAAGTCGGTATTATCCAAGTATAAGTTCACTACCTCCTGGGCGGTCAAAAGGCCATTTTCCCCGATAAATCGCGACTTAGAAGTCTGTACACCTTTAGGGAATTTCTCATTTTTGATAGTAGCTTCGGCTCCAGCCCAAAGCAAGCCGCAGCGCAGCAAAGGGTTCTCCACATATTGTTTCAGTTCGGTGCCTGCCAGTTGGAAACGGTGCAACTCCTGGGCTTTGCGCAAGGTTGTATCAACCAAAAGGTAACCGTGGGTGGCCAAATGCAATACCCGCGGACTTCGCAAGGCTTTGATATTGGCTTCGGTAGCCTCGTTGGCTATGTAACCTCGTGCCTCTATTTTTTGGTTACGCAGCAACTTCAGAATTTTTCTCACCTCTTGCCTGGTTCCAGCCAGTTTGGGAACCTTACCTTCCTTGAAAATATCTAAAAAACGATCGCCAAAGGGATTTTCTAAAGCTGAAATATTGGTCTTCCCTTCGCTCACTGGTGCTGTGGGGTATTGGTCATACGTTGGGAAACCAAACAACCGAACCCCTTGATTACCTCCAGATTTGTTCTTTTTTCTTGCCTTGCGCTTCAGCAAATCTTTAGTGTTAGATACCAAGCGAATGTCTAGCTCCTCGCCCAGGTACTTTTGGGTAGTCGGATTCCACAAGGTTTCCAGGTTGAGCTGGTGATATACCCCGTCTAGCGAGACAAATACTCTTTTGGCTTCAGGATACAGCTCTTTAATTTGCTGTTGAATAGGTTGCCAAAAATGAGCGTAAGATTGAACGTCTACTCCTCGAGTTTTCTTAGCAATATTGCGTTTTTGGTAATATTGAAATCCTTTGCCCTCGAGAAAATCACCGTTTTTGAGAAAAACTGGGTAGGGAAAGCGGCTTTGGGGGGTTACAATCAAAGCAGCGTAATGGACCGCATCGCCCCATTTTTTACGCCAACGGTTATAACGAATGATTTCTATAGCTACTTCACCTGAATTCAGTTGTTGCTGTATTTCTTGCCAATCGTGCCATTCATATTCTTCCAATTCTTGGGCAAATTCCACTGATTTACGCGCCAAAGCCTGCTCTAAGGCATTGATTTGCGCATTCAAAGAATCCAGGCTTACTCCATTTTGTTTTCTCTGGTCAATTGTCCACTCCAGCACCTTATTGCGGTATACCCGTTGAGCTATAAACGCTTCAAATTGTTGAATTAAGGCTGTATCTCCACTGCTATAAATCCGTTCTTTGGTTTTTTGGGTAGATTGAAATAACAAGGATTTGGTAAGTAGTTGGTTGTTGTACCATTGGGTGAGTATTTGTTGGCTTTGGGGAATGGTTAGAGAATCAATGTAGTCTTGGGCAAAAGAATGATAATCAACGAATTGATTATTCATGTTAGCTTGTAAAAATTGCTGGCGATTTTTTTCGCTAGTATAGGCAAGATTATTTTTGAGTTGGTTTTGTAGGTTGGTAAATACTTCTTGCCAAAGCTTAAACGCTTCCCAATACCTTCCTTGTAATTCATACAATCCTGCTAAATTACAACAGGAAGAAGTATAATCTAAATGAATAGCCCCTAGTACTTTTTTTCTGATATTTTTGGCTTCTAAATATAATGATTCGGCTCTTTTGTACTTACCTAGAGACTCATACAACCCTGCTAAATTGTTGCACGAAATCGCATAATCAGGGTGATTAGTCTTCAGTACTTTAGCTCTTATTTTCTTCGCTTTTGAATATAAAGACTTGGCTTTGTTATACCTACCTCTCAACTTATACAATACTGCTAAGTTATTACAAATACTTGCATAGATGGGATGACTAACACCCAAGCTTTTGGTAAGAATATTTTGAGCTTCTAAATAGAGCAATTCTGCCTCAAGATATTTTCCTAGTATCTCATACAGTACCGCTAAATTATTGCAGGAATTAGCATAAACTGGGTGCTCAATACCTAAAACTTTTGACCGGATAGCTTTTGCTTCCAAATACAATAACTCAGCCTCTTTGTATCTTCCTTGTACACGATACAGTATTGCTAAATTGTTGCAGGAAGTGGCATAAGCTGGATGATCGCTACCCAAAATTTTTAACCGGATAGCTTTTGCTTCTAGATACAATGATTCAGCTTTATTATACTCTCCACGAGACTCATATAATCCTGCCAAATTATTGCAAGAAACTGCATAATCAGGGTGTTTGGTACCCAAAACCTTTGAACGGATAGTTTTTGCTTCCAAATACAATAATTCAGCTTTGTTATACTTCCCCTGAGAATCATACAATGACGCTAAATTATTACAAGAAGTGGCATAAGCTGGGTGTTTGGTACCCAAAACTTTTGACCGGATAGCTTTTGCTTCCAAATACAATAATTCGGTTTTCCTATACTTTCCCTGCAAATCATACAATACCCCCAAATTATCGCAGGAAGTGGCATAAACTGGGTGTTTGCTACCCAAAACTTTTAACCGGATAGCTTTTGCTTCCAAATACAATAACTCAGCCTCTTTGTACCTTCCTTGTACACGATACAGTATTGCTAAATTGTTGCAGGAAGTGGCATAAGCTGGGTGCTTTGTACCCAAAACTTTTGACCGGATAGCTTTTGCTTTTAGATACAATGATTCAGCCTCTTTATATCTTCCTTGTACACGATATAGTATTGCTAAATTATCGCAGGAAGTAGCGTAAGCGGGATGATCGCTACCCAAAACTTTTAATCGGATAGCTTTTGCTTCTAGATACAATGACTCAGCTTTATTATACTCCCCACGCGACTCATATAGTCCTGCCAAATTGTTGCAAGAAATTGCATAATCAGGGTGCTTTGTACCCAAAACTTTTGACCGGATAGCTTTTGCTTTCAAATACAATAACTCAGCTTTATTGTACTTCCCCTGAGATTCATACAATACTCCCAAATTATTGCAGGAAGTGGCATAAGTTGGATGATCGCTACCCAAAATTTTTAACCGGATAGCTTTTGCTTCCAAATACAATAATTCGGCTTTCCTATACTTTCCCTTCAAATCATACAATACCCCCAAATTGTTACAAGAAGCGGCATAAGCCGGATGATCGTTACCCAAAACTTTTAACCGGATAGCTTTTGCTTCCAAATACAATGACTTAGCCTCTTTATATCTTCTTTGTACACGATACAGTATTGCTAAATTATCGCAGGAAGTCGCATAAGCTGGGTGTTCGCTACCTAAAACTTTTAACTGGATAGCTTTTGCTTTTAGATACAATGACTCAGCTTTATTGTACTTCCCCTGAGACTCATACAATGACGCTAAATTATTACAAGAAGTGGCATAAACTGGGTGTTTGGTACCCAAAACTTTTGACCGGATAGCTTTCGCTTCTAGATACAATGACTCAGCTTTATTGTACTTCCCCTGAGATTCATACAATACTCCCAAATTATTGCAGGAAGTGGCATAAGCTGGATGATCGCTACCCAAAACTTTTGACCGGATAGCTTTCGCTTCTAGATACAATGACTCAGCTTTATTGTACTCCCCACGAGACTCATACAATGACGCTAAATTGTTGCAGGAAGTAGCATAAGCTGGATGCCTTGAACCAAACTCTTTGTTTGCTCTAATTCTAGCTTTTTCAAATACTTTTTGCGTCCATATGTACTTACCAGCTTGAAAGAAAACTTTCCCTCTATTATTAAGATACACCCAAACAGTATCTAGTTTACCTTCTAACTTTTCTAAGGCTGATGTTAATTCGTGAGCTTTTTCAAATTTATTAGTTAAAACATAACAAATAGAAAGAATATCTAAAAAAATGTATGCATTCCTAGGTTTATCCTCAGAAACAGATAAGATAATATTTTTATATTGTTCAAGAATAGGCCAAGCTTTATCATACTCTTTATCTTTATAATAAGCTATTCCTTGATCAAAAGGAGGTAACTTATCCTTTTTAGTGCCATCTAAATTATACTCTTCTAACTTCGTCAACTTTCCTTGTTTATACCAACCAATTTGCTCCACCTTTCCGCTCTCATAATACTCAACAAACTTCCCATGTCTCAGGTATTCTTTACTATTTTTAATCAAAGAATCTCCCTCAACCTTTAATACACCAGAACGGTAATAAAGTCGCACCTTTCCCAAAGCTAAATCATTTTGATAGCGAATTATGCCATAAAACTGAGCTTGATCGGTATCCTGTACTTCCTTTCCATATTTATCAGATAAAATCGTCCAAATACCTTGGCGGCGGCCTTGGGCATCGGTGCGGTTAGGGTGTTGGGGAATGGTTTGAGCGGAGAGTTCAAAGCAACTCAAGGTGAGTAAAACATAAAAAAGCCTCATCATTCAATTGTTTAGGTAATAAAAATATAACCCTAAAGTCTGAATGATAAGGCGGTATTCTCTCCCCAATTTTGTTGATTTTTAGGGTTTGACTTACTCCAACAACACAAAAGCTCCCCAATCTTTGGGATGAGGATAAGCTTTACGCAATTGTTGTTTGGCCAATCGCAGGGCTTGGTGGTAAGGTTTGCCTTCGTTGTGGAATCTATAAAAATACTGCATCAGTTGTTGGGTAGCCTCTCGGTTGATCTTCCAGAAGCTGGCCAGCACGTATTTGGCTCCCGCCGAATGTAGGGCACGAGGTAAGCCATACACCCCTTCCCCATTTTGGATCAAGCCCAGGGCAGTTTCATCCGCCGAAAGCACTACCAAGTCGGTTTGGTGAAGCGGTAAGTTTTGCGCCTCAAACGCAGAGAGGACTTCTTTGTTTTGGATGCTTTTGGAAGTCTTTTTGGGCCACCATAGGCCAGCGCGGAACAAAGGGTTTTGCAGATATTTTTGCTCACTGGTTTGCCCATTTTTTAGTTTTTTGAGCGAATCTTGAGAAATGTAATATCCGTGGGTAGCCATATGGATCACGGGTGGGCTTTTAAGTTGCTTCAAACTATCCTTGATGGTTTCGGCTTGAGTGTGGGTTTTCACTTTCCATTGTTGGTCTTGGAGCAATTGCTGCACCTCTTTGAGTTCTTTACTTGGCAAACCTACCAATACTGCTTGCTTTTTGGGCGATGGGTCAGCTTTTTTGCCACGTCTCAAAATATTTTTGGTATTACTTACCCGTTGGATGTCGTATTTGTCAAATACAAACTCATTGTTGGCCAGATCACGCAAAGTTTCCAGGTTTACCCGATGATATACTCCGTCGGAAGACAAGTATACTTTTTTTACCGCTGGGTACGCTTTCATCAATTGGGCGTGAATGGGTTGCCAAAAACGAGCAAAGGACACCCTATCTTGCCCGTAAGACTGAAGATATTCTTTAAGTCCTTGGTTTTCCAAGGCATTCCCATTTTTGAGAAAAACCGCAATCGGTTGCGTGCTTTTTGGGGTTACGACGAGTGCTGTATAATAAATGAGATTTGATTGTTTTTTATCATATTGCCGAGCGCGAATGATCTCAATGGCCACTTCGCCTACTTTCAGTTTCTGCTGTATTTCTTGCCAGGTATGAGGCACATACTCCTCCAGTTTTCGGGTAAACTTGGTCGATTTGCGTAGTAGGCCTTTCTGAAGGTTTTTTTCCAGATTGTTGACTTCCTGCGCCAGTTTGGCCAAATCCACGCCTTTCCTTTTGCGAGTCGAATCCGTCCAATCGAGTAATCGGCCATACCAAGCCCGTTTGGCTATCCAGGCCTCATATTGGCGAATCAATGTGGTGTCCTGGCTGGCATAAATGCGTTTTCGAGTATTTTGGGCCGACTCCCGCAACAATGCTTTGGTGAACAAACGATTATTGTATAGTTGCTCAGTCAGCTGTGAAGAAGCTTTTTGATTTAAAAATTGCTTGTACATATTCACCTGAAACGAATCAGGCGTTTGCCCCCAACTTACCAAAGAGCTCAGGCATAAGCATAGAATGGAGTGAAATATTTTCATCGTCTTTGTCTTTTATTTGTCCACAGGCGACAGACCACCGTTCGCTGTGGTAAGCTTTTAGCAAACTAGTTAATTTATTATGATCTATTTCAAGTATATACAATCTGTCGCCTGTGATCCAATGCTGTTTCCTTAAAATTATCACAGCAAATTCGCTGCTTCGCTCGCGGGGAGGTGGACAGCATGGACGGAGGGGGCATTGGCCTAGTGCGGTGGCATATGCTGTCCAGGCTTTTTTCCTTAGTTTTTTGGCCTCAAAAAAGTAAGCCGCCGGAGGCAACCGAGCCAAAATCAGAGAAAATGAGCTAAAAACACCTTTTTAACCCTAGTATTGGTCCATTGAACGTTGACTACCTCCCCACCAACACAAATGCCCCCCAATAATACGGACTGGGATAATCTACCCGTAGTTTACGTTGAGCATAGTGGTAAGCTTTACGAATGCGTTGGTCTTTGGCCCACGATTCGTAAAAGTATTGCATAAACCATTGAGTAGCAGTGTCATCTACCTTCCAAAGGCTC
Organism: Microscillaceae bacterium; assembly: GCA_003483885.1. GTDB lineage: Bacteria > Bacteroidota > Bacteroidia > Cytophagales > Microscillaceae > Microscilla. The sequence continues at coordinate 12,617 of DMXI01000048.1, forward strand.
ATCAACACATTTTTGGCACCAGCACTCAAGAAGGCGCGCTGTAGGCCGTAAACTCCTTCTCCATTTTGGATTTTGCCTTTGCCCGTTTCGCAAGCCGAGAGGATTACCAATTGGGTAGAGTCCAGATTCAGGTTGAGGGCTTCCTGCGCGGTAAGTAATCCATTTTCCCCAATAAACCTAGAAGCAGGCTCACCTTGAGGGTGTTTCTCATTTTTGATAGTAGCCTCGGCTCCCGCCCAAAGTAGGCCACAACGCAGCAAAGGATTCTCGACATATTGCTTAATATCTGTACCGCCCCAATGCCATTGTAAGCCTTGACGACGGTAGCCTTTCAATAATTTGTCATCTTGTAAAAAGTAACCGTGGGTAGCCAAATGCAAGATTCGAGGATTTTTCAAAGCTTTTACCTGGTCCTCGCTGGCTTGGTGGGCCAAATGTACTTGGTGAGAAATGCCTTGTTGCTGGAGCAACTGCCCAATCTGCTCTACTTCTTTTTTGGTACCAGGTAAAGGGGTGATATGACCTTGGTGCAAATCCCGCAATTTCTTTGTGGTAGTAGAAGATGGAATATCAAAAAAGCTCTCGATTTCTTTTTTCTTTTGAGTGGCTTGTTTCGCTGAAGCATAGGTTGGGAAACCAAACAATTCTACCTTTTTGCCTCTGGCCACAGGCTGGCTTTTACCTCGATTCAGTAAATCTTTAGTGCTCGATACCAAGCGAATATCCAGCAATTCGCCCAGGTATTTTTTCTGCCCAGGGTGCCACAAAGTCTCCAGATTGATTTGGTGATAAACTCCATCTAGCGAAACAAACACTCGCTTAGCATTGGGATACAAGTGTTGTAATTGGGCTTGAATGGGTTGCCAAAAATGGGCGTAAGAATGTGGGTCGGTGTGGGCCTTCTTCACTACATTGCGCCTTTGGTAATACTGAAAAGCTTTGCCTTCCAACTCATTCCCATTTTTGAGAAAAACCGGGGTTGGATAAGGGCTATTGGGGGTGACAATCAATGCGGCATAATGCACCGTATCAGTCCAGCGTTTATCCCAACGATTATAACGAATAATTTCTATAGCTACCTCTCCAGGCTTCAATTGTTGTTGCACTTCTTGCCAACTGTGCCATTCATATTCTTCCAATGCTGCCGCAAATTCGACTGACTTGCGCGCCAAGGCTTGCTCCAAGGTATTGATTTGCGCATTCAACGAATCCAGGTTTACTCCTGCTTTTTTCCTTTGCCCAATCGTCCATTCCAGCACCTTATTTCGCTGCCCCCTTCGCGCTACAAATTCCTCAAATTGCCGAATCAAAGCGGTATCACCACTGCTGTAAATTCGCTCTTTAGTCTTTTGGGTAGATTGAAATAACAAGGCTTTGGTGAGGAGTTGGTTGTTGTACCATTGGGTGAGTACTTCTTTGCTTTGGGGAATGCCTAGTGAGTCAATGTAGTTTTGGGCAAAGGAGTGAAAACTATAAAACATATGACTAATATTTTTTTGTAAATATTGTTGACGGTTCTTTTCGCTGGCATAGGCGAGGTTTTGTTTAAATTGAGTTTGGAGGTTAGCAAATACTTGTTGCCAAAGAGTAAATTCTTTCCCAAACTTTCCTTGAAATTTATATACTAATAATAAGCTAATACAAGAAATAGCATAAGAAGGATGATCAGTGCCTAAGAGTTTTATAAAAATTCGTTTAGCTTCCAAGCACAAAGACTCAGCTTTAGCATACTGCCCTTTAATTTTATACAAATCCGCTAAATTGTTACAAGAGGTAGCATAAGAAGGGTGATTTGTACCAAATACTTTTGCCCGGATTTGTTGAGCTTCTAAGTACAGTGGTTTCGCCTCAGCATACTTACCCTGAGAGGCATACAACACCGCTAAATTGTCACAAAAGGTAGCATAAGTTGAATGATGAACACCTAAGGATTTCGCAATGATTTGTTTAGCTTCCATATACAAAGGCTCGGCTTCAGCATATTTACCTTCAGAGGTATATAAAACTGCTAAGTTATTACAAGAGGATGCATAATCTGGATGATGAATGCCAAATACTTTTGCCCGGATTTGTTTGGCTTCTAAGTATAATCGTTTCGCCTCAGCATGCTTGCCCTGAGACATATACAAATCCGCTAAATTGTTACAAGAGGAGGCATAGTCTGGATGATGGATACCCAGGGATTTTACGCGAAGTTTTTGAGCTTCCAAATACAACGGTTCGGCTTTAGCATATTTGCCTTGAGATTTGTACAATTTCGCTAAATTGTTACAGGAAGAAGCATAATCTGGATGATGAACACCAAACACTTTTGCCCGGATTCGTTTAGCTTCTAAGTACAATAGTTTCGCCTCAGCATATTTGGCCTGAGAGAGGTAAAACCCCGCTAAATTATCGCAAGAATTGGCATAATCAGGGTGATGAATACCAAATACTTTTGTCCGGATTTGTTTAGCTTCTAAGTACAATGGTTTCGCCTCAGCATACTTGCCCTGAGAGAGGTAAAACCCCGCTAAATTACTACAAGAGGTAGCATAAGAAGGATGATAAGTACCTAATACTCTCGCCAAAATTTGCTGAGCCTCCAAATATAATGGTTCGGCTTCTGTATATTTCCCTTGTTCCTTATACAACCCTGCTAAATTGTCACAAGATTTGGCATAAGTTGGGTGATTTGTACCCAATACTTTTGCAAGAATTTGTTTGGCTTCTGAATATAACGGTTTCGCCTCAGTATACTTACCCTGAGAGTCATACAATGCTGCTAAATTGTTACAACAGGAAGCATAAGAAAGATTATGAACACCTAATACTTTTGCAACGATTTTCTTGGCTTCAGAATACAAAGGCTCGGCTTCAGAATACTTTCCCTGAGAGGCATAAAGTAAGGCTAGGTTATTACAAGATGCTGCATAATTTACATTTTCTTTCCCAAACAATATTTCTTCTTGAAGTTTGGCTTTTTTCAGCATTTGACCAGCTAATTCATATTTCCCTTCTTCAATAGCTTTTAGTCCATTTACACTTAAATCTTTGAGTGCTTGTTTTGCTCTATTAGAAAGATACTCTTGTTTTTTTACTAATGTCCCTTCTTCAAACCAACCAATTCTTTCCACTTTCCCATTCTCATAATACCACACACACTTCCCATCTATCAACTCTTTGGGACGATCTTGAAGTAGGTGTCCTTCCCATTGTAGTTGACCTGAACGATAATAATCCCGTACATTTCCTACAGGCAAATCGTTTTGGTAGCGAATGATGCGGTAAAATTGGGCTTGGGTGGTGTCTTGAATTACCTTCCAGTCTTTGTCATACAAAATAGTCCAGGTGCCTTGGCGGCGGCCTTGGGCATCGGTATGATTCTCATTTTTGGGAATGGTTTGGGCCTGTAGAGTCAATGACCCTAACATAACAGCTACTAGAAAGCTACAAAAAAACTGTATTTTGGGGCGAGTATGAGATAGTATATTCATAACCTCAAATTCAACATTCTGGACAACAAATCTCTCATCAATTTTGGGGATTTTTAGCCCTTTACCTTCAGCCCAATGATGCAGGTGGTGATGCGTTTTTCCAAATTCTTGACCTTGGGCAGGTTTTCTAGTAATTCTTTGAAGGTTTCATCAGAAATAGGATTATTGAGGAGGTACTCTATAAAACCCTCGTCTTTTAAATGCACCATTTTATTGGGAGAAAACTCCTGACGAAAACGCAATAAATGAGGCTGAATAATTTTAAGCCATTGTTGGGCCAGTTCATAGTAGTCTACCTGATATTCGGCTTGTCGTTCAATGGTCATTTGTCGCTCTAAATCTCTAATCAATCTTTTTTTGGCTTGAGTCACCTCTGAATCGTCTAAATATCCTTCGATCAACAATTGAAGCAATTCTATCGCCCTTCTTTTTTTGTTGGGCAGGCTTTGAAGCTGGTTTTGTTGAATAAAATCAATGAACTTTTGCTTCACTTCTTGTTCTTCGTCCAGGTATTCTGAAGCATCCAAATTTGGTACGCCCTCGAGTTTTTCGCGTAGTTGATCGCTAATGGCCGTTAAATCTCGCAACACTTTATTTTCTTTGAGTAAGGCATCATCTACATACAGCCAATAAGGAGCTTGGCCATGCGCTCTACCCACACAAAAAAACGCAAAACTTTCACTATCTGGGGCGTCTAGTTTTACCTTGCTGAGCACCAAGTTTTTATTTTGGTGGTGTTTTACCTGAGCACGGGTATCTTGGCTTACAATAGCAAACTCCCCCTCGATGAGGTTATTCACTGCCTCAAAAGCATTGCGAATAGAATGGATATAATTTTCTTCGTTTTTGGCCTTATCTAACTCATACAGGGTGATGTAGCTATTGCTCTTGATGACAATTCGCTGCTCTTGATCCCATTTTTCTATAAGCTCTATCGGTAGGTTAATGTTGCTTCCCAGCACTCCTTCTACCGCTTGAGCGGTTTTAAAAAACTTCTCATCAGTTTTGAGCGCAAAATTCTCATGATCATCTGGAAAATATACTTCTACCTCAGGATGAGGGCTATTCATCCGATCTATTCGGCCAATGCGTTGTTCGGCAATCCGCATCACACTGGGCATGTCCAGCAATACTACCGCCGAAGCCCCCTGTAAGTTTACCCCTTCGGACAACGCATCTGAAAATAGCCCAACTTTATCCGTTGCCCGAGATTTAAAATCAAATATTTGCTGGGCTTGGGCTTTGTCACCTTCAGTACCCGTGATCAATACAAAATCAATGGCTTGGTTTTGTTCCTCCACCTGCTTTTGCCCCAATTGATGAATACAGTGTAAGGAAATTGGTCGGCTATCGAAAGCAATGACCAGTGAATGTTTTTGGTCTTGATTGAGCGCAATGAGATGTTGAGCTTTGGCTTGCTCCCGTTGGGGAGTCATTTTTTGGACCAATTCAAAGATTTGTTCATAAATCGCAATTTCCTCCGTTACTTTCTGCTGATAGTCGGCAAGATGGGTGAGCCAGTCTGGTATACCTTCTAAGGTAAATGAATGCTGGGGACGGGTTAAACGATGCCTTTGCAGGCGCTTGATAATGTTGCCCGTTTCTTCGGGTTTAAAGCTGTCTGGCAATTTAATGCCTATTGTTTTCAATAATTCTTTCGCTACATCGGTTCCTTTGAGGTGTTCAATCAAGGCAAATTTGGAAGAACGCAAAGTAGCACTGATATTGTATTTGGCCAATGCTTTAGCACTCTTTAAGCGCATGGCCAGTACCCTTTCTTCTTGCACTTCATCCCCTATTTGTTTCTTTTTTAGATTGATTGTTCTCAAATAAATCAAACCTGTCAATTGCTCCGCCAATAAATTAATTTGCGCTGCAATAGCAATATCACCTTCTGGCTCCTGCAAAGGGTATACGCACGGAACCTGTTCAGGATAACGGCAATTTTCCTTTTTGGAGTTTTGGTAGGCATCGGGGTTTTCTTCAATTTTTTGGTTCAGCTCCCGTTTGGTGCGTCGAATGATAAAATGCCGAATATATTCCCTCAACTCCTCCTGATCCTGGGCATCGAGTCCTAGTGGGCTTTTTGATTTTTTACGCAAATCTTCAAAAGCCACCATGGCATCGTCGGGTAGGTTATCTACCCCCAGCATTTCTATCAATCGAAACAAGTCTTCTACCCTGCGATTGATGGGGGTGGCAGTGTATAGAATGACATGGTCGGCCAGGTTGAATTGCAAGGCCTGGCTACGGTTAGAGTATTTATTCAAAAAGTTGTGGGCTTCGTCAATCAACAGCAGGCGGGTATTGTAAATGCTTTTTTGGTTTTGCAGGGTACGTTTCTCACTGGCATTGCTCAAGGCACCGTGCGACATAATATTGTTAAACCCAAAACGCACATCGACGTATTCGTCTTGCCAGTTTTTTTGCACTACAGGGGGGCAAATCAATAAAGCATTGGTCTCTTTCAAAGTATGTTCGCCGCTTTGCAAATACCGATTGATCAAGGCCGCATGCAACACCGCCCCCAGGCGGGTTTTGCCCGAGCCAGTGGGATCGGCAATGAGTAAACTCCCGGTATTGTCTAATATATACAGGGCCTGGCCAATGGCTTCTTGTTGGCTAGGCCAAAGCGGCGGGTCTAAATCATTCAAAAAAGCGGCAAATGCTTTATTTTCCTTCAACCATTGGGTATCCTTGATCGCCAATACGGCTCTGGTCAAGGCTACTTCCCAATCTACATAGCCCAGGAGTTGTTCCAACAACTCTTTAAACTTTTGCTGAAAATCCTGGGCCTCTTCATAAATCTTTTCGGCATAGTGTCTTTCTACTTCATATTCTTTGAGCGACCTGTTTTTGCGTACCTCACGGTTCACTTCTATTTGCTTTTGTAACCCTTCGGCTGAAAAATCGCTGGACCCCCAAATCACACTATGATTGGTCACATATATTTTCGCATGCAAATTGTCTTTTACTTTTACCCGAAGGTCTCCTCGCTCAAGGCCATCCCGTAATTTTCTCACTGCCTGACTCAACATAGGCGAAACCCCCCGTTTTACCCAGTATTTGACAATTTTTTGCCCCAATCCCGCTATTTGTTGGGTCATTTGCATCATGGTGTGGGTACCAAATACCAAGCGTATATTTTTGCCATTTAATCGCCCTGGTACTCCAAAAAACTCAATGAGGTATTCTACCGAGCTGAAGCCCATAATGAGTAACATATCCTGAGAAATATCAATGGCGTGGGTAAGTACTGGCCACAATACCTGGTCTTCTGCCAGATTCATAAAATACTGCTGGGGTATTTGGGCTTTGTAGTAACCAATGGTAGGGATAAAAGCCGAATGAAAAAGCTCATATCTTGGAGTATCTTTCCATTTGCGTAACACTTCGGCTGTTACCAGTTTGGCACAAAGATCCGACACCAAATCGGCCTCTAAAACCGATCGCAGCAAATTTGTTAGTTCGTCTTCGCTTCGGGAAATAAGGTGGGCGCCATCGTCACATAAATAGGCTAACAATAGCCAAACCTGATCTTCTTCTAGCTTTTTCTTCTGATCTAATTCAGCGACTACGCTTTTCACTTTTTGTTCCAACAAACCTTGTACAACATAGGCGGGCTTGACAGCCTCTTTTACTGCCTCCAGATCAATCAAAGCTTCGGCTTGTTGGGTAGGGTCGTTGGTGATTTGGAGGTATAACTGATGCATAAACACCTGAAAACTGGCCCACGCTACGGTGTCCTGGGTTTCGTCGGCTTTGAGTTGGTTAAAAATAGCTTGAGTGATGGCAGGAAGTTGGGCTTGGTCAAAAAAAACATTGGTTGCCTTTTGGTGGATGTCTTGGATGATATTGGCCAAATTATCCAGGGTTAAACGAGCTTGGTAGAGTTTTTTCCAAGAAAAATGCCCACGTTCTTTTTCCAGTAAATTTTCTAGCTCACCCAATTGGTTGCTGTCAATGGATAACACAATTTTTACCCGTACCTGGGTACCAAGCAATGCTTTTAGGTTTTGAACAAATGCTGCTTTTTCGGACTCATTGCCCCAGATCAATAGTTCTTCCAACTGATCAAAGATCAGGTAAATTACATTGTGGTTTTTTAAATAAATATTGTATAAAGGCTTGGCAAATCGGGAGACTTCATTCCCGGCCAAGGTTTCTTCTGCCCAGTCGATGTCTTCTTCCTCCAACTCCAACGATCCTGCTTGTTGGATGATTTTTTCCAGCGATTCGTTGATATTTCCTTGGCGTCGCACCTCAAGCACCGTTCGCTGATAAGTCTTAAACTCGCTGGCCAATCCGCATTGAATTAAACTGGTTTTGCCGGTACCTCTGGCCCCGTACACAATCAGGATATCGGTCTGGAAAGTCATCTCATAGAGCCGATTCATATCGTTACGTTTGCCAAAAAACACGGCTTGATCGTGGCGTTGATAAGTATCTAAAAATTTAAAGGGATAAGCCATACCTGTAAAGGTTTATTGTTTTCTAAGAATGCTTGCTTTGATCTGCTTGAATCGTTTCACTACCCGGTTTAGCCTTCGTTGTACTGCATTTTTTGCATCATTTTTTATCTCCGCTTTACCTTCTATATCCTGAGGCGCATCACTTATGTTTTTTACCCTTTTAATGAATGCATCCCTGTCATCTGCCATGGATACATACCTAAGGCTATCTTCTTCTCTGCCTACACTCTGATATACACAAATCTTGAATTCGGATTCGCCCATAAGTACATTGTAATTGATCCAAAAAGGAGACAATGGAATGCCTTCTTCCTCGACACCCTGGTGTAGAATTACCACTTCGGTATTGACGGGATGCTCAGAGGTGCGCATTTGGGATTGTTTGGGGGTTTTGTCGTGCATGATCTGGATTTTGGTGCAATAATACATATAGGTTCTTTTGTCGGCATTGGGCCACTGGAATTCGGCGGTATTGTAGGCAGAAAGTTGATAATTGGCCAAAAAACCAAGAGGGGGCATAATTTTGCATAAATAGTCTTCCGCCGTGAAGCAAGCCATTTTGTCAAGAGACAATGAGCCACTTCGTTCGTCCAGCGCGTACAATTTTAGGCAAGCCTGCCAAAACTCACTTTCTTCTTCCCCTTTTTTCAACAAATGTTTCTCCAGGAATTCGTATATTTCAGTGATGGGATGGGGAATTTGCTGTTGTTTGAAAACTTCTCCCAAGGTTCGCAGCAACATTAACTGTTTTTCCATATTACACTCGGCGGTATTCTCAAAAAAATCGCGGATAACTTGATAATGTGGCTCGCTCAAGGGACCTTTTTGGTGATCACTCAGTACCGACAGTGACGCATAATTGAGTACATCAAGGCTACGTTGCACCACCTGTAGACTCTTCTGGATATAATCAGTGCTATGACTATAAGCACGCACCGATCGGGCAGCCAGATGGCCAAATTGATGGCCTACTACCCCCACAAAGGCTCTAGCCAGAGTGTCCTGGGCTTTATTCAACTGATTGCCTTGTTGCCACCAATTTCGCTGTGTGCCTGGGTATGTTATACTTTTTATGAATTCCCTGGCCTCCTCACTGTAAGGCTCCAGGGCTGGCATCAAAGCTCGACACAATTCGCCATTCAAAAGGCCCTGTGTATCGTAAATCGTCCATTTTAGTACTTTCATATGTTGCGGATGCACAAAAAGCCCCCAAGGATTCTGCGGTCGGTTTTTTGTTTGATTCCGGGCCGAACCCCGCTCTATTACCCAATCTCGGGGAACTAATTTACCCTTGGCTTCCAGTTTGTTGGTAGCCAGGGTAAAGGCCTCTCGAATGGTCTTTCCTTTGGCCAATAATTCATAAAACTGAATGGCAAACTCCGCTGCTTTGTCATCGTCTATGGGACAATGGGTAGCCACAACCGCTGGAATGCCTAAGTCTAGCAAATACTCCACTTGGGCGTAGGTAGCACAACCATTTAAGCAAACCAGCTGCAAATGAGGAGCTTGAGCAGCCAGTAGTCGAGCCAAAGGAGTCGCCCCGGTTTTTTGATCGACCAAATGGAGTTGGGTGCCATTGGCGTGTCCCCCATAGTGAAAGATAGCCACTCTTTGATATTCGGTAAACCCTTTGTGGATGCTGTCTACACTGGCATAACGATCTCTATGCACTTTAATAATCCCTTCTTCTTCCAGCGGTTGCAACGGCCAATAGGTACCCTCGCTTTCCTGGGCAAGGTGGGGCAATGGCTTCAGCTCGTTATTGGCAAACGCAAGAAATACAACAGATTTGGGCATTATACAAAGAAGAGTGATTCAAACGCCAAGATGCATCGCCGCTTTGGTAATTTTCTCATCAATATTGTTGATTTTTTTTAGAACTGACAGGTTTTTGAAACCTGTCAGTTCTGAGAAACCAACACAAACGCCCCCCAATAATACGAACTCGGGTAATCTTGCCGCAATTTTTGTTGGGCATAACGATAAGCTTTCCGTACATCCCCCGACCCGTCGGGGCTTGAAAGCTGACTTTTGGCCCAGGATTCATAAAAATATTGCATAAACCATTGGGTGGCCATGTCGTCTACCTTCCAAAGGCTCATCAATACGTTTTTGGCTCCTGCGCTTAAGAAAGCTCGCTGAAGGCCGTAAACTCCTTCCCCATTTTGGATTTTGCCTTTGCCTGTTTCACAAGCCGAAAGCACCACCAATTGGGTAGAATCCAAATTCAGGTTGAGGGCTTCTTGAGCGGTCAAAAGGCCGTTTTCTTCCGCAAACTTAGAAGCAGCCCCACCTTGAGGGCGTTTCTCATTTTTGATAGTAGCCTCGGCTCCGGCCCAAAGCAGGCCGCAACGCAGCAAAGGATTCTCGACATATTGCTTAATATCGGTGCCGCCCCAATGCCATTGCAACCCTTGGCGACGGTAGCCTTTGTATAGGGTTTCATCCTGCAAAAAATACCCGTGGGTCGCCAAATGCAAGATGCGCGGGTTTTTCAAAGCTTTTACCCGAGCTTCGCTGGCTTGCTGGGCCAAATGCACCTGATGGGCAATGCCTTGCTGCTGGAGCAATTGCCCAATCCATTCCACTTCTTTTTTGGTACCGGGCAATGGGGTGATATGGCCTTGATGCAAATCCCGCAATTTCTTTTTGGTAGTAGCAGATGGGGTATCAAAAAAACTCTCGATTTCTTTTTTCTTTTGAGTGGTTTGCTTAGCCGAAGCATAAGTCGGAAAACCAAACAATTGTACTTTTTTGCCCTTAGCTACGGGCTGGCTTTTGCCCCGCTTCAACAAATCTTTGGTGCTCGATACCAAGCGAATGTCCAGCAACTCACCCAGGTATTTTTTCTGCTCAGGATGCCACAAAGTTTCCAAATTGATTTGGTGATAGACTCCATCCAGCGAGGCAAATACCCGCTTGGCATTGGGATACAATTGTTGCAATTGAGCTTGAATAGGTTGCCAAAAATGGGCATAAGAATGTTGATCTAACCCTCGGGTTTTCTTATGAATATTTCGCCTTTGATAATACCGAAAAGCTTTGCCTTCCAACTCATTCCCATTTTTGAGAAAAACCGGGGTTGGATAAGGGCTATTGGGGGTGACAATGAAGGCGGCGTAGTGGGTGGTATCAGTCCACTTTTTATGCCAACGCTTATAACGAATAATTTCTATAGCTACCTCACCCAGCTTCAGTTGTTGTTGCACTTCTTGCCAATTGTGCCATTTATATTCTTCCAGTTCTTGGGCAAACTCTACCGACTTCCGCGCCAAGGCTTGCTCTAAGGCATTGATTTGCCCATTCAACGAATCCAGGTTGATTCCGTTTTGTTTCCGTTGTTTAATTGTCCATTCCAGTACCTTGTCACGTTGCACCCTCCGCGCCACAAATCCCTCAAATTGCCGAATCAACGCGGTATCCCCACTGGCATAAATTCGCTCTTTGGTCTTTTGGGTAGATTGAAATAACAAGGATTTGGTGAGTAATTGGTTGTTGTACCATTGGATGAGTACTTTTTTGCTTTGGGGAATGGTGAGGGAGTCGATGTAGTCTTGAGCGAAGGAGTGAAAGCCTTCGAAATGACGATCGATATTGGCTTGTAAAAATTGTTGACGGTTTTTTTCGCTGGTATAAGCGAGGTTTTGTTTGAGTTGATTTTGGAGGTTAGTAAAAGCTTCTTGCCAAAGAGTAAAGGCTTTAGGATACTTTTTTTGAGACATGTAAAATGATGCTAAATTGTTACAAGAAGTTGCATAAGCAGGATGCATTTTACCCAGCACCTTAAGAAAAATATCTTTCGCTTCTTTATACAAATGCTCCGCTTGGGCATACATTCCCTGAGATGAATACAATAAAGCTAAATTGTTACAAGAACCTGCATATGACGGATGAGTTTTGCCCAAAACTTTTACCTCAATATCCTTTGCTTCTTTACATAAAAGCTCTGCTGAAGAATATTTCCTTTGAACACGATATACTTCTGCTAAATTGCTGCAAGATTTAAGATAATTGGGGTGATTTTTACCCAACTTTTTCTCAAAAATATCCTTAGCTTTGGTCAAATAGGATTCTGCCTGTTTATAATAGCCTCTTTCTTGATATATTAACCCTAGGTTATTGCAAGATAAGCCATAACTAGGATGATCCTCTCCTAAAACCTTAATTTTGGTGTTTAACGCATTAATATGAAATTTTTGAGCTTTCTCAAATAAGCCAATCTTACGATATAGTTCTGCTAAATTACTACAAGAGTAAGCATATTCAACGTGGTTTTCCCCTAAGATATTATAGTAAGTACTATTGGACTCCAGATATAGATACTTAGCCTTTTCATATAAACCTAAAGTGCTATATATTCCCGCTAGGCCTTCACAATAATTCGCATATTCTATGTCATTTTTACCAAACAATTTCAACCTATTATTAATTGCATCTTTGTGAAGCAATTCTGATTTTTTATAGAGACCAAGTTTGCCATATACTTGAGCTAAATTATAACAAACACGACTATATTTAACCTTTTCTTTGTCTATCAGCAACATAATCTTCTTTGCTTTTTTCAAAAAAGCTTTAGCCTTAACATATTTACCTTGGTTAAGAAAAGTCAGACCCAATCCATGATAAAACTCAGCTTTCTTGTGTCTATCATTTTTTAACTCTTTGATCTTCCCTATTTTAAACAGTAACTTCTCAGCCTTTTGATATTGCCCATCCATATTATAGGCAATCACCAAATCATTGCAAACATTAAGATAATCTATACTATCTTGTTTATTTTCTTGCCTAGCCTTTAATTTTTCAAAAAAAAATATAGATTCCCTATAATTACCATTTCTGAATGCTTCTCTACCCTTTAAACTTAAAACGGTCTTATTATTATCACCTAGACGGCCTTTTAGTTTATTAAGGAGTGAATCTAAATGATTTACCTTTACTTCTCCCTTTGTATACTTATAGCAGTTCTTCAACCAAAATATATATTTATACAAAGGCTCAGGATAGTTGTTCAAAAGATCAGTAAAATGATAATAATATTTTTCAAAAATTATCAACGCTTTATGATACTGACCTAGTTCATAGTATTTTTTTCCTTTTTCAAAATTAACGGAAATTTCTTCTAAAGTGATAGCTTTTCCTTTTTCAAATAAACTAATCTGCTCCACCTTCCCACTCTCATAATACCAAACACACTTACCCTCCATCATTTCTTTTGGTCGATCCCTAAGCAATCGACCTTCCCATTGCAACTTCCCTGAACGATAATAATCTCTCACCTTCCCCACCGGCAAATCGTTTGTATAACTAATTACTCGATAAAACTGAGCTTGGGTAGTATCCTGCACTACCTTCCAATCCTTATTATACAAAATAGTCCAGGTGCCTTGGCGGTGGCCTTGGGCATTGGTGTGGTTGGGGTGTTGGGGGATGGTTTGGGCAGATAAAGAGCCCATTGTTAAAACAGCAATGAAACAGTAAAGGTAGAATAGCTTCATGAACGTAGAGTTTTGGGTGGATAAAAACAACAAGTCCAATTAGCAAAATGGAGGGAAAAGATTTATCCCCAATTTTGTGGGTTTTTATACGGTAAGCAATACCCACAATACAAAATCCCCAAAATTGATGAGAAAAGCCTGGCCAGGGAGTCTTAACTTCGAGATTGGTAAAATTTACTGAGCAAGGCAGAAAAAATAAACCCGTACGCTTAGCATTGACCGTCGCCCATTTACCAATGCTGTTTCCTTAGCAGAAGGCATTTATTGCAGTGGGCACTTACTACTAGAGTTCTTACCAGATGCTTCGGCAAGCTCAGCATGGCCTAGAGTTCGAGGTTCACAATTTTGTTGTGTCTCCAATGATTTTGGTGTCATCGTGAGCGCAACCGACCGTTGACTGTCGTTTGTGGACTCTATTATTTGCTCATCACTCTTTATACAGATTTATGAAAGACCGCGCGGTATTATTATTGGCCTTTGCCAACCCTCAAGAAGACCTTGATACCCATCAGGAATATGAGTTGATTCGCCAAACTTGCAAAAATGAGAAAGCGCAACAACTCGTGGAATGTGCTTTGCCCAGCTTTGCTACCAGGGTAGCCCAGATATTTGAAGATTTGCGTAAATATTATGACCGACTCAGCATTTTTCATTTTGCTGGCCATAGTGGTCCTAACCAACTACGGTTACAGGATATGCAAATGGACGGCCAGCATATCAATGCTTTGCTGGCCCAATTGCCCCAGCTCAAATTGGTCTTTTTGAACGGATGTAATACTGCGAAGCAAGCCAAAAAACTAAGTGAGCAAGTACCTGTAGCAGTGATAGGCACCACTGACTACATCAATGACACTTTGGCCAGGGAGTTTGCGGAAGCATTTTACAAAAATCTTTTCACGGGGTTGAGCCTCCAGGAAAGCGTTGACAATGCTCAAGCCGAAATGGGTTATAGCACTCAGACTAATACCCACCGAGCCTCAGAACGGAACCAACGAAAACGTGCTCAAGCACTGACTACCTGGCAACTCTATTGCGAAAAGCCCGCCCTCTTACAATGGAAATTGACTGATTTTGACCCCGCCCCCCAAAAACACCAAGCTCTTATCAAGAAAACCCTGCAGCGGATGGCCAGCATCTCGAGTATGTTCAATACCTATAGCAATGCTTTTCATCAGTTGGCCAACTCTCACCTCCCAAGGAAAGAAACCACTCAACTAATACAATGGATTGAGGGTGATCTGAAAGAATCAGAAGAACCCATCAAGGTTTTGGCGGGCAATGCGGGTTATGGCAAAACGGTGATTATGAAAGATTTGCTGGCCGAATTACAGCAAAAGGCCATCCCCACCCTAGCGCTCAAGGCCGATGTGGTACAGGCCAACTTTACCAGCCTGCCGACCATTGAAGCGTACCTGGGTCTGGGAGATGCTTTTGAAGAAAGGCTACACCTATTGACTCAATATCACTCAAGAGTGGTGGTGTTGATTGACCAAGTCGATGCGCTTTCCCAAACCTTATCGGTCAATCGCTCGGCCCTGGATACTTTTCATCAATTTATCCAACGATTGATGCGCTTACCCCACCTTCGGGTGGTGGTATCTTGCCGTATTTATGACTTGGAATATGACCCCTCCATCAGTCGGTTGCCTCGTTCGCATCGCCTGGAAGTAGCCCCCCTTACCAAAGACGAAATCACTTCGGTATTGAGAAAGTTAGACCCCGCCATCAATCATTATGGCCTTCCCGCCAAGCTGTGGGATTTGCTCAAAGTACCGTTGAACTTAGATATATTCTGTCGCATTTATCATAAAGACCTTTTGATCGGCTCGCTCAAGGTGCTGCATGATTTGTATGATCAATTGTGGCTCCGTAAAATTATCCAATGCGAAGCGACGGATAAGGTTTTGGCAGAAAGCCTCACTCGCTTACTTTACACCCTGGCGGATAAAATGTATGATGCCCAGCAATTGAGCGTTGCCTTACAACCCTTGGAAGAGGCCTATTTTCAGGAATTGGCCTACTTACGTACCCATTTTTTGTTGGTACCGCAACAAGGCAAGGTGCAGTTTTTTCATCAAACGTTTTTTGACTATGTATTTGCCCGTAGTTTTGTGCAAAGTGGCCAAAGTATTTCAGCCGATATCCGCCAAAAGCATCAGGGGTTGTTTTTACGCTCGAAGGTGCAAAATGTGTTGGAATATTTACGGGGTTATGATGTGCCACTTTATATTCGAGAGATCAAGCAAATATTGACCAGCAAAAAGTCTCGTTTTCATCTCAAGCTACTCATCATCCAACAACTGGGCTTTTGGGAAACGCCTTTGCCCGAAGAAAAAAGGCTAGTGACCAAATATGTTTTCCCTAATAAACTGTATCATCAACTTTTTGTAGAGTCCATTCGCAGCATTGGCTGGCTTCCTTTCCTTTTACTCGAGAATTATGGGTTGCTCCAAAAAATAATTAACCGTCGGTACCGACCTCGCTTCTTCCAAAAAATCCGGCAAAAGCTCGCTCCCCAGCGCGTAGCCAAACAAATCCTGTACTACGATGACCTGATCCGTTTGTATAACTGGATCAATTTCAGAAATGTAAGGGAAGGCAACACCAATACCGCCCTGGCTTTTTTGGAAAAACTACCGTCTGATTTTGCCCTACGGAATGATTTTATGGTGGAGGTAGTTACTCGTTTGGAAGATTTTTCTAATCCACTGGCCTTGCGGTTTTTTGAGGAGGTAATAGACCACTTGAATGGCTTTCATTTATACCATACCTTGGCCAAAGTAGTGCCTTATGAGGCCACTTGGGTAACTGCTCAGCTTTGGAACGTATTTGATAAAAACCTACATCAATCAACCGACACTCAAGACTTTTCTAATAAAAATTATTTCTCAAAAGAACATCAGGCCGAAGAGTTGATGCATCACCTTTTTGAATTAGCTCCTGAAACTGCTTACCAGTTTACCAGCCAAGTACTTTTGGCCATTGTAGATGATCAAAAGCCGAGGATGGTGGGTTGTTTTTATCCTACTCCGGCATTTTTAACCTATGTGCCCCACGAAAATGACCGAAACTATATGTATGGGCATTATCTTTTGGATCAAAAAACCAGGGATTACCTTTTAGCCTTATCCGAGTCTAATTTCACCCAAGCCAAACAACTGGTGGCTCCTTTGTTGGAAAGCAAATCTTTGTATTTGCTTAGTCTCGCCCTGGAAGTAGTGCATACCCAGGTACAGGCATTTTTACCCGAAATTTTTCAGTTGTTTACCCAACCTACTTTTTTGACTACTTATAAGGGTTTTGCCTATTGCACCTATCAAGTACAACAACTTTTAAAAATTGCTTATCCCCTGTTCTCTCATCAAGAACAAGAGCAGCTAAACGCCTTGATTTTAAAGGCAGTACCCAACTTTGAACTTGAGGCATATTTGCGTGAATTCTTTGGTTCAGGCAAACATAGAAATAAACGCTTTGGTTTACACATTTACGACTTGCTCAATGCCATTCCCGTCCAACATCGGGATTTGTTTCCTGCCTTGAAAAAGAGGCATCAGGAGTTGAAAAGAAAATTCCCAGAATACAATACTGAAAAGAAAAAACCAAAAGGCGTAAGAGTGACAAGAAACCCTGAAAGACGGTTGCCTGACAAAGCTTACCAAACTATGAATGATACACAATGGATTGCCTCCATTAAAAGTATCCAAGACAATGATTATTATTGGGATGGCAAACCTACCGCTACTGGACACCAAAATGCTTTGAAAGAATGTATTGTTGCCAATCCATCTCAGCATCTTCCCTTGTTAGAAAAACTGGCTGAAGAACCCACCATCAAAGACGATTTTTTATTGGCGGGACTGGGCGCCCTCAAGGAAGCCCAATACGATATCAGCGTCATTCAAAGGCTTTATAAACACTATGTTGCCAAGAGGGTAGTCACACGCCCATACCTTTATTTCTTCAAATACTTTATAGAACAAGAAGCGGTTGATCAAGATTTGATCATTTTTTTGGGGCAGGTGGTGTGGAATGCTCCCGATGAGGCATATGAGTCGCTGAATCAAGACGAAGCGGATGATGATTCCAACATTTGGCAAAAATCATTTCACTCCCTGCGCGGATATGCCATCAAACTATTCATTGATTGCAATAAGTTTACAGACTATACCAATTTCATCTTTAATGTATTAGAACACATTGCCAGTACGGCCAACCCAATGAGTAGGGCTTCAGCGGTATTTCAACTGGCTTACCTCAAACACCTGGATGAACAACACACCCTAGAACTGTTTTTTCAATTGATGCACGATCACGACTCAGAATTATTGAAAATTTGCTGGCATTCGCTCCAATACATTTATCACACTGACTTTACCCGTTTTCATTCATTTTTTCAGATGATTATCCACAAAAAGTTGGCCCCCAAAAACATCCCTACCTTGCTGCTGTTTGCCTGGTTTTATGATTATCCGCAAGCCAAAGAATTACTATTGGCCCTGCTGGATGCCAACCATCAGGCTCAGATAGAAGTGATGCAACCCGTATTCGAAAATATGAATGAAGACAAATATCGCCCCAAATGCATCGAGGTTTTTGAAAGATATCTGCAAAGCACTCAGCCAGAAGTAATCAAAGCTTACCAACTCAAATTTCATCAATGGTCACCCGATTATTTTATGGAATTGTATGATGCTCTCCAGACCTTTGTGCAATCCAATGTGGGGTGTTATCGTCTCAATGATTTTTATGAGTATTTGAGTAAGTGTGCGGCCATCTACCCCGAGCAATGCATTGAACTCATTGGTTATTATGAAAATCACTTCACTTTTCCAGACCAAGGGCAATTCAAATTTCAGGAAACGGTACAAATTGCCTTGATGCAAAGCTACAATGCCTTGAAAAAGCGGGAGAAAAATTCTCCAGCATTGGAAAAGGCTCTAAACTTATTTGACCAAATGCTGCAAAACGAAACTTACCGCATCAAAACCAAAGAGGCCTTGGAATCTATTCGTCAATAAAATGACAAATCTTCTTGGTAATTTTCTCCCCAAAACTGTTGATTTTTGGAAACGGAAAGCGCATTGGGAAGACTTGTACCCGTTTTTCTGTACCCAATTTTTTGGGTACAAGTTTTTAGGTACAGATTTTTGTACCCATTTCCCTGTACCCGTTTTTTTGGGTACAAAATTTTGGGTACAACCAATTTATTCACAGGGCTACCTCCCCACCAACACAAACGCCCCCCAATAATACGGACTCGGGTAGTCTACTCGCAATTTGCGCTGGGCATAACGATAGGCTTTTCGCACATCTTGACCTTTGGCCCAGGACTCATAGAAGTATTGCATAAACCATTGGTTGGCGGTATCGTCTACTTTCCACAGACTCATCAATACGCTTTTGGCGCCCGCACTTAAAAAAGCTCGCTGAAAGCCGTAAACCCCTTCCCCATTTTGGATTTTACCTTTACCCGTTTCGCAAGCCGAGAGCACTACTAAGTCGGTATGGTCTAAATTGAGGTTGAGGGCTTCCTGGGCAGTGAGGATACCATTTTCTGCCACATTTTCAGGGCGAGGCTTTTGCTGGGTGGTGGCCTGAGCACCCGTCCATAACAATCCCGAACGCAGTAAGGGGTTTTCTACATAGTGCTTGATTTCGGTGCCTGCAAAGGCCATCAATCCTCTATTTTGGGCTTGATTTAGGTCTTTGTTTTCCAAAAAGAAGCCGTGGGTGGCCAAGTGCAATACCCGAGGACTGCGGGAAGCTTTGATGTTTTCTTCGGTGGCATCGGCTCCCACAAAACCGCGCGCCGATATTTGGCGATCGGCCAGTAATGTCAATATTTTGCTTACCTCCCTTTGAGTTCCGGCCAATTTGGGAATGGGCTGACCATTCATCAAATCGCTGAATCGGCGGAAGGGGTCAGAGGAACTGGCTACCTGGGTAGCCCCACCTGAGCGAGGGTTGCGGGAATATTTGTCATACTCAGGAAAACCAAATACCCGAATAGGGGTTTGATTGACAGCGTTGGAAGCGACTCTTTGACTTCTCTGAAGCAAATCTTTGGTGTTAGACACCAACCGAATGTCTAGTTCGTCTTTGAGGTATTGTTGGGTAGCTGGGTTCCACAACGTCTCAAGGTTGATTTGGTGGTATACGCCATCCAGCGATACGAATACGCTTTTGGCTTCGGGATACAGTTGTTTGATTTGTTGCTGAATGGGCTGCCAAAAGCGGGTGTAAGACTCACGGTCTATTTTGCCTATTTTATTTCTGCCCGAAGTATATTTTTGGTAATGGGCAAAACCTGGGCCTTCCAAAAAATTCCCATTTTTGAGAAAAACTGGGTAGGGATAGCGACTTTTTGGAGTAACGATGAGGGCGGCGTAGTGAACGGTGTCGGTCCAGCGTTTGTCATACCAACGGTAACGAATGAGTTCAATGGCTACTTCGCCTTTTTTCAACGAATGTTTTACTTCTTTCCAGGTATGTTCTTTGTACTCTTCCAGTTCCTTAGCAAAATCTTTGGATTTTCGAGCCAAGGCTTTTTCTAAATCTTCTATTTCTTCATTCAACTTTTCTAAATTGACTCCACGCTTCTTACGCTTGGCAATGGGCAATTGTAGCATTTTGTTGTAGAATATACGCTTGGCAATAAATTGCTCATATAAATTAATTACCGAATCATTTTTACTGGTATAAATGCGCTCCTTGGTTTTTTGGGTAGAGTTGAAAAGGAGGGATTTGGTGAGGAGGCGGTTGTTGTATTGTTGGCTGAGGACTTTTTTGGATTTGGGGATAGTGAGGGAGGAGGTGAACAAAGAATAACTGAATGAATTGTATAATTCAAAACCTATTATAATTTTTTCAAATAGAAACTCTCTTTTGCCTTCTTCATTTAAGTTTAAGAAATTATTAATAATTACCTTATCAATTATTTTAAAGTATTCTTTATAAAACTTGAAAGATTCACTATAATTTTTGATGGTCTGATAAACAATAGCAATATCATATAATGACTCAGTATAAAGGAGGCTAGTTTCTCCAAGTGATTTTTTACGGACGCTTAGAGCTTCTAATTGTAATTTTTCTGCTTTGATATATTTACCTTGCTTAAAGTAAAAAGTAGACAAAGTATTAAGTGAAGTTGCATATAAAGGATGTCTTACCCCTAGCCTTTCTTTACGAATGTTTAATGCCTCTTCATATAAAAGCTTTGCTTTATGATAGTCTAATAAGTTAGAATATATTATCCCTAAATTATTAAGAATAATGGCATAATTTGAATTTGTTACACCACTATATTGCCTTAATATTTTTTTTGCCTCTAGCAATTTTTGTTTCGCTTCATTATTATGACCTACTTTTTCTGCTACTTGTGCTAAATTATTTAGTGCAATGGCATAATTTGGATGCTCAACTCCAAATTTCTTCTTCAAAATATTTGCGACCCTCTCTAAATATAATTTTGCCTTACTATGTTGACCAAGTGTGAAATATAGCTTTGCAAGGCTATTCAAAGTTAAGGCATAGCTTGGATGTTCAACACCTAAAACAGTCTCCCGAATCTTCAAGGCTCTTAAAAAAAAAGACTCCGATTTATGAACTTGTCCAATGTCACTATAAAATACCGCTGTTGAATTTAGAATTGCCGCATATTTTGGATGATTCTCACTATAGTAGATTTTATGCAAATATCTGGACTTACTCAATGCTAACTCTGCTTTCTTGTTCCTTCCTTTTAGCGTGTACAATTGATATAAATTATATAAATATCCCAAATATGAAACAGTATCATTTCTATTAATATTCTGAAGTATTTCTGAATATAATGTTTCTGCTTTTTTATATTTACCTAATACTTTATATACAGTAGCAAGACTATTAATAACAGTTTTATAGTTAAGGTATTTTATTTTTTTGAATCTAATTAACCTCAATACTTTAAGGTTCAAAGCTTCAGATTTTTTATATTCACCTTTTTCAAAGTTTAAGGTAGCTAATCCAAAGAGTGTAGATGCATAAAAAGGATGATTAACTCCAACAGATTTTTTGTAATAAAAGTTAGCTTCTTTAAAGTATCGCTCTGCATTGTCATATTTTCCACAAATTCTACTTAGTGATGCTAAGTTGTGAAATGAAAGAGCGTAGTTTATATTTTTTTCTGTAAACTCTTTTTTAGCCTGTTCATTTGCTAGTCTAAATACATTGAGAGCTTCTTTATATTTTCCTTGCCTATACAATTTTTGACCTTTATTTTCCAAAAACTGCCAACTTGTTAAAGCCCTACTACCATCTAAATTAAAGTAAATTTCATTTTTTAACTTCCCGCTAACATAATATTGAGTCCTATGCTTTTTTTTATTCTGATGGAAAATAATAATCTTTCCATGAAGTTTCAAAGGCGTTTCTGAAATAATAGAATCGATCTCTGTTTGTAATATACCATTTTTAAAATAGTCATAAACTTTCCCTGTCGGCTTACTATCTAAGTATTTCATTATACGATAGTATTTTACTTGAGAAACATCTTTTGTAATTCTCCAATCCTTATCATACAAAATCACCCACTTACCCTATCGTCTACCCTGTTCATCTACCTTATTCGGAGCTTTAGGAATTGTTTGCCCCACTACACTTCCCCAACCCACACACCAAAAAATCAAGATCAATCCAATGTATCTCATAGTCGTGTTGTTTAAATAATTGAGATTTGTTTGGGGGTCAAATTATGATTTAGCCCAGCCAATTCTATCATCAATTTTGGGGATTTTTTTTAACTATTAGCCTCTTGTATGGTGGAATATCACTGGTTAATTTATCAGACACTGTCCAACATTTTTCACTCTTGTCCTGACGAAGGAAGGATCTCATTTTTAGTTTTTCACTTCATTATATAGCTTCCACCCCATCACTCTATTTTGAAGGTCAAGCTGAAAGATGATTTGTCGGGCGTGGTAAATTTTATAATGGTAGGCATGGCTACGGAGCACACCCTTACTCGCACTTTTGGGAACGCCATAATGTTTCGAGCGTTGGAGGTCTTTCCAGGTAGCTCCTTGTTTGCCTGTAGGTAGGTGCCAGGCTTGGAGATTACCCCGAACGGTAGTACCCTTGTAACCCGGCAAGGTTTCCAAAAAGTAAATCAAGCGCCCCGTGTGTACCAATACTATTTTTCGGGCAAAATAGCCTTTGATCTTTTCTTCAAAAATATACGTACCCTTCCCTAGTCTTACCCACTGGCTGGCTTGAGCTTTGGCGGTGTTAGTAGCCTGGAGATAGTCATCATCGTTGCCTCGAGTCTTGCCTTCTATTAGGTTAATTCCGGCAATGGTTTCCCGACCTTCGTCGCTACCTTCACCCCCCTTGGGCTGGCCAGGGGGGCGCCCTACCATTACTTTCCAGTTGAGGTATACATAGTCGTATTGGTCATCGGATTTTAATTGATGCATCAGGTCGGCTGCCACCTTTTGCTGGTCAGGGTCTTTTATCCTACCCTTGGTAGCTTCGTCGTACATAATGATGGCCTGAATGGCTTTGATTCGACGAACCAGCGATGGTTTTTGGGTCAGCTGCAAGGCTTTTTGCGCATTTTGTTTGGCCAGGTTCCACCTACGCCTCACCGTTTGCAAACAAGCCAAATTGAGATAGGCGGGGGCATACGCTGGATCGGCTTTGATGGCTTGTCGCAAGTAGCGGGCGGCCGAATCATAGACTTGTTTTATTTTATAATGCTCAAACCCAGAGGGCCATTGTACTACTCGGCTAAGGTCGGTGCTCCCCTCGATGGTTACTGGATAGATAAACTCAGGTCGGTAGCCATCTACTATCAATCGCTCGATCAATACCTGAAAGCTATTCACTCCCGCATTGTTGAGCACCTCGCGCCCTTGGTAGGTTTTTAGGATGAATTCATAACATTGGGTAGCCGCCAAATGCTGGTTGATCATGGTGAGTAAGTTGGCCGTCTCAAAAGTGAGAAAAAACTGCTTGAGTTGGGCTTTCATTTGCTTGGCTCTGGCCAGACGTTTGGCCAATAGCGCGTCTTGTTCCAGGTGATGACTTTTGTACGCCTTTTTGATCAGTTCTTCATAAATATTTACCATTGGGAAACCCGCCATATAAGCATAAATAATTCCCATTTTATCGGCATACAAGGTGGCCGCTAATACGGTTTCTTCTCCATCGTATTGAGGGATCAAAGGCAGGGTTTTGTTTTTGTAGTACAGGGCCAGTTGTTGACCAATGACAAAGGCCAAGGCGTGGTCTTGCTGGTTACGAATGCTTTGACATACTTCGTAAAGGTTTCGGTTCAATTCAAATTGGGCTTTTTCATTGATCTGGGCGCCCGCCACCTTGGTATTAGTTGCCAACAACTGGGTCAGGCGCGGAGTTGGTTGGGTAGTTTTGCCCAGGCCAGTCGCTTGCAACACCCGCCGAAAGATCACACTATCGGGCAGCGCCTGGGCGGGGTTTGCCAAAAAATACAAAGGGATTAATAAAAGTATTATTTTGAAGCACTGGGATAAGTAATTATTAATTATTGATTGTGAATTATTGATTAGGTTAGATTCACAATCGCTTAATACCCTGGATGCTTTACTTGGTTTTTTCATTGGATTAACTCTTTGTTGGGTGAATGATTTTAAAGGTTTTTACAGTTTTTTTTCGGGTTTTTGAAGGGTTTGATAAATCGCCTTGGGTAGTAAAATTTCAATTACGGCTGGGGAATTGGTAAAGGGCACGTAAATCCGGGAGTCGTCTTGGGCAAAAGCAATGTGCTGACTACGTATTCCAGCCCCTTTGGGGAGGTAATGGGGGGCTTGTTCTATAATTAACTTTCCTTTGGCATCCCATACTTGCCATAGCCCCGCCGAATGGTTGATTAACAGCAAGTAGTTACCCATAGGAGACGTAACCATCTGGTTGATCTGTAGCTTTTTTTGCCCAACGATGAGTGCCGTTAACAATAAGCTAAACTCAGGGGATTGTTGGGGTACAATTTTTAGTCGATATACCGCATTTCCCTGGGCCAACAATAGCTCGTTTTGGTGGGCAAAACACATCGCATCAGGGACAAAAGGGAGCGCCATTTTACCGGATAGGGTTATTGGTTGCCCCAGTTCATACCAAGTAATCATCGGTTGCGGCTTGATGGTTAATAACGCCAGTCGTTTTTCATCGATGGAGAAGAAAATTTGAGTGATCCCCTCTCTTGGGGGAGACTCCTTAAAAAACAGTCTTTCGGAACTATTGACTCGGTATATTTGAGGTATTCCGGCATTGATCAACCCCAGATATGTACTGTTGGTAGACAACGCAGGACTGGCTTCTTCCAAGCGATCATAGAGTTCCGTTTTGAGCTGTACTGGTTGGACTTGCCCCGAGCGTTGATTGTCTAACCTCAACACCAAATCGTTGATCTTGCTCAATGACCAATCGGCATAGCTTAAGGTAGGTTGAGTTTGCTGCCAATTGGGTAGTTCTCGTTGAGCAGCTATTTCCTTAGCGGCTGGATCAGTGGTTTGTAGCCAAGCATAAAAGCTGTTGGCGAGCGCATTTTGAATGAAAAAATCAGGGGTTGGTTCGGCTAACTGGTAGGCCAGCCGAGCTTGACTCAAAGCATAACGGGCATCTTGTTTAAAACTACGATCAGCAATGGCGGCTAAGTTTTGGGCTTTGGCCATTTGCTGGGCCACTTGTGCTTCAATTTTCTGCTGGAGGGCTACATCTCCTTGTTTTTTGGCTTCTTCCAAAGCCGCTTTCAGGCTATCACTTTTATCGGCCAATAAGCTATCCTTCAAGGCAATGGTTTGTTCTTTTTGCCTGTTGGTGTCTTCCCGTTGTTTAATTTCTTCTTCCTTCTCGATGTTTGCTTTTTTTGCTTGTTGAGTAGCTTTCCAAGCAACCACTCCACTTGCCACAAAAGCCAGTACTCCCAAAAAACCTCCTATTTTTAACCGTTGATTATTCCTCCTTCGCTCCTTAACATCTTTTCGGCTGGCTGCTACCAGTTCCTCTTCATCTTCGTTTAAAGATCGCATACCATTTATTCCTTGTTCTATGGTCGCTAAATCGTATTGATTCAGTACATTTTTCTCGTTTTCCTCAAATGCCCTCACTTTGTTTTCTAACATCCGGGTGGCTATTTGTCCAGGATGTTCGTTTTGAGCATGCAGGGCTCGTACGATGGGTGCCAGGGTATCATGCGACAAAGTCAATAGGCTATCTCCTGCGGATACCAATAACCGAAGTTCAATCAACCTTTGGAACAATCCCTCTAAACAATCTATTTGATGGCGGTACTCTTTCAGTACCTCTGCTCTTTTTTGCACCGAAGCCGTACCTCTTTCGGTGGTGAAAAAATACAAAATATCCAGCACCAATCCACTATTTACCTCCTCTTCATAGGTCTCCACGGGCTTTTCATCGGCTCGGCTTCCCTTCTTGAGTTTTTCTAATTGTTCCAGCAAAAAATCTTTCAAGCTTATCAACTTTACCTTTTCATACAAGGCCACATCAAAGATTCGCCTATCCTCCGAGCGATCCATTACTTCCCACATTCGGCTCAAAAGTATTTGAAGCAATGGGGCAATGGCTCCCTTATTTTTGTAAATATCTGCGGTTACTTGTTCTATGAAATCCTCCTCGATGGAGAGTTTATATTGTCTCTGTAAATGGATATTTGACTGCAACCCATTGATTACTTCTTTGACTTCGGCCTTGTTGAGCATTTCTACAAAATGCTTGGTATAATTAAATGCATAAGGTGTAAGCAACTCCTCTATTTCAGGAAGGTATTCTTTGCGAAAACTTAAAATCAGTTTTCCTCTGGGTCGTCGTGTTTTCCACATGTTGTCTACAAAATGGGCAAATTTGACAAGCAACTCCTTGGCTTTTTGGGGCGTATTTTTGGTGAAGACTTCCTCAAACTGGTCAAAAATAATCATCAATTGCCTGTCGCTTTGGGTTTCGATGCGGTGCCAGGTTTTTGCCGCTTCTTCGGGTGATAAACTGGCCGACTCATCTCCTTGCAAGGCCAAAGAAAACATACTTTCAAGGCCTTTGGTCTCTCCCAGTCGCAGATATTTTACTTCGTAGTTGGCCTCCAGACGAGGTTTCAGGCCAGCAGCCAGCAACGATGATTTACCTACCCCCGATTGCCCATAGAGCAACATCATAGGTGCTATATTTTCGTCGGTAATTTCTTGGTACAGGGTTCTTATCTTCCAACCACGGCCAAAAAACACCGAGGCTTCTTTTTCGGTGTAATGTTTTAGAGAAACATAAGGTATTTTGGGCAAGTGGTACTTGTTGAGCGGTAAAACGGGCAGGCCAAAGTAAGGATCATTTTGAGCGGTTTCAAGTTTCCAGGTCAAGTTTTCCTTATTTTCGGTGTATATGTCCCAGTGTTGTTCCTTTACTTTGATGATCTGTCTTTTTTTGTTTTTATTACGATCCGACGCCCTGCTTACGCTCTCCACGCTTCCCAAAGCCCCTCCAAAATCTATGGCATGGTCAAAGCTTTGCTGAATAGAGCAATTTTTACCCAAGCTATGATAAAACCGCTCTACAATTTGCAAAGCATCGTAGTCATCCACAGGTATATCAGTGGCAATGACCGCGGTATTTTCGGCTTGCTCGCTTAGGTATTCGGCTTGTTGTTGGGTGGCGCAAGCATTCAAAAACACCAGTTTCAATCCATTTTGTTTAGCCAAAAAATCGGCCCAGGGCTTCCCCGCAATGGTTTCTTGCTGTAACAGCAGGTTTTCTTCATTGGCGTGTCCTGCAAAGTGAAATACCGCAATACGCCCTCGGTAGCGATCATCTAAAAAGATATCATACAATGTCTTTAAATCGGTGCTGCTTTCAACCAATACTTCGCACCACTTTTTAGCCCTTGCTTCAGCCAAGGCTTTGTCAATGATTTTCTTTTCCTGGCTCAGAGCCAAATCCTGACGGGGATTGGCAAAGGCCAATAAAATAACGGGCGTGTTTTGGTGGTCTTGATGGTTTGACATAAGTGTTTAGTAATTCGTAAAAACAAAGTTTCCCCGTGTTACGGGACTGTAAGCGTTTTGGCTTTATATTTTTGTCAACGGTCAAAAGACCACAGACAATGTCCGCTCGTGTGACTGCCGCAACCAAAACCAGCTCCTACCAATAAAATGAGTTGGCGGCAATGGAACACACGCGAAACGGCTATCTACCGTGGACTGTCGACCAATGCTGTTTCCTTAAGGGTTTCCAGCCAACGAATGCATCGAGTTTGTCATCCCGACGAAGGAGGGATCAGCTCATTTAACCGCCTGTACTGGGGTTCGAAGTGATCCCTCTTGACATCGGGATGACAAGCACTTGTTAAGGAAACAGCATTGGACTGTCGACTGTTGACTCCTCTCACTTCTTTACCAGTACAAAAGCTCCCCAGTAATAAGGGTTGGGGTAGTCTTTGCGCAAGCGGGTTTGGGCAGTTTGGTAAGCGAGGCGAACGTTACGATGCTGCACCCAAGCTTCATAAAAGTATTGCATAAACCATTGGGTGGCTACGTCGTCTACCTTCCATAAACTCATAAGTACCGCTTTGGCTCCCGCACTCAAAAAAGCCCGTTGCAGCCCATATACTCCCTCCCCGTTTTGGATTTTACCTTTGCCCGTTTCGCAAGCCGAAAGCAC
>DMXI01000558.1 GCA_003483885.1 Microscillaceae bacterium
AAATAGAAGCCTTGTTCATTAATTTGAGCAGGGCTTTTTTCTTTTGTTTGAGGGTAATTTTGTTGGCGCTCTTTGTACTTAACTTGGGGCTAAGTGTAACCCCTACAGCGGTGAATAGTACAAGTAGTACCATACCCAATGGTTATTTGAGAGGCGTTTTTTATAACAAAGATGGACAACCAGTGATTACTGGGGCTCAAATTGCGTATTTGCAAAGCAGCACTGGCAGCTGGCAAGACTTGGAACTTACTTTTACTGCCACTGAGCGAGGGTATTTACAAGTATTTGTGGCCAACGAAAGTGATCAGGAAGTATTCTTTGATGATATGGTAGTAGAGCATACTCCCCAACTCATTGTACAGGAAAACCATTATTATCCGTTTGGAATGAATCTGGCCGGGATTGAAAAGCAGGGGAAACCTGAGCATAAGTTTCAGTATATGAGTAAAGAGAAGGAAATTTCTTTTGGCTTGAATATCATAGAAACTGATTGGAGAGGATATGACGCTGCTTTAGGTAGATTCCACGCGATTGATAAAATGGCCGAATCAATGGATGCCATTACTCCTTATCATTATTCGTTTAATAATCCTATCATAATGAATGACCCCAGTGGACTTGATCCTAGGTATAATGAGAAAGATGGGAAGTACTATGACAATGGAAAAGAGGTTAGTTGGGATTATGTGCAAAATTGGATTGGTGAACAACAAGCAGAAGGTGGTTCAAATATGACAGGACCTTGGCATATAAAAAAATCTAAGAAAAACGGTAAAGATCACTATGATGTTACTTATAATGCAGCAGTATTAAATTCATCAAATAGAAATTTTCAAATGGGATCGACATATATTAAAGGAGGTCAACAGGTTCCAGAACAAACTATACCAGGAGCCTTGGATTTAATGAAACAAACAGTTGAGGCTGTTTTTGAAAATATTGATCCCAATGCTGGTTATTCCATTGATATGACATTTAATGTGAGAGAAATTAAGGGTAAATGGGAATTACGTGGTCATGAAGCTTTGGTTGAGATTGTAAATTCAAGTGACAAGCATGTAAAAGGGAATGTTTTAGGAAGGGCA
The DNA here is from genome assembly GCA_003483885.1 of Microscillaceae bacterium. Taxonomy (GTDB): domain Bacteria; phylum Bacteroidota; class Bacteroidia; order Cytophagales; family Microscillaceae; genus Microscilla. The sequence continues at coordinate 1,086 of DMXI01000558.1, forward strand.
GTATTCCGAGGAAGACACATTAAATTGAATGCAAGAGATTTTGACCAAATGTTAGGTTTTAACAGTAATTATAATGGTACAATAGCTCATGAAATAGGGCATACAGGGGATTTACGCCACATTGGTGAGTCTTGGAGGTTTGCTAAAATTAAGCGGTTTTATTTTGTTTTTTCTAGAGGACCACGTAAACGTGATGTTAGGAAGAGTAACTTTATGCATCCAATTGCCCACATAGTTTATAAGAAAAATGTAAAAGCTATACAGCCTAATTCGGGACCATCTAAATCACAAATGGAACATATATATAAAATTTATGGAGACAAGGTTATTTAAATCAACCTATATTTATGGACTAATGAATAACGGAAAGAGGTATTTAATAATAACATTGCTGATAATTTTAATAGGATTTATTTTTTTTAAACCTAATTTAATACTTCCTGGAAAATTGTTGTATGAAATCGGGAAGATGAAATATAGATTAGGTGATCATGGTGATTATCACACTGGATTAGAGTCTACTATATATTTTTTAGAAGGAGCTATCCGTAAAGGTGTTGCAGAAAGAAAAGTGTTTGATATATTATCTACTTGCTATCTTTTATCTGGTAAAAACAAAGACGCTGAAAGGGTTTTTACACTTGCTCTGAAACATTATCCAAGAGATGCAGAGTTTTACTTTTATAGAGGAAACGCCAGAAAGAAGTTAAGTAATTTTAAAAGTGCTTACAAAGATTATGATAAACTCATCTCGCTTGATAGAAACTTCAAATATATCAAAGATGTTTATTATGATCGTGGCGCAATGGCTCACATGTTAGGTGATATTAATGAAGCAAATAAAGATTGGCATAAGGCCCAAAAACTTGCCAATTATGAGCTGAGATCTTATGAGGACTATTGTCAAAGTCTAAAGTAACCTATGATGCCCCCGTTGTTTTAAGTTTGAGCGCAGCGGGAACTTAAAACTTTTGAATAAACAGCAAGTTTCCAAACTTATTTTGCGATAGCAAAGTATACAACGCCTGTTCAAAAGCAACTTGAGCAGGCTTATTTTTTATCCGTTTACAAACATTGTTTATTCTAAAAAATCAATTTTCAAGTGATTTGAGCGTCTCTTGTGCCAGCCTAAAGTGTTCGCTTTTAATGAAAATTGACCACTGCCGAACAATTAACTCCCTAACTACCAATTATATAAAGCAATATTTGGAGGTTTAAAACACATTTCTGTATACTCGTGGTATCCATTTCTCAGTAAGCACCCCTAGAAACCACCATAAACCCAAGCATTATTTAAAACCACCCAAGTATGAAGCTTTGTACAAATACTCGAACCACTCAGGCATTTATCTTCATCCAATTTTTATTGATTGGAGTATTCATTGCCCAAAGTCAACCATCATTTGCCCAAGTACCAACCACTCACTATTGGAAACTCTACGCCGAACTATATCCAGGTGGTGACCCTACCAACGGACGACTTAATGGCGCATTGGCCATGTATAAAGAGGACATCATTGCGGCCAAATTCGGTACAGCCTATGTTTACTCCAAAAACAAAGACAGCACCTGGCATATCTCAAAACTTAGACCCTCTGGCGAAAAAAATGCCTACTATGGCCACACGGTAGCTATCTATGGAAACTATGCCATTGTGGGAGCTTACCGAGATTACCCACAAGAATATAGACCGGGCGAAGCCTTTATTTTTGAACGCAATGCCCAAAAACAGTGGGAGTTTAAAACAAAACTAGAGGCTCCAGTTATCAAAGCCAGGGACGAATTTGGTTATTCAGTAGCCATAGCAGATGGCTATGCGGTAGTAGGGGCACCAGGGAGAGATGGAGGAACTGTCTATATTTATCAGCGGGGCAAAAACGGACAATGGGCATTGCAGCAAGAAATATTACCCTTAGACTCTCTGGAGCGCAGTGAACGATTTGGTCACGCAGTCGCCATTACTCCTACCGGCTCGCAGATCATTGTAGGTAATCCCCAACAAAGTGATGAAAGAGGTACTGCCTATGTCTTTACCAAATACAACCACCAATGGCAACAAACCAATAAGCTCTTAGCAAGTGATGCCCGACAACGTGATTCGTTTGGGTGGTCGGTAGCCATTGCAGAACAAAAAATAATCATTGGGGCTCCCCAAATGCGGTTTCGCTCAGGCAAAGTCTATGTTTTTAAGCATCAAAGGTTATCTCAATGGACTGAGCAAGCCATCTTAACCCATCCAGATGCTTATCCGAATGATTTCTTTGGATTTTCGGTGGCGTTATCAAAAAACCAAGCAGTGATTGGAGCTGCACGAGCCAAATTTGAATACAGCCCAGATTTTTGGCGAATTGGAGGAGCCGCGTATGTGTTTCAAAATAAAGGAGACCTCTGGCGATTGCAAGACAAATTAGTTCCGACCGAATATGTAGCAAACGGCCAATTTGGTTGGTCGGTAGCCATTGCCGGAAACTTTATAGCCGTAGGCCATAGAGGTTATAGCGTGCATAGAAGACCTGCCGCAGTATTCAGAAATGCCACCAGAAACATCATTACTACTGCGCGGCATACTCGTTTTTTGGCTGATACCCCAACATATGCCGTGAGAACCTTTCCCAATCCGGTCACCGATATTCTTAAAGTGCAAGGATTCTTTCAAAACGAATCTTATTTACCATATATCATTGTCGATCACCAAGGCAAGCGAGTAATCAAGGGTGTGAGTAAGTGGCAACATCACCAATTATCAATACCAGTGCAGCTTCTGAAACCTGGCCTATATTTCTTACAAGTGGCGAATCAGCCTAAATCTTACCGTTTTATAAAGAAATAAGGGGCTGATTGATCAAGTTTTGGTTATTCATATAAATGTAACCTTAGCTAGGTAGTGACTATACAATTTTTTGTGAATGTCAGGATTTGTCTGGATTTTAATTTGCTTAGTCAATTCCAAAATCTGGCAAATCCTGATAACCGCAAAAAAAGGCCGTTTTCCCCCTCCAAATCTTCTCCGCTTATTTTTTACATTCCCTTTGCAATTGCATAATAAATTCCTAACTTTGCACTCCGTTTTAAAAATGGGAAGGTAACTACTTATGTTTCAAGTAAGTAGTTTTTGTTTGAAATAAGATTACTGAAATGTCAGGTCTAATCGGAAAAAAAATCGGTATGACTAGCTTTTACAGTGCCGAGGGAAGTGTTGCCAAACAGATTCCATGCACGTTAATACAAGCTGGTCCTTGCGTGGTTACGCAAGTAAAAACAACAAAGAATGATGGGTACGAAGCCGTACAAGTTGGTTTCGATGACAAAAAGGAGAAAAACACTCCTAAACCTATGCAAGGTCACTTCAAAAAGGCCAACACTGAGCCAAAACGCAAGTTGGTAGAGTT
>DMXI01000545.1 GCA_003483885.1 Microscillaceae bacterium
ACAATGTCAGCATTGGTGCTTGTTGCAAAAGTAAGCGTAAATCTCAAACGCAAGTTTTTGCTGTTGTAGTGGTTGATTGCCTGCTGTAAACCAGTTCTCATCTTAGAGGTTAAAGCAAAGCTACCGCCCGTGTAACCAATCACACTGATTGTACGAACACTGCCGCTTACGCTTACCAGGTTAGTAGTACGATACTGCTCACCAGTTAAACCTTTATGATCTGAAAGGTCACCGTTGTAAATGTCCTCTAGTTTATCCGCAGCAACAAACATATCACCACCAAACAACCATCCAGAAACCGTCTCACCAGTTAATGGATTTACATTATCCACATACTTAGCTACAGTTGGGTTGATTCCATGTGCCCATAACTTGTTTTGGACATCTTGAGAAAGTACGGGAGTTTCGTTGTTAGGAGCAACATCTTGTTGCTGACAAGAGAAGGTGAATACTACTAGAGCCAGTAGTAACATTAAGAAGTTACTTTTTCTCATAATTTTAAAGGATTTAAAAATTGTGTAATATAACTAAATGAATACCTCAGCAAGTGAAATATTCGTTGGGTCAAGTATAGCGTTTGGGCAGTTTCAAGCAAATAAATGGAGGTATACAAAAAGTAAGCATCGGTTATTACTTAGATCACAAATGAGTAAACAAAAGGGAAATGAACTAGTAAACATTACAAATATTTAGGTATACACAATTCTATTAAATCTACAATAGAAGGCTTACAAGAGGGGTTTATTGAGATTACCAAAGTACACATAACATTTTTAGCGAAGTAAACAGGGTAGTCTAATGTTTTTAACAACTCCCAATAATAGAGTTATAAAAACTCCAAAAAACAAAACAATATTTAGCAAACACACTTATTACCCAGACATTATTTCACACATACAAACCCTTTCATATGTTGATTTTCTCATAATAATTAGAGACTTGTAGACTATAGTTTTATGAAAATATCGGACATCAAAAAAACACTTCCAATAAGACTTTCCTCAGATCGATCATCCAGGTAATTCTATGAAATTATTGGTTTTACAGGCATTTTTTATCACTAATCGCAAAATTAATATAAATATAATCAGGATCAGGCTTATTCTGGCAAAGCGCTAAAGCACTGTAAATCAAAGCTTTTCACAAAAACAACCTTTCTTTTATTTAGGCGCTTTCATTTCTGTGTTACTAAAATATTTTTTAAAAAAGCAGTAATGTTTATTTTTGATTGAACTATAAACAACCGCCACAATTCTTACCCATCCCAAAGTCTCAGTGTGCATTGTGGCAAACGAACACCAAAATTTGAAATAAAATGCTCACAAATTCCAGCCCAAGGAAATACCTACTACCAAAGGCAGGCATTCCGAACTACTTTTATTGGTCTTTTTTACGGTTACTAAAATTTACATCTATGATTTCACAAAGCAAAAGGGTTTTACTGCTGCTTGTGTTCTTGTTTGGAAGTGGTCTTGCTACTCATAACTGGGCACAAGTAGTGTACAATACAGTAGATAATTTTGATCGAATCGACAACAATTCACTGGGTGCACCCTGGACAGAAAATGAGGCAGATGTCACTCAATTTTCCATTACTGGCAATACGCTCAGAGCTGTGACCGCAAGCGTTTCGGGGCTGGAACCCACCAATGCTACCCTGGATTTGACTAATCAGAATGCCAATTTTGATTTGGGGCAATCCAAAATCGGTTGGTCCTTTCACATAGATCTCAACCGCAATCCCTCGGGTTGGGGAACCGCCAACTATGGCCTTGGTTGGGTACTTACCGCCAATGAAGCCGATTTGAGTAGCGCCACGGTAGATGGGTATGCAGTCATCTGGACCGCTGCGGGGGACGAATTGGTATTAGTGAGATTTGAAAATGGTATTGCAGGAACAAATCCAGGCACAACGGTAGTCTCTACTGGGTTAGACTGGACTACCTTGGGTGCTGATGGGGTCAATGTGAGGGTAGAAGTAACTGCCGAAGGTGTATGGACCTTGTTTTATGAAGCAGGTGCGGCTTTAACCACTGCCACCGATATCAATGCTGCCAGTGCTACTGGAACTGATAATACCTTATTTGGCGATGCAGGTCAAATCTATTCGGGTCCCATATGGGCTCACAGTACAGGAAGTGACCCCAACGATTCGGGTTCTTTTGACAATTTCACATTTGGGATAGAAACCAGTAATGTTACCCTGGCAAGTAGTGTGGCAGTAGCCACAGGTAACGTGTTACAAGGAACCAACAACCACGTCATTTATGCCTTTGATCTTTCGGCTACCAACGCCGATGCCACCCTTACCCAAGTAAATTTTACTTCAGCAGGCACTTATGCTGCCAGTGATATCAACGCTTTTACTTTGTGGTTTTCTAATGATAATACTCTCAATACGGCCACTGATCAGGCCATTGGATCGCTTACAAGTGCCTTAGGAGCAGGTGCTCAGTCGTTTGCCTCTCTGTCTCAAGTCATTACCAGTGGTACTACTGGATACTTTTTTATTACGACTAATGTAGATCCTTTGGCTACGGCTTCCAATACTATAGAAGTAAATACCGCTATTACCACCGGCGATCTCACATTTTCGGGAGTAGTGAGTCAATCAGGCACAGCCAGTGCAGGTGGTACGCAAACCATTAATGCTTGTACTACTCCTGCCAATGTTTCAAACCTTATGGGTATTCCTTTAAGTACCCAAGTAGTGCTCAATTGGATCAATGGTAATTGTTACGATGAGATTTTGGTAGTGGCCAAAGATGGCAGCACCATTACCAACATTCCCACAGGGGATGGTACCGCTTACACCGCCAATGCTGCTTTTGGCTCAGGCACTGACCTTGGGTCTTCTGAGTTTGTGGTGTTTAAAGGTACTGCCACTACCGAAACCATCACTTTGCTGACCGATAACACGACTTATTTCTTTAAGGCATTTGCCCGCAAAGGCACCACCTGGAGCACCGGGGTAGAAATCAGTGTAACACCGAGAGCAGCCTTATTGGCCTGGGAGTTTAACGGAATTGCCGGGAATGAGGCTACCTTCGCTTCTACTACCCAAGGTGCCAATATATCTACTACTGCTCCCAGCAATGAAATTACCCGAGGAGCGGGAATTGTAGCCGCGACGAATGCAGACCGTTTCAATGCCAACAGTTGGGATGTGGCCACCATTGCTGACGCTATTACTAATAATGAATATTTTGAATGGACAATTGAGGCCAATGATGGCTTTTCTATGAGTTTAAGTTCATTAGTCTTAAACCTACAACGCTCTGGCACTGGGCCTAATAGCTTTGCATTGCGAAGCAGTTTAGACAATTATGCAACTGATTTAGCAACCTTTAGTGTAACGGGAACTTCTACTGAAACCCAAAACATCGCGCTAACTGGTTTTGAGAACCTAATCCAACCCATTACCTTCAGGTTATATGGAGCAGGAGCCACAGGCCCTGCGGGTAGTGCTGGTTTTGAAGGAACAGGCAACGATTTGGCCATCAATGGAACCACCAACGCGATAGGAGCTACCATTGCAGTTTCTACTAATAGCCTAAGTAATTTTAGCGTCAGCACCGAAGCAACTGCTAACCCGTCTGCTTCGCAAAGTTTTCTGGTAACCGCCGAAAACTTAAGTGCAGATGTTGCGATTGTTTTAAACCCCACTACAGATTTTGAAATCTCCACCGACAATACCAATTTCTTTGCAACACTTACTGCGCTGACTCGTAATGGTTCCGATTTGAACGGCGAACCAGTGCCCATCTATGTAAGGCTTAAACCAGGACTCACGGCTGGATTTAAAACTGCCACCATTACCCTCAGTAGTGCGGGGGCAACCGATCAAGTAATTACCTTAAGCGGCAATGCGGTAGGACACAATGGGTTGGCCTTTGATGGCACCAATGACTTTGTAGATGTAACCGGATACGCAGGTATTGGTGGCACTGATGCCCGTACAGTAGAAGCCTGGATCAAAACTTCAGACAATACCAATGCGCAGGTCATTACTCGTTGGGGGGCCAGCAATGGCGAAGAATGGTCGGTACAGGTAAACGGGGGTAAGCTATTTGTTACTGCCAATGGGAAATCTAAAACGGGTACTGCAGATATTGCTGATGGTAATTGGCACCACGTAGCAGTCACCTTTACCAACGATGGCACACCCAATATTACTGACGCTATTTTTTATGTAGATGGCGCAATTGATGCTCAGTCAGCAGCTGTCAGTGGTTCTTTCAATACCAATATCATTGCAAATACGGTATTGGTTGGTAAAAATATAGATGACACCCGATTTTTTAACGGAACCATAGACGAGTTACGCATCTGGAGTGTGGCTCGTAGCCAATTAGAAATTCAAGCCAAACTTCGTTGTGAATTAGCAGGTACCGAAACTGGGCTGGAAGCCTATTACAGTTTTAATCAGGGAACCGCTGAGGGCAACAACGCGGCGATTCTTACAGTAACCGATGGTACTGCCAATGCCCGTAATGGAGCCGTTACAAATTTTGATTTAAGTTTGGGCAATGCTACTTCTAACTTTGTAGCAGGAAGCCCCAGCGTGAATCTCAACCGGGAGATTGACCTTCAGGGCAATGGAGTTTCTATTGTGAACAATGATGTTACTCCAGCGGTTGCTGATTTTACTGATTTTGGCGATGTAAGCGCTAATACCACCCTCACCCGTACATTTACCATTGCCAATACCGGAGCAGAAGCCCTAAGTTTACTCAATACCAGTGCTTTTGTCACCATTAGTGGTACGGGAAGTAGTGCCTTTACCGTGACCCAGCCTTCTTCGGGTACAGTGGCTGGTGGAGCAAGCCAAACCTTCGAAGTTAAATTTTTACCAAACAATGAGGGGATTTTTGTAGCGACCATTACTATTCAAAGTGATGATTGCGATGAGGGTACTTATACTTTTAACATTCAAGGTACTGGAACCGCCCGCGCTCCTATTGCCATAGAAGAATTGCAGAAGCCTGTTACGCTGGATTTTACCAACTATACGGGTACTGGGGTTTCGTCATCTCCTACCATTGCCCAACTTCATTCGCTCAACTGGACCTTTTCGGGAATGAGTGAAGGGCAAGTACTGAGTGGAGAAACCAATACTACCGGGGATTATGCTCGTGGCAGCAGCACTGGTGGGGTTTCTACTGGTGGTTTGTACGCTTTTGACATCAATGGTAATACTGCTTTTGGGTTTCAGGCCGATGGAACCGACTTTGACAATGGTAAAGCAGTACTTCGCCTGCAAAATCAAACGGGCTCTACTATTACTGCTGCTCAAATTGCCTACAACTTATATGTCTTTAATGACCAAGACATTGCTTCTACCATCAACTTAGAATACAGTACCGACGGAATCAACTACACGGCGGCTCCTGCATTTACCTTTACCTCCCCTACCACCAATACTGGGGCAAGTTGGTCAACAGCCAATGCCATTAGTGGTTTTATCAGTGGTTTGAGGTTGGGCAACAACGAATATCTGTACATTCGATGGGACAATGATTTATCTGCTTCCAGCGAAGCCGATGAAATTGCCATTGATGATATTCAGGTCACGGCATTTGCCATAGATACCCGACGGACCAATTATGTGGCATTAGATGGCACTGGCGATTATGTAGAAGTAGCAGATAACGCAAGCATTAATTTTAACAATCAAGATTTTACGGTGGAAATGTGGGTGAAGCCTGCTACCAATACAGGTACTCAAACCTTGTTGAGCAAACGGAATGGAGGACAAGGGTATGAATTGGTATACAATGGCGGAACAAGTTTGGTATTTACCATAGAAGATGCGGGGGCAAATCAAGCACAAGTTACCGTCAATACGACCCTTTCTACTACTGATTGGTCCCATATTGCAGTGGTATACAACAGTGCTACTGGAGATCCTTTCCTTTATGTGAATGGACAAACCGACGTCATCGGTACTGGATTTGTTGGTTTGAACACTACCAATACATTGCCATTAAGGATTGGAGCAGATCAATCGGCCGCCAATGCCTTTAATGGAAACATCGATGAAGTGAGAGTTTGGAACGCAATGAGAACCGTGACCGAGATTAGAGAGAATATGCACCTGACCTTATTGGGTAATGAAACTGGATTGGTAAGTTATTATCAATTTAGTGAAGCTTCGGGCAGTACTACTGCCGAGCTGGTAAGCAACAATACGGGTGCTTTGCAAGGCAATGCTAGTTTTGTGGCTTCTACCGTAAACGCAGGTAGAAATGGTGCCAGCAATACCCAAACGGTGGGTAGTGGCGCTGTGGGTAGCATTGATTTTACCACGGGTACCGATGCCAATGCCACCCTGAACTTTACCGCCCATTCTACCCCAGAGGATTTTACGGTGACTTACCAAAGGTTTACCCCTAATGCTACGAATGGTATCACGGTATCTGAAACAACTTATCAGAACCCAATGTGGACCATCAACAAAGCCAATGCCTTGAGCACTTTCACCGCCGATATCACGCTCAACTACCCCAACAACACGTTTGACAACTTGGTGCCTCGCAACTATGTACTCTACAATCGTACAATGGGAGCCGATGGTGACTGGACTAAACTAAACATTGTGCCTTCCTCGGTAACTGCCAACTCCATTACTTTCCCAGGAGTGACAATGGTTGGACAGTTTTTGGTAGTGAGAGAGCAAGACAAGCCAGATGCTATTCGTGGCCAAATGCTTGCCTTGGATGGTACTGGAGACTACGTAGAAGTAGCCGATGATGCCAGTATCAACTTTAACAACCAAGATCTTACTATAGAAATGTGGGTGAAATCTGCCAGCAATACAGGTACCCAAACCCTGTTGAGTAAACGTAATGGAGGCCAAGGGTATGACTTGGTGTACAACGGGGGATCAAGCCTGGTATTTACCGTAGAAGATGCGGGCGCAAATCAGGCCCAGTTTACATTCGTTACTACACTTTCTACTACGGACTGGTCACACATTGCGGCTTCTTATACCGCATCTACCGGGCAAGTAGTGCTTTATATCAACGGGATTGCCAGTAGCCCTACAACCTCTACCGCCAACCTAAATATTACCAGTACCGAACCTTTAAGAATTGGGGCAAATCAGTCAGCCGCCAATGCTTTTAGCGGAAACATTGATGAGGTAAGAATCTGGAGTGCAACCAGAACCCTGAATGAGATCAGAGAAAATATGCATTTGACTGCCCTGGGTACCGAAGCCAATCTGGTAAGTTACTGGCAGTTTAACAATGATGCCAACGATTATATAGGAGGCAATAATGGTACTTTGAATGACAATGCAAGTGTAAGCACCAACTCTACCGCGAATGTAGGACGCCCTGGAGCTTCGCAAACGATCAATGTGCCTACTACCACTACCGGAAATCAGGATTTTACGGCCAATGCGAATGTAGCCATTAATATTACTGGAGCACAGGCCGTCGCCGCAGATGATATCACGATTACTTATCAACAGTTTACACCTAATGTAAACACTGGGATTACAGGTACTACCTTATTTGATAACCCCATGTGGACCATTAACAAATCTACTACCAATGGTACATTTACGGGGGATATTACTTTTACTTTCCCTACCAATGTATTTGCCAACCGATTTGTATTGGCCAACTATCAATTGTACCGTCGTAATATGGGCGCAGATGGCTCCTGGACCATTACTGGTTTGTCGGCTACTGCCATTACCAACAGCACCATTACTTTTACTGGATTTGACAATACAATGATTGGTCAACTAATGGTGGTACGTACCAGTGAAGCCGCTCCTGATAACTCGCGAGGAACTATGCTTACCTTGGATGGTGCAGGAGACTATGTAGAAGTGGCTGATAATGCTACGCTGGATATTGCGAGCGGAAGTCTGACTATAGAGGCCTGGGTAAAACACAACGGAGGTACTGGTAACCAAGTGATTGTAGATAAAAGAAATGGTGCAGCCGGCTATCAACTGGCTTACAACGCTACCACCAACAACCTAAGTGTGACGGTGGAAGATGCAGGAGCAAATGGCACCACTACTGCTGGATCGGTTACGCTGTCTACCACAGATTGGACTCATGTAGCAGGGGTATACAACACTGCTACGGGCGCTTTGACTTTGTATGTAGATGGGGTACAACTGGTAAGTGGAGCCACCAATACAGGACTGGCGCTTACCAATGCCGAAAATTTATTAATTGGCGCGGGTGCTCCTGGAGCTGACTTCTTCAATGGAAACATAGATGAAGTAAGAATTTGGAACTCGGCTCGAACTGCGGATGAGATCAGAGAAAATATGCACTTGACTTTGCAAGGCTCAGAAACCAATATTGTGAGTTATTGGCAGTTTAATGGAGATAGCAACGACGACATTGGCTCCAACAACGGAACCTTACAAGGCAATGCCAATGTAACGAATAACTCTACCGCAAATGTGGGACGCCCTGGTTCGGCCGAAAGCAATTCCGTAGCGGCTGGTACTCCCACCCAAAACTTTGCAGGAGCCAACGCCAGTTTGGTATTTTCGGCCCATTCGGCTACCGAGAATTTCACAATCACTTATCAGCAGTTCAACCCAAATGCTACCACTGGCATTACGGGAACTACCTTGTACCAAAACCCAATGTGGACTATCAACAAGGCCAATGCTTCGGCTACTTTTACCGCCAATGTCACGTTTACATTTCCTAATAACACTTTTGACCAGCTCATTGCCGGAAACTATGCCTTGTATCGCCGAAATGTAGGCGCGGACGGTACCTGGACTTTGGTAGTGGCCCAGGCAGCTTCGGTTACGGCCAATACCATTGTGTTTAATGGCATTAGCCAGATAGGACAATATTTGGTGGTAAGAACTACCGAAAATGGCTTAACCGCGAACGCGGGCAACTGCCTTACTTTTGATGGTACCAACCAACACCTCAGTACGGCAACGTTGGTGTCTAATGCAACGGATGACTTTACCATCGAAGGGTGGGTTCGCTGGGATGGTGGTGGTCCTACCGCCGATAAGGTATTTTTCTACAATGGACAATCAGAATCGGCCAATACTACAGGATACGGGGTTGGATTGAATGAATCTAATAATGTAACTGCTTTTATTGGAAACAATACGGCTACGGTAACCGAGCTAAGTTCGGGGCAATCGCTGACGGTGGGCGAGTGGGTGCACATTGCCTTGGTTCGTAGAGCCAATAGTTGGTTTATCTATATAGACGGGGTAGAGCAAGACCTCAGCAATACTACCACTCCAGAAACACCTACGGTAGCTACTTACTTAGGAAGCGCCACAGGCGGAGTTCGCGGGTTTAATGGTCGTATAGACGAATGGAGAATGTGGACAACTGCGGCCCGAAGTATTACCGAAATACGAGAAAATATGCACTTAATCAATTTTGGTAATGAAGCCAATCTGATTGCTAACTGGCAATTCAATGAAACCAGTGGTACTGAGGCATTTGATTTTGTGGGAGGGTTTACCGCAAATTATAACAACACCCCAAGCATTGTTACCTCTACGGCGCCTATTGGTCGTGGAGCCAGTAATACCACCAATGTTTCTACGGCCAGTCAGGATGTTACTTTTGGAGCTACCGGAATGCGGATTGTGTTTGGCGCTGGAACTGTACCTGGCGGAGATGTGGTAGTGACTCGTTTGAATAGTTTCCCCAATATTTACCCCACGCTTACCGCAGCTAGTTCTTATTGGGTCATTCATAACTACGGGGCTAATGCTACTTTTGATAATTTAGCAACTGTAGAAGTCACGCTTCTTGGCAGTGATCAGGTATCGGCCGATGATGAAGTTACCCCGAGTAATCTTCAGATTTTTAAGCGTAATTCTGGTTCAGATGGTAGCTGGGGAAGTTCTTTGGGAGGTGCCAATAGCGCCAGTAATACTACCAAAGTGATTACTTTTACCGCACTTACTGGTTTTACTTCATTTAGTCAAGTGCTTACGGGGAGCATTGGTACTTCGGGCTTGCCCATCACTTTGTCTCAGTTTGAGGCCAGTCGAGTGAGTCAAAATGTAGTACGTCTCGATTGGGAAACGCTGTCTGAAATCAACAATGCTGGATTTGAAATTCAGAAAAGTGAAAATGGGGTTGATTTTGAGAAAATTGGCTACGTAGATGGTGCAGGTAACAGCAAGCAACGTCTTGATTATCAATTTGTAGACAATGACGCGCTGCGTTCGGCTTACTACCGCTTGAAACAACTAGACCAAGATGGTAAATTTTCTTACAGCCCAATCAAATTTGTGAAAGGAGCCGATTTGGTAAAACTAACCATTTACCCCAACCCTACTACCCAAAGTGTAAAGTTAGGATTTGGGTCGGCGCTGGAAACCAAACTACCGATGACTACCGAAATAACTACGCTGCAAGGACGAAGTATTTTCAAAACTAAAGGTGGTTTATCAGCAGTACAAGAGAGCTTAAACACCCAACTTGCGCAAATGCCAGGAGGAACTTATTTGTTGAAAATACTGGTAGGCAATCAATACTATGTACAAAAAGTGGTGAAGCAATAAGCTATTGTTATACAGGCACACGCGAGGACGACGTGCGCCACCCACAACGGAGAACGTAATTTATCATCCATAAAAAAACCCGGTAAGTTTTTATAAACTCACCGGGTTTTGCTTTTTCGGAATGTCTCATAATTTAACAACCAAAGACCACCAACTAAAGGTTAAGTGTAATATGAATTAGATTGAGTAATTGATTGATTCATCAATTAGTTAGCGGGAATCACATAGGGCGTTAAATCCACATTTGCGTTTCCGGCAGCTCCGTTGTAATTACGGTAAGTTCTGGTTTTTTCGATGGTGTAAAACGAATCTACATAGTCATCGTTGTTGGTAAACCATTGATCAGGCATTGCCTGAATGACTGCATTGGCGATTTGCCCCAATACATTTACAATGGGTTGACCACTCAAAGTACCTGTAATTTGGAATACCCCATCTACAATAATCCTTACCATTTCTTTGTAATTGTAATTATCGTCTTTTTCAAACAATTGGATATTAGCTGCTTGATAGCTGTAGTCATCCCAAAAAAGTAGTACCTGATTTGGATAGTAAGTGGTACCGTCTTTATCCAGGTAATACATGGGAATCACATTGATCTGAGCCTCGTTATTTGAGCCACGAATCCCTGAAGTAATCGCGTATACTTCGGCCGCTCCAGAAATCCAAGGCTCTTTGTCGTCATTCAAACGAATACGATCCAGTTTGGTCGTGGCCAATCCTCCCGTTGTTCTTTTGGCTTGCTCGTTGCGATTGATCAAACGCTGAACTCCAGATTTTTGCAACTCCTCATTCATCAAGGCGGCTTCTACCTTCAATGCTTCAAAGCCATCGGTCTCTACCACTACTACGGGTACTTCTGGCTCCTTAAATGGGTCAAGGTACACCACCTTTTTGTCTAAGGTATACGCTTTTACTTGTTTCCAATCGGCTTCGTTTTTACCATTGGGCGCATAAGCCACCAATAATTTTGAAAAATCTAACGCAGCCTGTGGCTGATGTAACCACAACTCAGGAATTTCTACATTCTCGGGTGACTTCACGTTTTTGTAAGTCGCCTCTGATTTTTGTACAATGCGACGCAGATTTTGAGTAGCCACATTCTCAATTCCCTGACCCTTTACATTATCAAGCACGGTAGCCAAGGCTACACTTGGCATTTGCGCTTTGAGCGAACGAATTACTTCGCCCCGGCTTGTTGCTTGTTGGAGTAAGTCTACTACTTGCAAAGCAATTTCATCTTTGCTAATCGCTCTATTGTTAGCAGTATTGGGAGCGACTTTTTCTGATTGATTTTGACAACTCGCCAAAACCGCTATAAACGCCAGACATACCATCCAGGCATTCCATTTTAATAATTTCATTTTGTTCTGTCATTAGTTTAGTTGGTTAGTAATTCTTTGGTCAATCATTCTTCAAAAGTGGCTGCAAAGAAATATATTCATTTTTTACAAAACAAAATTTGGACAAACTTTTTGACTAATAGTAAAATCACTGTCGATTGGTCATAAACTAATCATTTAAATATTTTTCAGAGTTCAAGCTCTACAAACCTCCTTTGTATAAGCATATAAACATTTTTTGTCTCTATACTTAAACAGATTACTGTAATAAATACAACAAAAAAAGCAGAGTAGCTCTTGCTTTTTGATTCAGTTTTTATAATATAATGAAACTTAATGATTCAACATCAGGCGATGACTACACACTCCTTGCACACTTCTGATTTGTACAGTTACCAACTTGTATTGCATGAAAGTGAAATTCAAATCATCAGTACGAACTTTGCCCGAAAAAGAAGGGAAACAAAATAGATATCGGTCAAACGAGTCCAAATATTTAAAATATTGCGGTATTTGAAAAAATATCTTTAATTTAAGAGCTAAGGAACGGACAAAAAATAACTTTTCAGTTTGGAGGTGATCTTCCATCCTGATACTTCGTTACTTTTTTTGACCGTAGCAATGGCTACGCTCGCAAAAAGTGCCTCGTCTCAGAATAAAATCTCTCCCTCAAAATCGGTAATTTATTTTTTTACCCTTCCTAACAAGACCAATTGTAAAAAAATTATATTGCTGATGGACCAACCAAAAATTGACCAAGCCAAAGATATACGTGAAGGAGAAGAATTGAATGTAGAGAATTTACAGGCTTTTTTAAACGAACAATTAAATACCAAAGACGCTCAGTTAGAAGTTTCGCAGTTCCCCAGTGGTTTTTCTAATCTTACTTACTTACTCAAATTAGGCGATCAAGAGTTAGTACTACGCCGCCCTCCGTTTGGAGCCGAAAAAATAAGCAAAGGACATGACATGGGCCGGGAGTACAAAGTATTGTCCCGACTACACCCAGTATACCCCAAAGCTCCCAAGCCATTGGCCTATACTGAAGACTTATCTGTAATAGGCGCGCCTTTTTATGTCATGGAGCGGGTAAAAGGGGTGATCTTACGCTCAGGCAAAAAAGTAGATTTTTCTCGCCAGGAAGCCAGAATCTTATCCGAAAACTTTATCCATAACCTGGCAAAACTGCACAAAATCAATGTACACGATACCGGATTGATAGAACTAGGCAAGCCCGATGGCTATATGCAGCGTCAGGTAGAAGGTTGGATCAATCGCTACAAAAAATCTCAAACTGATGACATCCGCGATATGGATCGGGTAATAGAATGGTTCCCAAGCAATATCCCAGAAACCAAGCAGGTATCATTTATCCACAATGACTACAAATACGACAACATCGTGCTCAACCCTGACGACATGACACAAATCAAGGCGGTGTTGGACTGGGAAATGTCTACGGTGGGTGACCCCTTGAGCGATTTGGCTACAACCTTGGCTTATACTAGCGAACCTACTGATCCTGAGCCACTTCGGGCTTTTGGTATTCGCGCTTTTGAAGGGGTGATGAATCGTGACGAAATGGTAAGACGCTACGAAGCAGTAAGCGGTATTAAACCCGAAAACATGGTGTTCCACTATGCCTTTGCCTCCTTTAAATTAGGGGTCATTTGCCAACAAATTTATTACCGTTACAAAGAAGGTTTTACTAAAGACCCTCGATTTGCTCCGCTTATATTTTTGGTAAAAGCTACGGCTAAACTATCAGCCAGCGCAGTACAAAACGGCCGCATTCGGGATATTTAGGCGCTATTTTTTTATGTATCAAGAAAAGTTACGAGAACGCATCCAAACAAAAATCAATGAAGGCAGATGGTCGGCTGAAACTACGCTCGACCATTTTGCCTTGATTAACTATACCCTGCCAGTAGAGCGTTTACGCCCTCATATCCCAGATCGTTTCGATATTCCAGTACTAGAAGTGGATGGCGAACCGCGTGCTTTTGTGAGTGCTGTTCCTTTTATAGATCGTGATTTCCAATTTCCTAATATTTCTCCTTCCCCTCGCTATCGGTTTGGCCAGATAAATTACCGGGCCTACATTGTAGATAAAACCACAGGCGAAGATGTGGTTTGGTTTTTTGGTACCGTATTGGGGTCTTATTGGTACAATTTGCCTCGTCGGTTATGGAAAATGCCCTGGCATCGGGGTGAGTTTGTTACGGAGTTTAAACGCAACCAAACTGGCAACTATCAAACCTATAAAATTCACATTCATTCTTCGTGGGGCAAGGCCCGCATCGAGTTGCAAGATACCGCCGAGGCAGTCACCATTGCCGAAGGCTTTGAAAGTGTGAGTCATATGAAATTGTTTTTGACTCATCCCATCGAAGGATTTTATTATCGCACCAATGGCAAGCTGGGTACTTACCGGGTATGGCACCCAGAAATGATGCTTACCAATGGCAAAGCCGAATATTTGTACTTCCAACCTTTTGAGGATTTAGAGCTTCTTTCGGCCAACGAAATGCGCTACCCTCACTCTATCTTTATTTGCCCCGAAATATTGTTTAAAGTAGAATTACCCCCCAGAGAGGTATAATTTTCCTCATTTCTTGAAAAACCCTGATACTTCTTATTGAATCCTCTGCTTTACGAATACAAAAAAATCCCTAACTTGCCTACCGTACTATCAAGCATCCCTAACGCTGTTTTTACTATGAAGAACAAATACATCGTCGCCCTTGATCAGGGCACTACCAGTAGCCGCGCGGTATTATTTGATGCTCAGGGCCAGATTCAAGGCATGAGTCAGAAAGAATTCACCCAAATTTTTCCTCAACCAGGTTGGGTAGAACATGATCCATTAGAGATTTGGGATTCTCAATGGGAAGTATTCCGCTGGCTGATGCAAAAAACCAACGTTTCGCTTAAACAAATACAAGCCATTGGCATTACCAACCAACGCGAAACTACCATTATTTGGGATAGAGAAACGGGAGATCCCATCTACAATGCCATTGTATGGCAAGACCAACGCACCATCGCTATTTGTGAAACTTTGAAGGAACAAGGCCTGGAGCCCTATATTCGAGAGAATACCGGACTGGTGGTAGATGCATACTTTTCGGCCACTAAAGTAAAATGGCTCCTTGATAACGTACCCAACGCCCGAGAAAGAGCTCAAAAAGGTGAATTACTATTTGGTACGGTGGATACCTGGCTTATTTGGAAGCTTACCAAAGGATTGGTACACGCCACCGATTACTCCAATGCTTCGCGCACGATGTTGTTCAATATCAAGACGTTGCAATGGGATGACAAACTATTGGAAGCACTGGATATTCCTCGTGAAATGCTACCTGAAGTAAAAAATTCTTCTGATCATTATGGGGATGTACACTTTGATGGAGCCAGTGCCCCTATTGCTGGAGTAGCAGGCGACCAGCAAGCTGCTTTATTTGGGCAAACTTGTTTTAGCTCAGGAATGGCCAAAAACACCTACGGTACGGGGTGCTTTATGTTGATGAATACTGGTGAAAAACCAATTCAAAGCCCGTCGGGTTTGATTACGACCATTGCCTGGGGGCTAGACTATAAGGTAACTTATGCCCTTGAAGGAAGCATTTTTATTGCAGGAGCTGCGATTCAATGGTTGAGAGACGGCCTAAAAATCATTGATGAAGCACCCGACTCAGCCTACTTTGCTTCTAAGGCGGGTGATGTAGACGATGTATATGTAGTGCCGGCATTTGCTGGCCTGGGCGCACCTTATTGGGATATGTACGCTCGCGGAGCCATCTTTGGGCTTACCCGCGATACCAATAAAAACCATCTCATCAAAGCCACTTTGCAATCGCTGGCTTACCAAACCAAAGATGTGTTGAAAGCCATGCAAAAAGATGCAGACCTTGAATTGAAAAGGCTGCAAGTAGATGGTGGTGCTTCGGCCAATGATGTATTGATGCAGTTTCAGGCCGATATACTGGGGGTAGAAGTAGAACGCCCTCGAGTAATTGAATCTACCGCATTGGGCGCGGCTTATCTGGCGGGCATCGCGGTAGGTATGTGGCGTATGGATGAAATAAAAGGCACAAGACAAGTGGAAAAATGGTTTACCCCTGAAATAACCCCACAAAAAAGAGAAAAATTATACAAAGGTTGGCTCAAGGCCGTAGAAAGAACTAAAGGATGGAGTGAGGAACAATGATTGATTAAGAGTGTTCAGAGAAATT
>DMXI01000475.1 GCA_003483885.1 Microscillaceae bacterium
ACCTGATCGGCAAACTGCCATATTTTTTGTTTATCTTTCAAAAGCAAAGATTCTCGTTCTTCTCGAGACGAGTAACTGTATCTGCCTTTGGGGTATGCGTCACAATAATGCCTAAAGGCCACATAAGCTTTGCTAAACTCTTTGCTGTCTATCTCCATTTCTTTCAGCATTTTCTTGAGTTTTTCCTTGTCTATCGCTTGGCTTTCGGAGGAGGAGTTGGCCGTGTTTGTGGTTTTCTTGCTGCCTTTTTTATTCTTTTTTTTGCCAATGCGTACTTTGGGGACTTTTTTACCCAATATTCTAATTTGAGATTGCGCCTGTAGGGCAAATAAAAGGCATCCAACAAATAAGAGTGTTTTTTTCAATTGTTTGGTTTTCATGAGTTTGTGCTTGATATATAACTTCTATAAAATAGAAGCCGATTAGACTTCATAGTGTTCTTTACATGTCTATGATCTCACCTTAGAGCCCTAGACGTGCGTATATTTTCAAAAATTGAGTGCTTTTAGATTTCTCCCAGGTTAGTACAGATTCACGGGCTTATGATATTGAGAAGATCAAAAGGTAAATCGTCAGTTAATTTTCGAGTACAAAAGTAGTGGTTTGTGGAGTGGCTGTAAATAGAGAAAAATACGTAGTTTTTGACGATCATCGAATAAAAAAAGCCCTTGATGATAGAGCAAGGGCAATCAAAAGTAAAATGTAGGTTATTTATTTACCAAAGCGTTTGTTGGCTCCAGCCAGAAGCCTTTCCGTAGCCACAATGGCTCGGCTATGCCTACCTTCTCCTATCTTGCCTGCCTCGTCAAATGCTTCTATTGTAAACATATATAATTTACCTTCCATTCCGGTAAAAGTGGCAACTGCCCACACCTCTTTACCCTTAGGAGTCGCGGCCATATGCTTGATATCAACCCCTACTCCTACGGATAATTGATCCGCGTTTAGTGTTTTTTTCATAGCCCTGGCTGCTGCCAATTCCATTAAAGCAATCATTCTTGAGGTGGCAAATACCTCTGGAAAACTGTCTTCGGTTGATATCGGTAGCGCACTTGCTAAATCTGATGCCTGTACCATCATTCTTGCTTCGGTCGATTCGTTTATCTCAAGGTTATTATTCATAGACACTCGATTAAATGTTCAAAAATATCAAATCAAAATACGCGCATAAATAGAGAAAAATGCTGAAATCGTCCCTATGGTAGACTAAGAGGTTTGCTTTTTTGCTTTAGTTTCTTCACCTTCCATCTATGATCACACCCTATATTGATATTATACTCTACATCACAGGAACATTTACGGCCTTGATGATACTTCAATTTTTGTTGCCCAAGCTTATGCTTGAAAAGGTAAACGAAGTAAAAATATCCAGCCCAGCTGGGCAATTTTATGCTCGGCACTGGGGGCTTGTTGTCTTTGCTGTGGGAGCTTTGTTGGTATATGCTGGCTACAAACCTATGTATCGTGAACCCATTATATTGGCGGCTACTATTGGGAAAGTGGGCCTAATTTTACTGTTGATGGCTGATTTTAAGAAACCTTACACCAAAAAACTGAAGTTGGCTATGTATTTCGATATGGTGTGTGTCACACTTTATATTTTGTATCTCCTGAAAGTATAAATAATCTAATTATCCGATGAAAATATTAATTATTGGAGGCAATGGCACACTTGGTAAAGTAGTGCAAAACCATTATGCCTCGAAGCACGAAGTGTTGATTGCTGGCCGTAATAGCGGCGATGTGCAAATAGATTTGGCCGATAGTGCTTCTATCCAGCAGGGGCTAGAAAATGCTCAAGAAAAAGTAGGTAAATTAGATGCCATCATTTGTATTGCTGGCGAAGCCAAATGGGCTCCTTTTGCTGAGTTGAGCGAAGACGATTATTATATTGGCTTGCGTAGTAAACTTATGGGACAAGTAAATCTGGTACGTGTGGGACAAAACTTTCTTAACCCACAAGGGTCTATCACGCTTACCACTGGTATATTAGCCGACGACCCCGTGGTGAAAACAGCCAGTGCGGCAATGGTCAATGGAGCCATTCATAGTTTTGTGCAGGCCGCAGCCCTCGAAATCAAAGACTTTAGGTTAAATGTAGTTTCTCCTGGTTTGGTAGAAGATTCAGTAGAAAAATACCGAGACTATTTTCCTGGCCACCACCCTATTCCTATGCAAAAAATGCTGCGTGGTTTCATTCGTAGTGTAGAAGGTCATCAACACGGTGAAGTGGTACGCATTTATGAATAATCAACACTTCATTTCCAGATGAAGCATTAGATTTTGTCCTGGGTTACTTTTGAGTCAAATTCAAAACATTCGTTATGAAACATTTCGCCAAAGTAACCTGGGCTAAGCATCCTCAGGAATCATTTACCGACCATTGTTATCACCGTACCCATCAGTGGCAATTCGATGGAGGAGCACATATACAAGCGTCTTCGTCGCCTCATATTGTGCCAGTGCCCATGTCCGATCCCGCATTGGTAGACCCAGAAGAAACTTTTTTGGCCTCAGTGGCCAGCTGTCATATGCTATTTTTTCTTCATATAGCGGCTCAAGGAGGATATCAAGTGCTCAATTATAGCGATGAAGCAACTAGCTGTTTACAAAAAAACCAAGCAAATCACCTGGCATTTACCCATATACAACTCAAACCGGTGATTGATTTCCGTGCTGGAAAAGCTCCCAGCCAAGAACAGCTTGAAAAAATGCACGTGCAAGCCCACAAACAGTGTTTTATTGCCCAGTCTATCCGTGCTTCTATTGATATTTTACCTACCTTAAAAATCTCTGAGACTTATGAAAGATTTGACCATTCAATTAAAAAATAACCCAGGTAGTCTGGCCACTATGGGAGAAGCCCTGGCCAATGCAGCTGTAAGTGTAGAAGGTGGCGGTGCTTGGGTAGTCAACCAGGAAGGGGTTGCTCATTTTTTGGTAGAAGATGCTCAAAAAGCCCAAATTGCACTCCAAGCCGCTGGAATTGAGGTATTAAAAGTAAACGAGGTGTTGGTGCAAAGGCTTCATCAGGATCGCCCTGGGCAGCTGGGAAAGTTTTGTCGCTTGCTGGCCGAAGCTGGTGTAAATATAGAAGTGCTCTACAGTGACCATGACCATCAATTGATTGTGGTAGTAGATGATATCCACAAAGGAAGAGCAGTGTCGGATGATTGGATGCAACATCGGCAGGCGGAAGAAAACAAGGAAACCTAAGGAAAACAAATGCTTATGGAAGATATAGAAAATCAGTTTGCCCAATTGGCCTCTTTGCTGGGTGAGCGATCTCGTGCTTTGATGCTTTGGAATTTGCTGGATGGGCGGGCCTACACTGCCACCGAATTGGCTATTTGTGCCAATACTTCTCCACAGGCAGCCAGCAATCATTTGGCAAAACTGGTTCAGGCTCAATTACTAAGTGTCGAGAAACAGGGACGACACCGCTATTATCGTTATTACAACGATGAGGTTGCCCAAGTGATAGAGTCATTGGCCAGCCTTATTCCGAACCTACCCCAACGCAAGCCACGACCTGCAGCTACTGGGGTGACCTATGCTCGTACTTGCTATGATCATTTGGCAGGCAAAGTAGGGGTCAAAATTACCGAAGGCCTCGTAGCCCGCCAGGTGCTTTCTATCACCGATCAACAATACATCGTAACCGAGGCTATTGGCAAGCCTTGGTTTCAGTCGTTGGATATCGATGTAGATGCGCTGCAACGCCAAAAAAGAAGTTTTGCCCGCAAATGCCTGGATTGGAGCGAACGAAAACACCATTTGGCAGGAGCATTGGGAGCTGCTTTGCTACAAGCAATGTTAGAAAAACAATGGGTTCGAAAGAAGGCTCACACCCGAGAAGTGATCATTACGCAAATAGGAAGAATAGCTTTGGAAAAAGAATTAGGCATTGTATGCTAGAGTTGATAAAAATTAGCTTCTAGTCCATGTTAAAATTTAACATTTTTGGTCTGGTAAAAATTGTACTATTCCAACCACAACCCGCCAAATATCTACAAAAACCAACTATTTATCTATTATAATTGTACTATTTACCGAAAAAGACGCACTGATTATCAAAAAGTGGAGTATACATAAGTAAATTATTCTTTACACAACCTCCACACTTAAAACCGACAACACAATGCTTCTTTTGGAAAATAAATACCTGCAATTATCAATGGATTTACACAGTGAAATTGCTTATATGGAATGGAATAAACACACTGCTTTTATGAGTAATGAAGATTTTCAGAATATCCTGTGCATGTGTATGGAAGTACTCAAAGAACTACAGCCTAAGGCACTTTTAGGCAATGACCAACATTTTTCTAAGCCTATCCCCCCTGAATTGCAAGAGTGGACCGTGGCCCAATTGAATCCTCATCTGGTAAAATCAGGCATTAAGAAAATGGCCTTTACCGCCTCTCGTGATTTTATTGGTGACTTATCTATTCAGCAAAGCGTAGAAGAAATTCAAAAAAATATGCCACGCAAACAATTAAGCGTGAGGTATTTTGAAAATATAGAAGATGCTAAGAGATGGGTGAGTGTTTAAACATTAACTAGCAGAAAATTAGCTTGAGAGTCATTAGGAATTGAAGAAAAAAATGGGTACCTTATTAAGGTATTTATTCATCCTCTCTCCTTCTACAAATGTTACGACCTTTCTGCTAAACCATCTGTTATTTAAGTTCCATTCACCAATACATATTTTACACACTTATTACGTTGATGCCCCTCGCTTACATAGTGTGGGGCTTTTTTAATACACACACTTAGGAGAAAAATCAAAAAAATCAGGTTATAGTAAGGGTTATAGGGATTTAATTTATCTTGTAGGCACAAATCAAGTACAAATTAACCCAAAGTGTATGAGACTAACTTTACTCAAAACATCTTTTACTATACTATTTCTCACTGCTTCTCTCTCCCTTTTTGCCCAACAAACCCGTACCATTACTGGACAAATCTTGAATGGCAAAGCGCCTGTGCCTGACATCAGCATAGTGATCAAAGGAGGCATAAAAGGCACTACTACGGATAAGGACGGAAAATATCAGATTGAAATCCCTGCCAAGAAGGATGTGATTTTGTTCTTTGCAGTAAACTGCTCAAGTGGTAATATTGAAAAAAAAGTTGGTGAAGAAAATGTTATTAATATTCAGTTAAAGATTGAGTGTGGCTCCACTAAACCAACACAAAAAATAAACACCGTAGGCGCTCATCAAATCGCCACCGATAACTTCAAATACTCTACTGATATCTTCAAAGCCGTCCAAAATCAATCGGCTGGTGCCTGGATTACAACTTCATCGGGAGCGCCAGGGGCTGCTACTCAAATGTTACTACGTGGGCACCGTTCTATTCAAGGCAGCAACTCCCCCCTTATTATTATTGATGGTATGCCCATCATCAATATGACCATTGGCAACTCGGTAGCCAGTGTAGACCAAAGTAATCGCCTGATTGATATTAGCCCGCAAGACATCGCATCATTAGAAGTTATCAACTCATTTTCGCCCCGATTGCTACGCTATGGTATGCAGGCCCGCAATGGAGCCATCATCATTCAAACCAAAAAAGGCCAATATTTTCAAAAACCTTCGGTTACTTTCTTTACCCGGTTTAGTTCCGATCAAATCAACCGTTTACCTGAGCTACAAAATCAATATGCGCAGGGATTTCCAGGAACCACCCGCCCTATATACCAAGGGCCAGAAACCCAAAATCAATTCGCCTGGGGGCCGCCACTTTCTACCTTAAGCTATACTGGTATTCCAGACGGATATGATCGCAAAGGCCGACTTGTTCCCAGTAATTTTGGAGGAGCTTCGCCAGCAGTAGCTTATGATCCTTACGATTTTTTTGTAGGGGGCTTTACCTTTGAAACCAATCTCACCGTGAGAGGAGGAACTCACAAACAACAATATTATGTGTCAGCTGGGCGTATGCAACGCAATGGTTTTGTGCCGCTGTCTACCTTTTACCGCAACCACGTATTATTTGGTTCAAGCCTAAAAGTGTCTCCAAACCTTACTTTAGGGAGTAAATTGTACCTTTTTAGCACCCATGGCCAACGTATTCAAAAAGGCTCTGGTGCCTCTAGTGTAACTCGAGGACTCATGCGCACCCCGCCATCGTTTGACAATAGCAACGAAAACGGATCGGGCTTCCAGGCCATTCGTGAGGTATCTACCTTTATTACTCCCTTAGACAATGGCTTGCGTAGCTTTAGCCGATTGGGCGTCGAAAACCCTTATGCTTCGGTAAGAAACCCATACAGTGACAATGTAAATGGGCAATTGTTTCAATTTGATCTGGATTGGAAAATTTCGTCTCATTGGCGCTTGGATGGTCAGTTGTTTTTCGATATTCGTAGTGAAGAACGTGCTGTTGCTTTTGATGTATTTTCGGCTGCGGTCAATCAGGGCTTTTATGGAGAACAAAAATACAGTTTAACGGATTTTTATCTGACAACTGCGCTCCATTACAATCGACAAATTGGTCAAAACCTCGCGCTGGATGCCAGTGTAGGTTTTTGGCGTGGTACACAAACCACCCGAAGACAGGTTGCTTCAGTAAGCCCATTACGCACGTTGGGTGATTTTTCATTGGATACAGGTAGTAACTTTGGACTTGCGGATGTATCTACTGACCAAACTATCCAAAATGTTTATCTACAGTTTTCAGTCAACTATCTCAAAAGCATATTCCTGGAAGCTGGAGCAGTAAACGTCAATCATTCTATTATCAACAATGTTTCGAGTTTCTCTCCCTCCGCAGGATTGGCCATTGACTTTGCACAATTGCTTGCCCCAAAAAATAAGTTATTTTCTAAGTTTCAATTGAGTGCTAACTATAGTCAAATTGGTGGAGATGCCAATATTTATACTCGAAGCCTAACCAATATAAGCTTTTCTCGTCTTACCCTGGCTTTGGGTACCAATGGCAACAATATTCCATTTTCAGTAGCGGCCGATAACCCTGAACTTCGTCAAGAAACCACTACAATGTTGGATTTTGGGGTAACAGTGAACCTATTTGGAAACCGTGTACAATTTCAGGGAAACCGTTTTAGTAGCACCAGTACCGACCAGATCATCAATAATACCAACAGCATTGGCATCAATGAGCTTGTAAATGGCGGGACTGTCACCAACGACGGCTGGGAGTTTCAATTGACTGGGGAAGTACTTAAAACGCGGCAACTAAGCTGGGTAGTGGGTGTAAACCTGACCCGTTTTCATAGTGTAGTCAATGATTTACCTGATAATATCAGCCGAATCAATTTGGGAGGATTCAATCAATTCCATTCCAGCGCTACCAATGGGCAGCCTTATGGGGTATTTTATGGAAACAATTTTCAACGTAATGGCGAAGGACAACTCATCGTCACCAATGATGGTTTCCCTACTTTAGGCATTCCAGGTACAGTAGGCAACCCAACTCCCGATTGGCTTTGGGGAGTAACCAGTAGTGTGCGCTGGAAAGGTTTGAGGGTAGATATGCGCTGGGATGTACGTCGTGGCGGTGATATCTGGAACGGAACTCAAGCTAGCCTGGATTATTTTGGTGTATCTAAACGTTCAGGGGATCAACGCGTGATTACTGGTTTTGTATATCCTGGGGTAAAACTAGATGGTACTCCCAACGATATCCCGGTTGATTTTTACAATTTAAATCCGGGTAGTGTGTCTAGAGTAAGCCCTTTAACTGCCTTTGGGGAGTTCGGTATTGCTGAAGCCAATATGCAAGATGCTTCCTGGATTCGTTTTCGTGAGTTGATCATTGCTTACACTTTTCCCAAAGCTTGGACCAAAAAGTCATCCATTGCGGAGCTGACCGTTTCGCTCATTGGGCGCAATTTGTTGCTTATTACTGACTATACTGGTGTAGATCCTGAAACCAACCTCACTGGAGACAGCAATGGGTTTGGGATTGATCTTTATAATATGCCTCAGGTTCGTAGCATTGGAGGATCGATAAGTTTTAAATTTTAGCCTGATGACAACACGCTCAGAATAAAATCAACATTTTTTACTACAGAAACACTACTTTTATTTAAAAATCACAGAAAAAACAAAACAAATCTAGCTTTTTAACGCTTCCATGATAAAGTAACTTTGTTAATAAATATTGAGTGATTTTTATGAAAAATGTTCTAAAGGATACCCAATTCAATACCTACTACTTCTACGAAGAAGCTGGGCTATTTTTGTTTGACTATAAACCTTCTACTGAGACGATGTCTCAAGCTGAGTACCAAACCTTTATTGAGGAACTTAAGGACCTTACCTTAGAGAAAAAGCCTCGGTTTATTGTGGATTACTCGGTTCATCGCATGTATATCGTAGACCCTGAGATGCAAGAATGGACTGTGCAGCAGTTGGCTCCAGCCTGGATAGGTTTTGGATTGCAAAAGTACTGTCAGATATTGGCCAAAGATCTGGTTTCGAATCTATCGGGGCAACAGACTGTGCAAGAAGCACACAAAATCCCTAATATGTTTGAAACCAAGTTTTTTGAGAGCATGGATCATGCCTTAGGTTGGTTTGGTATATCGGTTGATGTCGACATTTAATAATTGAATCCTTGTCCTGACTCCATCACTTCGTGCGCTTTCCGGCGATTTTTTAACACTTAGACTTTATATTAAGAAATCGTCGGATTACTTTTAATTTTTCTCGGGGTATATCCCTAATTGTTTGAGTGTTTTCCAGGGAATAGTTGCCACCCCAACGGCTTCTCTTTTTAGATTTTTAATACCCATTTGCTTGATCCAACCTTTGATATCTTGTGGTAAATAACTAACCATGGGCACTCCCATTGACAACTCATTATTAGATGTCTTTAAGCCTATGATTGGATATTCCACCCCCTCTGAGTTTTTGTAATACATCAATACAAACTCTAACGATTCGGCATATCCCATTTCTTCAATATCAAAAGATTTTGGTTATCTTGTCCTAAAAGAAAAACCATATCTCATGAAAAAAGTAACCATATATCTTTACCTTTTGCTGCTCCCAAGCTTTTGGGCTTGCCATTCTACCGCCCAGCAGGAAAAATCTACCAATGAAGCATCTATCACTGAACAAAATAGGGAATTAGCGCCCGATAAAGCGGCTAGGATTCAGGCATTGGTGCAAAAGTATCATCAACAAGAAGGCTTTACTGGGGCCATATTGGCTGCTCAAAATAACCAGTTCGTATGGAAAGGTGGTGTTGGGTTGGCACGTAGAACTACTAACCGAAAAAATACCAGTCAAACCAAGTTTTTGGTGGGCTCAGTATCCAAACAATTTACCTCCATGATTATACTGCAATTGGTGCAAGAGGGTAAAATAAAACTTACCGACAAAGCCATTCAATATTTGCCTTTTTTACCCACAGAAAAAGCCACCATTACCATTCACCAACTGCTTTCGCATACTTCGGGGCTGGCCCATTATGCTGGATTAAGGCCAGGCTTCTCTACCTTTCAGTACAAAAGCCTGACCCCAATGCAATACGCCAAAATCATTGCAAGAATGAGAATGCACGCCAAGCCTAATCAGGAAATGCACTATAGCAGCATGGGGTACATCTTATTGGCCGTAATTGCCGAGAAAATCACGGGTAAAAGCTACGGGCAACTCATCAAAGAACGGATAGCCAAGCCTCTAGGGCTAAAAAATACCGGGTTTACCTACTACACCGAAAAGTTACGCGAGTTTGCGGTGAGTTATCATTTAAGAGGAAACGAAGGAAACTTTAGATATGAAAAAGATCGCCCCCGTAGCCAAACCAACACCTATTCTACTGGAGGGGTGCATTCTTCGGTGGAAGATTTATTTACCTGGCTCAAGTCTTTTCAAACCAGTCGTTTGCTCAATGACCAACTCCGCAAAAAATTGTTTACTCCCAATATGAACCGTTATGCTTATGGTTGGGTAATCAACGATAAACGTTTGGAAAACCAAGGGGTACAATCATTTACAATCAGCCACACAGGCTCTGTAAATGACTATCGGGCTATGGTCACAATGTTTGGCAACTCAAAAGATTCTCAAGGGAAAGACATGGTCATCATTTTATCTAATTGTGCCCCAGTGAAACTTAGACAAATGAGCGCAGAAATTTATCAACTACTAAAGGGCAAAAAATAGCTGGGGAGTATTACCTTTACAGTTACTTAATTATAAAAAAATCACATGAACGCCCTATACTACTTACGCTTGTTTTTTGTGCTGACCATCATTGGATTGTTAGCAAGTTGTTCTGGTAAATCGACGACTCAAGAGAATTCCACCAAAAAAGAAAAAACGCCCTTTTGGGAGAAGAAAAATGCCAATGATCAGGTAAACGCGTTGCTGAAAAAAGCTCAAAATGCGCTGAAACAACATCGGCTAAAACCAGGCTTTTTGTACGATACTACAGATGTCCGCAATTTTTTGGATAACCATAAGGCCTATAAAAATTATATACAGGTAGATACTACCCGAAATATGCGAAAGGATGACGATTCAAATCCTTACTACCAAAACGAGTTTATTGGTTCAGTATACATTTCCGACAATCTGGAATTTACCATGAGTCGCAATACTTGGGGCTTACTATTCAAAGCCAAAACCGAAGGCAACGCCAACGAGATTTTCATATTTACGAAAAACGGTTGGGGAGTGTATGCGGTGAGCGGTCGCTCCGAAACCGGTATCTGGAAAAACGATCTTTATTATTTAAGCCTAAACGGTAGAACTTACCAAAGCGATGCCGCTCCTGCAAACTTGAGCGCTCGCGCTACCAAATACCTAAAAGAGCACTTGGGTATCTTGCGCAAAAGGAAAAAGAGACCTAAGAAATAACGCAATCAATCATGCAAGAAATACTACGCCACGCACTTGCGGCTATTGCCTATCGTTTTCAAAAAGCGACATACAAAGCCGATGATCAGTTTGGCACCCTTGATCTGGGACAAGGAGTACGCACTCCTGCCGAATTGGTCAATCACATGAATAATGTACTGCAGTTTACCATTGCGGCCATTAAAGCCATTGATAGGCAAACCATTCATCAGGAAGGTTTTGTGCAGGAAGTAGTCATATTTAAGCAAAAGCTCCAAGAATTGGATCAATGTATCCAACAAAACGAGCTAAAGCTGGCCACGGCAAAAAAGGTATTGCAAGGTCCCATAGCAGATGTACTGACCCATGTAGGCCAGATTGCTATGATGCGTCGCTTGCACCAACAACCCATTGAGGCTGAGAGCTTTTTTACGGCCACTATAGAAACCGGAAAGTTTGATTATTTTTAAGATATGGCCCCTATAGAAATTCCTCAAAAGGACAGAATGCCTCACCATTTCCAGAATTTTGAGGAAACTCATCTCACTTTGAAAGAAAACGAGGGGAATTTGCTTTTTGAAGAAGGATGGCAAAAAGCAAAACAAATAGCCATATTAGCCAAAAACTATAACACTGATCAACTTTCTGAAGTACTAGAAAAGCTTACCTCAAATACGTCACTACGGTCATTATACATTCATTGGACAGATCATCAGTTTCCAAAAATGCTGATTAGTTTTAGTAAACTCCAACACCTAGGGATTGTAAATCACGCGTTACGGGCACTGCCTACTGACATTGACCACCTACGACACTTGCGAACCCTTAGAATGGCTACTACCTCTCTATTGGGTTTGCCTGCCAGCATAGGAAAACTCAAAAAGCTGCGAGAACTTTACCTGATGGTGCATCAAATGGAAAGATTGCCCAAAAGTTTTACCAAGCTTACCTCTTTAGAGTATTTTGGGCTGTTAATTAAAGATTTATACATTCATAAAGATTGGGAAAGGAATTATCATTTTCCAGCCAGATGGCAACATAGCCCTGAGGAATTAGTGACCCAGTTGAGTCTTTTTCCAGATTTAAAACGGCTTTTTTTAGGCCAGAGCAATAATCAACAAGTCCCAGCTCATCGGACTGACCCTTTGCCCGAAAACTTTGCAGATTTGCAAGCCCTGGAAGAATTGGAATTAGAAACTCTTCATGGGCTTGGTGGATTAAAGCACGTAACTGAAATGCCCTACCTGCGAAAAATATGGGGTGATTTTTATATAGCAGGTGATTTTTTGGAGTGGCTACAGCAAACATTTCCCGAAGGAAAACTGGTGAAAACCAATCCGGAACTTTTTTATTCTGGTGGGTACTATGAAATCAACGCATCAGAATAAAAAAGTCATTTATTGGCCATAAAAACCATAATCTCTCGCTTAATCAGTTGGATCTTACCTAAAATACCTTCTTCCTGAGGTTTAGGCTTCTTGGCAAAACGAAAAGACAAATCCAGGAAGCGTTTTTTAAGTTCTAACTCTTCGGCCAATGGTTCGTAGTTTTCAAGAGGAGAAATGTCGGCAATGCTAAACAAGTCTTCTACCCCGCTTTCGCTTAACCCTATCACCTCAGGCAGGCTCCCTCTCAGCCATTGAAATAAAATCTCCCACCGCTCACATAGTTTTTGCACACTTGCGGTTTGCAGTGCAGGATTGGCCAAGGTTAGGTTATTGAAGGAGGTATACACCATTTTGAGTTCTTTTTGGGCATCTTCTACTTTTTTCTTGAACTCCCAATCTTTGAGATTGTCTTTATCTCCTTCGTTGAGCTTCCAAATATGATAAATAAAAGCGCTTTCGGCAAAATCACCATCAATCAACCGACTACTATTGATAAGTAACATACTAGAGAGCTCTTGCAACTTATTTTTATAGTCGATTAATTCTGAGGTAGCGCCGCCTCCTCCTGAAAATAATTTACGAAACATGTTTTTAGTCTTATTTTTAATCTTCCTCTGCTAGTCTTCTTTACTAGTCTTCCTCTTCGGGGTAAGGTACAAACATAAAACTCGTGTAGGGATCATCTACTACAAAAAGGCAACAAAACTCTTCAGGGTCTTTGTAAGCCGATTCGAATTTGTTGGGTTTGGTAATCAAGCCTTTTTGCACAAAAACATCCTTATAAGAAGCAAAATAATTCCATTCCAGTCCCAGGTCTTTTCCTTCAAAAAGCAACTCCCCTACTGGTATTTTATATTTAGCTACCGGGAAAATAGGAAACTCAAAACCTCGGGAACGCATCTGGTAAGAAGCCTCTTTGAGCACTTTGGCTACTTTTACAAAGTCTTTGGTAATGGTGCCCAGGTATTTACCGTCCAAATCAGGGTCGTTCCCTAACTCGGCATTGTATGATTCTAAATTTTCAGGATTCATGAATACTGAATGATTAATGTTTGATAATTGCTGATTAAACTTTACTGATTTGCAAATATAAAAAATTGTAGAGGTTTAGTGGGAAGTTTTACAATTAGCCCTTTATTTTGCATATATTATCTTCACAAAAATAATTGATCAAATGACAAACCAACCCATTGTAGAGGCATCGCCCAAATTTAAGGCACAAGCCAAGCGAGTGGTACTCACCATTGTACTTTTCATTGTCTTTTATTTTCTCATTGTGGCACTTTCGGTAGTGGCTCTCATTGCCAGCATTTATGGAGGTTTGGCATTAATGGGCATTGGAAGCATTTATACCATCCTTATTGGCGTAGGAGTTATAGGCATTGGGGGCATGTTTTTTGCTTTTATGATCAAATTTGTATTTGCCCGATTCAGAAACGAAAATCCTCACCGTATACAAATCACCGAGCAAGAACAGCCTGCGCTTTTTGCTGTCATTCGAGAAGTAGCCAATGCAGCCAATACTCAATTTCCCAAAAAAGTTTTCATCATCCCCGAGGTAAACGCTTCGGTATTTTATAATTCCAGTTTTTGGAGCATGTTTTTTCCAGTACGCAAAAACTTGCAAATTGGCCTGGGCTTGCTCAATAGTCTGAATTTGAGCGAGTTTAAAGCCGTGTTGGCTCACGAGTTTGGGCATTTTTCGCAAAAAAGCATGAACATTGGGAGTTATGTATACACCGCCAATCATATTATTTACAACTTGGTATACGACTATGACCAATGGGATAAACTAGTAGATGATTGGCGAAGCCAGGGAGGTCTTTGGGGCTTTTTTGGGAGTTTGACCCACGCCATCAGTAGCACTGTTCGTTGGGCATTAAGAGGTGCCTACAACATTATCAACACCCAATACCTGAGCTTATCACGTGAGATGGAGTTTCACGCTGATTTGATAGCTGCCAATATTGCAGGAAGCCAAAACATCATTGCGGCGTTGCGCCGAATAGAGTTTACCGATGCTGCCTATACCCAAACCATTGATTTTTTAAATACACTGGTAGATGAAAAATTGTATAGTCAAAATATTTATCCCTTACACTCTTCGCTCATTTTCAAACAAATTCAAAACTATCAATTAAAATCAGAGAATAACTTACCGATCATTTCTCTGGAAGATTTGGAAAAACACACCAACAAATCAAGGGTTAATTACGAGGATCAGTGGGCATCACATCCTGCGCTGGCCGAGCGAGAAGAAAGCCTCCAGCAAAGCCCTCCTACTGATTATCGCGAGGTTGAAAGTGCCTGGACGCTCCTTCAGAATACCGAAAGCCTTCAAAAACAACAAACCTCCTTGTTGTACAACCTGCCAGCCGAAGAATTAAAGGAGTTTGAAAAGGTTTCTCGAGAAGGATTTCTAGACAGATACGAAGAACAGCAAAACAAATATAACATAGACGATCGTTACAAGGGATATTATGGTCAGCGTTACATCAAGCGTCTTGATGTAGATACATTAGCCAGTCGATCATCTTCCAAGGATGTAATTGCGTTACGTTTTGATAAGTTATTCAATGAGATGGTTACTAAAAAAGCAGAAAAGTTATCGCAAGATCAAAACGACTTGAGTGTGCTACAAAACATTGCCAACCGAGAAATCAAAACCAAGTATTTTGAGTTTGACAATCAAAAATACCATCGCAAAAAATCAGGCAAGATCATTACTTGGCTTAAGAGAGAGATAGAAGAGTTAGAAATGGCACTAGATGCACATGATGAAAAAATTTTCTTGTTTTTCAATGCCAATGCGCGTGATCCCAAGGCTTATCAGGAGCAGGTAAAAAAGGTAATGGCAGACCAGCAAAACGCAGACAGACTTGGGGAATATTATGTAAATATTCACAAACTTTATATTGAGCTTACCAATGTAAATTACGATGACGAATTTTTGCGAATCAATGGGGAGCTTAACCGCCTGGAAACCCGCATCAAATCTTTTTTAAAATCGCCAGAAGGTGTGCAGTTGAGGGAATCTTTGATAACCGAGCCAGTAAAAGAGACTTTGGAAAGCTACCTGAATCAACACCTTACTTTTACCCAGATTAGTAGTTTTGATGCAGATAGTTTCAACAATTTCTTTCAGCTCATTCAGGGTATTTATCAAGATACCATTCCTGTCTACCAACTGAGTCTTAAAAAACTTACCGATTATCAATTGGAGCTGATTAAACATATTTAAATAAAATAATAAAAGTCAATTGTTGCGCCATACAAAACGCAACAATTAACTTTTTATAAAGTCTTCTACTCCACAAAATCATCCGCTACCTTTTTCAACCAAGCTTCTACATTTTCTTTTTGCTCATCGTCAGTTATATTTTCTAACACACCATTCAATGTGTTTTGCGCATCTTTTAAAGTGTTTTCCAGTTCCGCCCGACGAGCCTTGTTTTTCTTACGCGCCAAAAACGAAAATACTGAGCGATCAATGCCTTCTTCTAATCGGACCAATAAATCATAAGCTGTTTCGGCAAAAGTCTCAGCTTCTTTGGGTAATGCAGCTTTCTGAGTTTCGTAATTCTCTTTAAGTTCTTCCAGAGCCAGCCCCTCAGCTTGTTCCATTTGCTCCCGGGTTTGCTCTAGTACTTCGCCAATTTTAGGTTCATTGTATACCAGCTGCTCTCCAGTTTCTTCCTCAGGCATCAATCCTTTCTCTTTGGCTTGCTCGAGCAATGTAGCAGCTTCCGATTTCAAGTCTTCATTGGTAATACTTTCCATGCCCGCTTGCAAAAAGATGACAGCCATCCCGATATGTGTAGACATCTCGGTCATTTCTAACATGTGACGAAGCGCCGTTACATTATATTCAAACGCTTTTTCGGTTTCTCCTTGATCATCGTGCAAAGCTCCTAAGTGATAATAGGTTTCTCCCAAGTCAACCGTAATCTTGTGCTCATTTTTGAGATGCAAAGCTTGCTCAAAATGTTTAAAAGCATCTTTCGAGTTTTCGTCAGCCTCGTAGTGCATCCCTAACTGATAATGGATAAAACCTTCTAAATCTGGCGCTTGGTCGTTTTGGGCCTGGGCCAGCATTTCCTGTAAATGGGCAATGGCTTCCGACATTGTAAGGTGCGCTTGGGCATACCCTGCCAGCATCATGAAAGCTTTCCCTAGGTTTTCGTACTTTTTCTGTTTTCTGAATAGCTGAATGGCCTCCTCAATGTTTTGCTTGAATGCGGCTTGCTGAACAGGTGTGTTTTGACCAAACTGCAAAATAAGGTAGGCATATGCATGTTGGGCTTTAGCCAAAGTTTCCTCATCGTTCCGTTCTTTTCCCGAGGCAATGGCCTGATTAAAGCGTTCACTGGCCATTTGGTAGTTGCTTTCATCTAAAGCAAGCTTGCCTAACTCATAAGCAGCCAAAGCCTGATAGCTTTGGGGACCTTCGTTGAGCAATTGTTCAAACAACTGTGTTGCTTTTTCAGCTTGTTTGGCTTCGGCATAAGCCTCTCCCAAATCTCTGTACCAGTTTTTGTATTGTTGGTGGGTCTCTCCCTCAGAGAGATCAGAAGGCATGTTAGCTAATTTTGCTTCCAGGTCGGTGATTTTGTCCTGTACCGAAGATTCTTCCATACGTTTGTAGTATAATTTAAAGTCTGAGGTTGTAATCTAAGCAAATTTATGGAAGTTTTATCAAATGCAATATGCTCTACACCTCAAAAAAAAAGTGCTAAGCAGAATATCCACTTAACACTTCGTCCCCAGAACATTTTACATGCCTATTTTATCTCGATTTGCTTAACGGAGGAAGGATGCTTTTGAGGTAGCGTAATAGTGAGCAAACCATGCTCAAACGCTGCCTTAATATTTTCTACATCTATGTTGGGTCTTACTCGAAACGACCTGAACATAGAGTCGTGACAGAATTCCTGGCGCAGAAATTCAGATTCTTTTACATTTTCTTTGTGTTTTTTGTCCGCTCTTATCAATAGCATATCTTTTTCTAATTCTATACTAATGTCTTCTTTGCGGTATCCTGGAAATGCGACTTCCAGTACATATTCTTTATCGTTGGACTTCAGGTTGGCAAAAGCCATCTTTTTGTCAGGAGCCATCCAGTTTTCTTGGAATGCATTACGTCCCATGAAATGATTTTTATCTATAATGTCATTGTAGCGATCTCCTATTCGCTGAAAAGTTCTATTAATATGGGGTAATACGCTCATAGTTTTTATTTTTAGTGGTTCAGTTATATTGTTTTGATATTTCAAAGGTAAAGCCTAAAATTGTAGATTGTAATGACATTTATCATCTCAGTAAATGACTCATAGGGAAAGCCGTGTTAATACGCTTTAAACCAGGTATTTAAGGCTATGAAATGTCAAGAAAAAAATAGTTTTAACTCCCATTTTATTGAATAAATCATGAAAATAGAAGTAGAAAGACTCAACGATGCTTTTCATATGCAAGCTACCAACGAGCAAGGCAATACGATTCAATTGGATTCGAATCCCGAAAATGGTGGGCATGACCTAGGGTTTCGCCCTATGCAATTGATGCTGGCAGGCATTGGCGGATGCAGTACCATCGATATTGTAGATATTATGAAAAAACAGCGGGAAAATCTGGAAGATGTGAAGGTAACTGTCACTGCCGAAAGAGAAAAGGATAAAACACCCGCATTGTTTACCTCTATTCACTTGCATTATAAACTCTTTGGCGACATAAGTCAGGAAAAAGCCCAAAGAGCCGTAGAACTTTCTATGGACAAATATTGCTCGGTGGCCAAAATTTTGGAAAAAACGGCTAAAATTACTTATGACTTTGAGGTAATTGCTACCCAGAAAAGTGTTTAAGTTATTTATTTAAGGCCAAATTCTTGCACAAGTTTCAATGACAGCCTCCCATTGCTAGTTAAAGTGTTGGTGGTCTGTCATTTATTTTTTTGTTTTTTATATTTTTGTGCTATTTGCATAGGGGTTTTTAATTACTATTGAATTTTAATATTAACCTCAACTATTCGTTGTATCAAAAGCAGGAAAGTTTGGTCGCATATTTTCTCTGAAATACGCCCTGGTTTCGCTTTTTGAAGCACATAAGTTTTGCAGTGTTAAACCCATTGAATAAAATCATCAAAGAATGAATATACTCCACATGAAAAAAGTGTACAAATCATTGAGGTACGGCTGGTTACTGGCGGTATTTGCTATTATTTCTTTTTCATCGGTGCAAGCTCAAGTGGCTACTGAAGGTGCTGAGTTCTGGTTTGCATTTTCTCCTCATACAGGGGCTACCTCTTTGAGAGTAATGGTCGTGTCTGACTCGGCCGCCAATGTAGAAATTACGATGCCAGCCAATACAGGCTTCACCACCATCAATCAGGCAGTGCCCGCAGGTCGTGCTACCTATATTGATATTCCAGTGGCCAACATTACTACTGGTTCTGCCGCTGGTAATACCGAAAATATGGGTTTTAGGCTTACTTCTGATCGCAACATCAATGTTACCTTATTAAATGCTCAAACTGGAGGTACTCCTTCAAGCTTGGATGGTACCATCTTATTTCCTCATAACTCTACTCAAGACTGGACTCAATCCATTGTAGGCAACTTCAGTGATTATATTGTCAATACTTCCGACCAAAACTCTTCTATTGTGGTAGTAGCCACCACCGATGCCACCGATGTTATTCTCACCCCTTCGGGAGGTACAGCTACTACAGTTACTCTTACCCGAGGACAAACTCACACCATTACGGGCACCAATAGCCTGGATGGTTATCGAGTACAAGCTTGTAAACCTATTATGGTATTTGCGGGAGGACAAACTGCGACCGAAGGATGTACCGCAACCAATTTGATGGTAAATCAAATGATGCCATTTGAAACTTGGGGAACGCGCTTTTTCACGGTTCCAGGAGCGGGTGGTGCTTTCAACTATTCCGTAAAAATTGTGGGTTCTACCGATGGTACTACTATTTCGGTAGACAGCGTACAAACTACTACGGTTGGTAAAGGACAGTCAGTGCTTTTGAACGGCTTAACTCAGCCAGTGTGTATCGAAACAAGTTCCCCGGTACAAATTTCTCAGTTTTTTAGAGGCAATACCTGTAACGGTTCTACTCCGGTAGTAGGAGGCCCAGCCATGGTAGTTTTGAAACACGTACAACAAGGGGTAGATTCCATTGCTTTTCCTATAGATACTGTTGCAGCGACCACTAACATTACCAATCGTTTTGTGACCATTATCACTCCTGATGGTAGTCAAAACGCCTTACGCCTAAATGGTCAGACAATTCCTGCGGCTTCTTTTACACAATACACCGTTTGTACTGATTATGTGCATGCCACTATAGATTTAGCCACTTTTATTCCTAGTGGTGCTTTTAGCAAAGTTACCGTGAGTGGTGCACAAAATGCGCTGGTATATGCTCAAGGATATGGTACTGATAAAAGTTACATTTATTCAGGAGGATATAATGTCACCAAAGTACCTATTTCGGCTTCAGGTAATCCTAACCCCTCTTGTACTGGCTCGGCCATTGCTTTAACTGCCACTGGACCTAACAATATTGCTACGTATACCTGGACACTTCCCGATGGCTCTACCCAAACTGGTACCAACATTACCTATACTGTTCGTAGTACAGCTGACTCCTCTTATTCATTGCTGGCGACCAATGATGCTGGTTGTGATTCTACCATTAGTTTTACGATCCCAGTAGATACCATCATTTTGAATGTAGATACCGATCAAGTAGTTTGTGATTCTATTACGTTAGATGCTGGCATTGGATTTACCTCTTATGCCTGGAGTACAGGAGCTACTACTCAAACAATTACTGTAAGTCAAGCAGGTAATTATACTTTTACCGTTACTCGAGGCGCTTGTACTGCTTCAGCAACTATCAATGTTACTTCAGGTGAAAAACCAGAAGTAAGTATTAGTGTCTCCCCAACTCAACCCACCTCCAGTGCCCGAGGATTGGAAAGGCAGGCCTTTATATGTGTAGAAAACGGCGAAACCCTTACCCTTACTGGCGATACTACGGGTACCGCCCAACTGGTTACCTGGAGCAATGGGGCAACTACTAATCAAATTACGGTAGATTCTGCTGGAACTTACATAGCTACAATTCAATTTACCCCTGGCTGTATTGTCATAGATTCTATAGTTGTACAAGACGTTTGCGAGGCCAAGTTTTTTGTACCTACCGCGTTTTCACCCAATGGCGATGGGGTCAACGATAATCTACAAATTTTTGGAGAAGGTTTCTTCAACCTGGATTTCAGAGTTTTTAACCGCTGGGGAGAAGTTATATATATTTCCAGGTCTAAAGATGATGGAGGTTGGGATGGCACAGCTCATGGAGTAGAATCTCCCAATGGCACTTATGTATGGCGAGCCATTTTTGAGGATGTCAAAAACCCTGGTACTTTGATCAAGAGGTGGGGACGAATCAATATTGTGCGTTAAATAAAATCACCTTATAAAAATTTACACCTGACAGATTCTGAGAGTCTGTCAGGTGTAATAATTTTATAGGGTTACTTAGCAGCGTCTTTCACAAGCTAACAATGAAAAATAGCAACCTCCTACTACGAAAACGTCTCCGATCACTATTACAGCCACACAAGCGGCTACTGCAGGAGGGAAAGTAATCGCAGCACAAGCTGCCAATAATCCAATACTTACCCCAGTAGCTGTTGCTACGCAGGCCAAATAATCAAATGTACAAGCTTCTTTGCAAGCATTGTTGGTACGCATGCCAGCATTATCAGCCATTAATCTAAGACTTCCGGCCACTACTTCTTGCATTTCTTTTTCTGATAATTTACTCAACACTGTAAATTTTGTTAACACAACCTGGCGTTTGCTTACCAAATCCATCAACGAACCTTGAGCCAATCCCATCTTTTCATCTAATTGAGCTACACGCGTTTCAGACCAACCCGTACGTGCATTAGCTTCGTAGATGGTATTCACATCGTTTTGATAAGCTTTGGCATCCCCTTGGTATTGTTCGTGCATAAATTTACTTTGTCCTTTGTATACTTCTGCAATCTTAAGTACGTAATTCTTAAAGTCTGCATCGCTTGCCATTTGAACCGATAAGGCCTTTAGATCCACCTTTTTGTCAACAGTTTGTGGTGTAGGTTGCACCTCTTGCTTTGTACCACAAGAAGAAACCATAAAAGTGAATACTAACGTTAAGGCAAGTAATTGTTTAAAGGGTTTGTGAAAAATCATAATAATATGTTTTTTGGTTAATTAATAATATTGCAAAGAACAAAGTCATAGTCTTGGAAAACCAGTTTTGGGACTATACAAAGGCTATACAATGCGTTTACAAACACTAAACACAAACCCAAACAGGCACTACCAACACTATACATCAAGCTTTAATAGTATATTTTGAAGGTAGAAGTCAGTCAAATCAATGACTCACTTGAAGCAATTGAAAATGTTCATCACCTAATTTTTTGTTGTACTGGTTATGATTTACAAATATATTTTTTTGGTATTATTGAGCCTGCCAATCGCGGCTTTTTGCCAGTCTCCACATCGGTATTTATACAATCAAGCCAATGAGAAGATCGCCTACATCGACACTCAAAAATCATTGTATTTAGTGTCTAATCGTCAACAAGTGGCCTATTTGATTGCGAGTGATAACCAGGAAGTACTGGATGTATATAGTATGGAAGGGCAAAAGCTTGGGCACTTCAGAATGGGGATTTTATACAATACCCACAAGCAAATAGCAGCTCATTTAGCCGGTGCCCTGGATGCAATAGAGCGCGCCAATGCTGCTGATAAAGGAATTCAAAGTGTTTTGATGGGGTTACAGTTTTATGGGTGGGTGCCTATGGATAAATTTCTCAGAGGCTTGGAAAGATAAAAGCCCCGAAAAGAATTATGTTTTCCTTTCGAGGCCTGGATAATGATCTATAATCTTGTTTGGGGTTAAACCCACAAATTACTGTTTAATAGCAGCGTTGGTAAGTTTATTCAAAGCTCCCTGCATTTTATTCAAAACCCCTCCACAATCTTTGAGTTCAAATCTTTCCTTGAAGTGCATTGGGTCAGTATAGCCCAGCATGACCTTATCCTGCTTGTTTTTCCATACCAAAATTTTCATAGGCAGCATCAACCCCATGCGCTGATCGCACTGCATGAGTTTGGTACCTACTTTGGGATTCCCAAAAATAATCAAAGTGGTGGGGCGTAAGTCCAGCCCAGCCCCTTTGGCTCCTTTAGTATGATTGATGGTATTGAACACAGTCAAGCCTTTTTTCTTCAGGATTTTGACCATACGTTCTGCGGTTTGCTTTACAGAATAGGGGCTTTCTTTTTTAATTAAACCAGGAACTTTGGGAGTTTCCTTAGGATGTTTGATTTCAAAGCCTGCGGCCACTACAAATAGTGATACCAGCAATAGCACTTTGTTGATATGTTTCATTATAATTTAATTAAGAGCTTTGGGTTTGAGAGTATGTTTTTTTGCCTCAAGAACAACACCAGAGTTTACATTCAATAGTATCTCTTGGCGTTATTGTCCTACAATTACTAACAAATTATTTTTAGGATTGATTGCAAGACGAGTGATTTTTTTTATTCCGTTACTGCTTAAGTCTGCAATTTCTTTCCATTGTTGCCCTTGTTTCCACAAAAACAACTTGGTACCTTGCCCCATAATAATTCCGCCATTTTTGGTCCACACATAGTCTTCGCTTCCCTTGAGCGTAGGGGTAATGTTTGCATAATAGCGCGTATCTATATTGAGTTGCTTAATTACCCATTCGCCATTTTGAGGCTTATGCACAAAA
The DNA here is from genome assembly GCA_003483885.1 of Microscillaceae bacterium. Lineage (GTDB taxonomy): Bacteria > Bacteroidota > Bacteroidia > Cytophagales > Microscillaceae > Microscilla. Next base: position 23,044 of record DMXI01000475.1, read on the forward strand.
CTCATTGTTTTGGCTTGATTGGGTACTTTGCCAAAACAACGACCTATTCGCTCAACAATCATTTTTGCTTGATCTTTTTTGGCAGATGCCAATTGCAAGGTATTAGGTTTATTTTTATCACCCAATACAAACAAAATCAAGGCATCGTCATCTACCCAAGCATGGTAACCTACTGGTTTGATAGATGGAAGCACTACACTTGGTTTGCCTCCTTTCAAGGGGAACTTCCAAAGCCTTTGCGTGCCATCTGCTTCTACCATGATACAAGAAAAGTGTTGGCCATCAGGAGTAATCGTAGGTGAATATTCACTGGTTTGGGTGTTGATTAGACGTTTCGTCTTGCCTGATTTTACTTCATAGGCAAAGATATCAGTTTGCTTCCCTCCTTGATTAGCCGTGTAATAAACCGTTTTGCCGTTGGGCGAAAAATGAGGTTGATTGTTGTATCCCTTAAATTCACTCATTTTTTTAACCTTCCCTACTTTTACTCCTGAAGATTTTACCTTGATTTTGGCCAGGTAAAGCTGAGTAGCAGGTTGGGCTGTGGCTTGCCAGGCAATCGCACAAAAGAGTACCCACAGCGTCCCTTGAAATATTTTTTTCATTTAATTGGGTTTTATTTTAGATTATTATCCTTGTATATCACTATAATAAGCTTGTTCCGTTACTTCAGACCAAGCGCTGATATCTTTGCGAAAGCGATCGTAAGAAGCATAAATCTTTTTGGTTTGGGCGTTTTTATTGGCTAATTCCTCCGCCACCTCTTTAGAGTACTTTTTCAAAACCTTCATTACATCTGCCGGATATTTTCTTAGCTTCACCCCTTCGTCTTTGACCAGTTTTTTTAGGTAGGTATTATTTTTTGCTTCAAACTCACCCAAAGTCCACAGCGATAAACGCATAGCAGCAGTGCGAATAATCTCTCGCAAATCCAGTGGCAGGGCATTAAAAGCTTTCTGATTAGCAATAAGCTCAAGCATAGGGCCTGGTTCGTGCCAGCCTGGATAATAGTAGTATTTAGCTACATTATAAAAACCCATATTATAATCATGGTAAGGACCAATCCACTCCAGGGCATCTATGATGCCTCGCTCCAGGCTAATGTACAATTCAGTAGAAGGTTTGAGTACTACTTTGGCACCTACTTTATCCAATACCTTTCCTCCCAATCCAGGCATGCGCATTTTTAAGCCTTTTAGGTCTTCGAGACTATTGAGTTCTTTGCGAAACCATCCACCCATTTGTACTCCAGTGTTTCCGCCAGGAAAAGGTACCAATCCATATTCTGCATATAAATCTTCCCAAAGTTTTAAGCCTCCCCCGTTGATAATCCAGGCATTGGTTTGTTGTGCATTCATGCCAAAAGGAATCGCCGCAAAAAATTGGGCTGCGGGTACTTTTCCTGACCAATAATAAGACACCCCACTGGCCATTTGCACTGCTCCTTCTCTTACCGCATCAAAACACTCCAATGCTGGATTTAACTCTCCTGCACCATATACCTTAATTTCCATTCTGCCTGCCGAAGCATCTTTGATCCATTTGGCCATAAGCTCCAACCCCTCTCCTAATACTGGGAACTTAGGAGGCCAGGTGGTAGACATTTTCCATTGATATTTTTTACCTGAAGTGGGTTGAATGTTGATGGTTTTGGCTTTTTCGGTAGGATTTCCACAACTGTCTAATAAAACAGCCCCAGAAGCAGCTGCCAAAGTAACGATGGAACCTTTTTTTAGGAAATCGCGGCGTTTTTGCGATTTTGCCTCCTTGTTTTGGGATTTCTTTTTATTCATATCTAATTTACTTCCACAAGACCTAGTACTTTTCCACTAAAAAGCATGGAAAAACAAGTATTGGATGTTTTATGCGTTTCTAAGGTATCATTGCAAGATAAGGGGATTGAGGGAGGTTTACAAATCACAATAAATTGCTGACCATGAAGGGGTTAAACGATTTTAGATACAAAGATGCATCTTATTTTGCCATTAGACTGTCTTTTTAGTAAATTAACTTTACTCCATAATACCTTACATATATTTATGTTACTTAAAAAACTTTGGTTCAATAGCTTATGGGTGTGTTTATGTGGCCTTGCACCATTGGCAAATGCTCAAGTAGATAAAGCATATGCCGATGTGATCATAGAGGCTTACTACAGCCATGCCAATCCAAAGTATGAGTATTTTTATGGAGGCAAAGGAGACATATATCCACTTATCATGCGTCCCAGTGCGGTATTGGGCAACAATGATCAATTTGTGAGCTTGCCCAAGGGCAGTTACATTATTGTAGGATTTACCGATAACACCATTATTGATGCGCCTAACCAAGATGATTTATTTATAGAAGAAGTGGGGCGCGCTGGCGACCAAGCTGCAGTGTGGGTAAGTGCCAACGCCAAAGATTACGTGTATTTGGGGCGTGCCAAAGATGATAAAGTTACTTCTTTTGATCTGGCCGATATTGGCTTTAAAAAACCAGTAATCGCAGTTAAGATTTTAGGGCTAGATACCCGAGGGGCTTCTCCTGGGTTTGATTTGGTAAGCGTAAGGGCCTTGAGAGGTTCGGTAGGTGAGCGACCTTCACCCCACCTGATTCCCCGGCATGTAAGAAATAATCCGCCACCTCCCCCATCTCCTCCCAAAGTAGTAGAGGTTAAAAGAGTAGTAGAAGTAGTAAAAACGCATACTACCACTACTACCAAAAAAACTGAAAAACCAAAAGAAGCTGCTGATAATCTACGAAAAGCATTGCTCAACTCTCGATTACGTTCTAAGCTACATACACTGAAAAAAAAGAAAACACCTCCTAAAACTCAGAAAATCACGAAGATTACGACAACCAAGAAAAAAATTGACAAGGACAAAAAGAAAAAGAAGAAAAAAGTGAAGGAAGCAGGTGCCGAATCGCGTCAATGATCCTGATAATATTGATAATCAACTGTTTATCATAGGCTTTCTAAATAAGTCAGCATTTTTTTGCGTCCTTTTTCGTCAGGTAGTTTGCCGTAAGCAGCCCCCATATTATCTCGCATATGTTTGGGTTTCGAGGTTCCTGGAATGACACAATTAACTGCGGGGTGCCCTAACATATATTTGAGAAAATACTGCCCCCAACTATTGATGTCATATTCTTTAGTCCATTCAGGTAGTGGTTTGCCACGGGTAACTCTAAACAAAGATCCACCAGCATAAGGACGGTTAATAATCACCGCCACTCCCTTTTCTTTCGCTAAAGGCAACAAACGTTTTTCGGCTTCTCTCACTTTCATATTATAGTTAAACTGCACAAAGTCTAATGATTCACTTTTGATCAAACGCATCAATTGGGGATAAGCTCCCGTGGTATAGTGGGTTACTCCCAGATAACGAATTTTCCCTTGCGCTTTCCAGGCACGCAAGGTTTTGAGGTGAGTATCTACATCTACCAAGTTGTGTACTTGCATCAAGTCCATCGATTTGGCTTGCATTTTCTGGATAGATTGATTCATCTGTTGTTTGCCAGCTTGCTGGCCGCTGGTCCAGACCTTGGTTGCCATAAAGAGCTCTTTTCTTAGTCCAAGTTGTTGACAAAGGTCACCTACTACCTTTTCAGAAGAACCATACATAGGAGATGAATCTATCATCTTCCCTCCCATTTTCTGCAATACAGTCAGTACTTCTATCAAGCGTTTACGTGCTTGGCGATCGTTACCTACATCAAAAGTTTGCCAGGTACCTAAGCCCACTACAGGTAATTTTTCACCCGAAGAAGGTATCACTCGCTGAATTAATTGATTCGCGTCTACCTGGAGGTTATCTAAAATAGACGGTGCATTGACCGCATTAGATTGATCGGCAGTGCTAATGCCACAACCAAAGGTAAGCAACGCAGTACTACTACCCAGTACCAGTTGTAACGCCTTACGGCGCGAATGCTGGGGTGGTTTATACTTCGTTTTCATATCTTTATTCATACTATCATTTTTTAAAACGCGTCTTTTCTAACAATAATTTTTCGTGCAAACGCCCTACATTTCTCCCCTGGCGTTGCCATATATAAGCCATTGGAATCATTACCAAAGTCAGCATCTCTATCTGGAGGCCAAACAAGGTTAAGCAGGCCATAAATAACCAGCTACCCAATACATCACCTCCCCGGTATACAATCAAGTCTATCCAGATTTTGACTCGATACTTATAATCAGGGGAAATAAGGGTGAATAAAGTTTCCCGAGCAGGGCGCATCAACGCATAGTTTCCAGTTTTGTACACCACTTGGGTAATGAGTAACACGCCTAATACTGGATAAAAACTAAGGGTAATCAGGCAAATGACCAACAAAGAGGGCACCACCGAGAGTATATAATCCATTCCTCGTTGGACCAATACCTGCTTGGTCACTAGTAGTTGTAATAGTAAGGTAAAGGTATTGATACTGAGCGCCATCAAGGCCAAGATTGCAGTACGATTCAGTTGAAAAATACCGATAAGTACATCATTAGACTGGGCATATGCCAATAAATGTGCTTGTTCAAAATATAAAAAAGTGGCCAACAATGTGTAAAGCAATACCAAGCCCGCAATTTGATGAATATAATGCTGAGCATCTTTTTTTGATAGTTCAAGAGGCGGTTTGGTTGCTGAAAACCTTTGAGTAATAGCAGGCCTAGCCTTGTGTAGAACCTGAATGCACCATAATGCAACCCCCAATACACCAATCCCTAACAATAATAAATGCAGGGGAGCAAGAAATAATGCCCCCACAAAAGCAATCCCAGAGCCTGCCATTCCTCCCAAACTACCTGCTAGTGCAATGTGTACAAAAAAAGCCTTGGCTTGTTGCGCATCAAACAAGTTGGTGATTAACCCCCAGCCTAAAGAAATCGAAAGCAAATTGAAAACACTTGTCCAGCCAAAAAAGGCAAGATGTACCCAATAATTATTGCCAAAGACTAGTAATAACCACCAAAAAATGAACAAATTACTTATAAAAAACCAGTGCAAAATATTGAGAAAGTGTTTATTGCCCAGTCGGTTTAGCCTTCCCAACAGAGGAAACAGCAACAACATACAAGCAAAGGTCCCAGTAAAAAAATAAGGCAATTCAGATAGTTCATAATGCAAAACCAGTTCATCTCTTACTGGCCTTAGCAAATAATTGCTACAATTGAGGCAAAAAAAATATATTTGGGCCCACCGAAATAGTCTCTTTGTTTTATCACTGACTGCCAATGCTTGATTGCCTATTTTTAGATGCCATAGTGGCTTAAGCTGTTTGTAAAAAAACATCCTAATTCTGCTTCTTGCTCTTAGTTAAAGTATTTAAGGCTTGTTGGGAATACTTTCTCAACCGCACCCTTCGCCCTACACTTAAGTAATTGCTAAGATCGCTATCCAGGCATTTAAGCGCTTGTTTGAAATGCTTTTTAGCAATGGAGGTATTTTTTTGCGCATTAGCAACGGAAGCTTTGAAGTAATGACTTAAGGCAGATTTTGGGTGGCTGTCTAGCACCATATTGGCCAGTTTATCTCTAAAAACCCACTGATTATCTCGAGAAGACCAACCTAGCCATTTAAAAAGTTCATCAAAGTACTTTAAAGAAAAAGGAGATGAATCCTTGTGACGTAAATGCTGGTATGTCTGTTCGACACCTGTCATTCCTTGGGTAGTAAACAAATGCTTGAGCTGAGCTATAGTAGGCGGAGCAGGCAAAGCAGTTTGGGTATGCGTTTGGAATAGATTTTTGGGTGTTTTGGGAGGATTTCGCAAAAATTGTTGTGACTTGGAATCTTTTTTTAAGGTAGCATTGAGAAAATGATAAACATAACGACAACCCCATTCATACCCTTGTTGAACATTTTTTGGTGTTTTGCCAATGATCTGAGGAGTTTGTTGTTCTAAACTACCATAATTCAAAAAATGAAACTCTTTCATCGTAGGAAAGTGGACAAAATAGCGTGTTGCATACTTGAGGTGCGCAATCTTTTGAGGGTCAATGGCAGGATGAGGTGCATAAATAGCCAGTATAGGACGATCGAAACTTGCTACCTCATAATTAAGTTGTTGCTTTAGCATCCGTTGTTCAAAATCGGAAAGCAGCCCTCCCTCTAAGCTTATAAGTGCATCAATGTCAGCATTTGTCAATAAAGCTGTAGCAGCTATACTGGAACTAAATGCATTTCCTATGATCGCTACTTTTTTGCGATCAACGTTTTGAAAACCAGAAAGGTGTCCTAAGGTAAACAATACATCCTGCGCCATGGCCTGAAGCCCTACAGTACTTATTTCGGGAGCAGTAGAGGTAATACCTAAGTTGGGAATACCAGCGACAACATATCCCTTGCTGGCCAGGTACTCGGCCATAATGCTAATTTCGGCAGTGGGATGGCCCGCCGGAAAAAGCACCAATGGATGTTTTTCGTCTTTCGGAGGAGCATTTAGGTAGGCCTGAGTGTTAATTTTACCAAGTTTTGCCAATCGTTTTAGGCTATTTTGCTTTCCCCCTAACATTTTGGTGTTCTTCAAAAACATTTTCCAGCCCAATTTTTTAGCTTTATTATCTACACCAGTGGCTTGATGTATCTGACTCAAAAGATGAATATAATGCTCAAAGAAGATTGGTTTGGCACTATTCACTTTTTGTGCTGGATACCACAGCGATATTTGCACTTGTCGCCCTTTGTGTTTCCAACCTTCGGGGACACCGGATAATATGCCTTCTTGTTGCTTGGGTAAAAATGGACGGGATAAGTCGTAAGTTTGGATGACTTTAAAACCTACGATATGTTTTCCTGGCTTGAGATTGCCCCATAAAATTGATTTTTGGGCAAAAGAAAAAGAAGAAAGCCAACATAAAATAATTGTTAATAACTGCTTTGTCATGGTACTATTTGGTTTGGTCTTTACAAAAAGAAAGAAACCAACGCGAAAAGCAGTTTTGTTTTATAAAACCCACTGATGGATTTATAAATCAGGGAAAATTATGTTTAGAAAAGCCCAAGAAGGGTGTAATATTACTTTTTATTTAACCGCCAAGTGTTGTTTGCGGTATTGTGAAGGAGTCATTTGTACTTGTTTTTTAAAGGCCAGGTTAAACGCAGACAACGTGTTAAATCCGCAATCATAAGCAATGCTGGCAATCTTTTGTTTTTGTCCTTCAACATCTGTCAACATTTGCTGAGCTTGTTGTATTCGGTAAGAATTGATAAAGTCAGAAAAGTTTTGGTTTAGTTTTTCATTGATCAATTGAGACAACAAATAAGCGGGTATATGCAAGCTTTTGGCAAGTTTTGGTAGGGTAAGATCGGGCGATTGATAAGGCTTTTCGGTTTGCATCAAGGTTTTCAGTTTTTCCAGGTACTGGGTAGCTTCTTTGACTCCCAAACTTGAATGCTTGTATTTGGTTTTGGCTTCTTTAGGCTGAACAATGCTTTTCTCAAAGAATATTTGATTACGTTTCAGGCCAATGAATCCTACAATGTACATGAGTAACGAAAATACCACAGGGGCAACAATATAAGGCACCCATTGCAAAAAGAAATTGGAGGCATAAGCCGCCCAGATTAACCCAATGCCTACCCAAAGAAGCCATACCCAGGAACGGGCCGTTTTACTCACCTGGCCTTGACTTGGTGCTGGCCGCTTGACAAGGCGTGTGTACAACACATACCCCGCTAATAACCAGTATACAAACATATGATGTAGCACTAAGTGATACCCTCCCCACTTAAGCCAAAAGGTGTCTTGTATCAGAGGATCAAATAATACAATGGCAAAGAAAGGAATGAGATGTAGTAGATATTTGTTACGGAACTTGTATTGAGGATTTAAATATGCCAGAAAATACAGATACAGCAAAGGCGTAATGGCCATGTTGGCCCCAAATCCCAGATTTTCGAGCATGGTAGGCAAATTATCATTGGTAAAATAATAGCCAACAGATTTAGCTACTCTACCTGTAAGCGCCAATAATAGCCAAGCCAGCATTCGATTTGCTGCTTTATTGCCTTGGTTTAGGGTAAAAAGGTAGATCGCAAAAAATAAGCTCTGTAGTGCACCCACACTACTCAACAAAACCAATATCTCTAGGGGCAGTTGCATAACAACAAATATAACGAAAAATGCCTTTTGGTGTCTACAAAATAAAATCCCTGAAAATGGGATTATTTTCAGGGATTGGAGAAAAATTTATTTAAATATTGTGATTACTTCATGTTAAAAGCAAGTACAGGTGTTTTGGAATGATTTACAATATTCTCGGCAATGCTACCTGAGAAAAAGTGTCGCCAGCCCTTGCGCTGGTGAGTAGCCACTGCAATCATTTCGGCTCCAAAGTCTTCGGCAAAGTGCAAAATTCCAGATTCTTCGTTGGCTTCTGAATACACATGGAAAGTGTAGTTCTCCAACTCGGATTTTTTGACAAAACTATTTTTCAATTCATTAATTTCCCTGGTGGTGTTAAAAGAAGCCGGGGTAATGACATACAATAAATGGATGTGGGCGTCAAACAACTTTTGAAAGCTGCGTAACTTATGAATAGAAGGAATTTGTTCTTCCTTAAGACTCGTAGCGAACACAATGCTATTTCCAGTAAATTCATCAGGATTATTTCTTACGGTAAGCACTGGGCAAGCCGCGGTACGTACAATTTTCTCAGTATTAGACCCAATCAAAATTTCATCTAACCCGCTGGCCCCCTGAGTACCCATGATGACCACATCGATATTTTCTTTGATCACCATCTCGGTAATGGCTTTGTAAATGTTGCCAATTTCTACGCGAGTAGTACAGTTGGTATTGGCAAACTCAATCTCATTGATCAATTTTTGCATGCGCCCCTCAGCATTCTCTACCAGATAGTGAATATACTTTTGCTCTATGCTATCTTCTGCGCTTGAGGCTTCTTTGACATTAGAAAATGACTTGGTAGGTTCTATTACAGTCATGAGGATAACTTCACAGCCAGATTTATGGGCAATTTTATTGGCTACTTTCAACGCATTTCCAGCTTGTTCCGAAAAATCGGTAGGCACGAGTACTTTTTTCATAAGTATTTTCCTTTTTTGGTAAAAAAAGATTGATTTACGGGGTAAATATAGTCAAAAAACCGAGCAGAAAAATATGATTTTTGTCAAGGTAAATCCTGAATTATATCACAAGTTGCCCTATACCAAAAGTCAGCACAAAAATAAGGGTAGTCAGTGCCATTTGCTTAAGATATGGGTCGAGTTGGGCTGCTTCAGTTTTTTGCTTCACGGCTCGGGCATTGAGCCACAAAAGTGGAATAATCACTAAAAACATCAACTGAAAACCGCTTTGGAAATTGATCAACACATAGCCTAAAGCACACAATAACCCAACACTTAATAAAATCCAATGATAAATCACCGCTTTTGAACGGCCCATTCTTACTGGAATAGATTTTTTACCTGCCTTTTTATCTGACTCTATGTCTCGGATATTATTGACATTAAGCACGGCGGTGGCAAATAAACCACAAGTAGTGGCCGGCAATAGCAAAGTCCAGTGAAACAAATGCGCATGCAGATAAAAAGTACCCAATACAGCTACCCATCCAAAAAATATAACCACCGAGATGTCGCCCAGTCCAGCATATCCATAAGGTTTTTTACCTGCCGTATACGTAATGGCAGCAATGATAGACAGGACACCCAACCCCAAAAAGAAAAAGAATGTTTGCCAGCTATTAATGGCTACATACAACAAAGTAATGCCACATACAAAAGAAAGTACACCAAATACAATCATTGCCCGATACATAGCCTTACGACTAATGGCTCCCGATTGTACTGCTCTTTGTGGGCCTTCCCGGTCGTCACTGTCGGCTCCGTGGATGCTATCGCCATAATCGTTGGCCAAATTGGAAAGAATTTGTAAAAAAATGGTAGTAAAGGCTGCCAATAAAAATATTTTGAGGCTAAACAGTTGATAAGCTCCTGCCAAAAAACTACCCATCCCGATACTGGCCAAAGCCAGCGGCAAGGTACGTAAGCGAAATGCTGAAATCCAGTGTTTTACCATAATGTAAAGGTAAAGAAAAATGCCAACCAAAAACCAAAAATTGGCCTAAGTTGGCATTTCAAATATCATTCAGTAATTTTTCTGATTTGTTCTATTTTAGAGAGGCTAAAATTTCTTTGCCCATTGGGTCTACCGAAGAAGGGTAAAATTGCAATACTTTGCCATTTTCGTCTAACAAGAACTTGCAGAAGTTCCAGTTAGGCTCTTTTCCAGATTCTTTTTTCAACCATTGATACAATGGGTGTTGATCTCCTCCTTTTACCGAAATTTTGGAGAACATCTGGAATGACACTCCGTAGTTTTTCTGGCAGAAGGTAGCAATTTGCTCATTGTTGCCAGGTTCTTGGCTACCAAAATTGTTGGCTGGGAATCCCAAAACCGCGATTTTGTCGCCATATTTTTCGTGAAGTTCTTGTAAAGGTTTGTATTGAGGAGTGAAGCCACATTCGGAGGCTACATTGACTACTAAGACTTTTTTGCCTTTGAATTGAGAGAAGTCTACATCAGTTTTGCCATCGAGTGCTTTAAGCTTAAAAGCATAAAACTCGCTTTGAACGTTGGTCTCAGACATATTACTTAAAATTATGTTAGCATTCTCTTTGGTTGGTGTCTTATCCTTTTTTTTCTCTGTATTCCCCTTCTTTTGGTAAGTATAGGTACTAAACGTAAACCAAGACAATACCAATAGTGCAGTTGCAGTGAGTAATCTCATACCAAATCAACTTTTGTAAAAAACAGCTTCCTTACAGAAATAGCATTAGCCCAAATACGGCCATAGTACAGTATTAAGTGGACCAAACTTAGAGATTATCTGTTAAAAAAACAATATTATTTTGAGCTAAACTAGACTGTGAAACAAAATTTTGTTTAATGTTTTTGTTATAAATTAGACAAAAAAAACATTCTCTCCTCGATTTTCAATGCGTTTGAGCGGCCCAATGCCTCATCATAAAATAATTAATGGTGTTGAACTACAGTAGATATTCTGTAAATAATGCCACCTTTTCTCTAAAAAACCATTGTAAGTTTATGGCAACATATCTACTTTTGGCAGGTATCAACTACCCTATTGTATGAATGATCGTTTACTCGAAGAATTGTTTTATGAACGACTATCTGGTGCTTTGCTTACAACTCTCTTGTTTTTCTTCTTGGGACTCATTCTTGGTAGTTTACTTTTGGTGTGGCTACACAAAAAACAATGGCTGAAACGTGCTCACCCCTTTTTAAAAATTATTAACTTTATTTATTACTTGTATATCCCTTTATTGTTTGGAATGGCATTAGGTCTTTTCACATTAACCAGCAAAATTAAGGCTTACAGTTTTGAAGCAGTTGGCATATCCCTCAACGAGGTAAAGCAAACTCAGCTTCCTCAATTTGAGCAATATGTGGGAAGTGAAATCGAAAAAATCACTGGAAACCCTCCACTCAGCAACGAACAGATTGTAGACTCCTATTTGAAGCAAAATCCGACAAAAGTGAATCCGTCCCTGATCCGTTACATCTTAATAAAAGTGCTAGATTATACTCTGGAGCAGGGCACCACACGAGCGCAAAAGCTAGAAAAAATCAAACAAGAAGGTGGAAAGTTTTTAGCCAATCAAACTTTTCAAGTAGTAAAAAAGGCCATTGAGCTGGAAATGAAAAAATGGTTCAAGCTATTATATGTAGTTATTGGCCTTGGATTCTTTATTGGTTTAATTATCCCCACCATTGAGATTTATATAAACTTTAGAATACAACTCAAAAAACAAGAAAAAATCCCATCTCAAACCTAGTAGATTTGAGACAGGAAGTGGAAAGATCATTCAAAGCCCCAGTACTTGTGGTTACTCGAGGTTATCTCTCCACTATCGGGATGATAATCCAAACATCTGTTAATCAAGGCATTGCGGATTTCCTTGTCATCTTGACAAAGAAAAGATCATCTAAAGTACCCATACTTGCGATTACTCGAGATGATCACTCCGCTGTCAGAATAACAATTCATGTGTTCGTGCCTGCTTAATATTTCTTTTGCTTGATATGCTTACGCATCAACTCCTGCATCTGCGCCGACTTTTTCTGGATTTCCTTGTCTTGGACAAACTTCATTTGGCTTTTCATCATGGTAGACATAGACGTAAAAGGATTGTACCCCTTTTTGATAAACAATTGCTCCATTAATCGTAAGCTAGACATAGGATTTCCCATCAATGCCGCATTTTTGGGATCTTTGTAGATTTCGATCATGGCATCCATCAAATCAAGTACTCCCTTTTTGTCTAACTCGGGCATATCAGGTAAGCTATTTAACTTCTTAAGGCGCTTTTCGGTACGAAATACAAAGCCTATCTCATACATATCCATTTGGGCGTTTTGATTAGGCAACTTGTTTTGCATCTCCTCCATAAGGCTTTTTTCAGCGTTCTTGTAAAAATCTTCAGCCTTTTTACGATCATCCAAAGTTGGCTCAGGGGGCATCATCACGATTTCGTCTTTGTTCAATTGTTTAAACAAGCCTATGGCATAGCGCTCTTTGCCCTTTTCTTTGAGCAACATTTTGCCTTTTTTCTTCTTTATTTCACTGGCCAAAATCTCCAATACCACGGACTTTTCTTTTTGTTTTTCGCCGTTCATCTCCGAATCCATCTCGATGGTATTGTCTACAAAGTTCATGACCAATTTTACGTTCATCATTCCCATTCCCATTTGGGTAAGCCATTTGCCTTTGGGTAATTTTTTATTTTGTGCTTGAGTAGTTTCCGCATTCCATAAAACCAAGAATGCCATCAGGGTGAAAGTAGAAAGTGTTTTTTTCATAGATTTATTTGTATAGGTGAATGTTTAGTAACAACGGATTAAGCATCAATGTTACTCATTTTTTTACCAAAAGGCTTAGAAAATCAACGAATTATGGTCAGAAATATTCAAGGTTTAATCACGTTTTGTAACAAAAGCATTAATTTGATTCAGGAGCTTTTTAAAGTCAGCATCACCTTCAAATTTAGCCACTGCTTTAGTAAGGTCTTTGATGGAGGTAAAAGGATTGTAGGCTTTTTCTATCAAAGCTACTTCCGTCAAGTACTGCAGCCCAGCTCTATTTGTAGAAGGGTTGTTCAAAAAAGTTTGATTCTTTTTTTGCTTGCATAACACTATAATTCTCTGATAGAGGGCCATCAGCTGTTTTTTATTAGGTACACGCAAGCAAATCATTGCTACCAATTCATCTTAGCCACCACATAAAATTTAAAATCAATGGCCTTGTCTTGCACATCTGAATCATACTCATATCGCTTCAGCCCCTCACTCATTTTGGCAAAAGAAGTAAAAGGATTCAAACCATTTTGCTCGTATACCCTACTTACTAAATACAGTGCGGTGCTCGGTTGGTTATAAAGTATTTGATTATTTCTATTCTTAAAGGCACGAATCAAAGCATCTAGCACTTTAACATAGGTTCGTTTATCCTGCGTTATTTCAGGAAGCTTGCTGAGTGCATCTATCCTGGCTTTGGTTCTAAAAATCACCCCAAGCCTATAAGGATCAACGTTTTGTACGGGTTTTTCACCAAAATTTATCCGCCGTTCATTGAACTTTTTAATTGTCCAGGCCTCTGCTTTTGAAAAATTATCTTCAGCCTCCTGCTTACTGCTAATGTCGGCCCTGGCAGGTGCTATGATCACATCGTCTTTGCTTAGCCTGTAAAAGAATCCAAAAGAATATTTATCTTCACCCACCAGCTTAAGTAACATCTTCCCTTTTTGTTGGTTGGCATCTACTTTTAGAATCACAAATACGCTTTGGTTGAGCAATTCTTGTTTTTCAGCATTAATCACGTCAAGTACCAGCGTATCCGAAAAAATTCTAATTTCCATACTTACCTTTAA
>DMXI01000261.1 GCA_003483885.1 Microscillaceae bacterium
TTTGAGTTTCCACGAGAGATATTCAGTTTTTCCATTACGTCTTCGGTACTTAGAGCTTCGTTTGATACTAACAATAAGGCGTGAATTTGAGCCATGGTACGATTAATTCCCCAATTGGTGCCCAAGGTTCCCCAGGTTTGAATAAAATGGTCTTTTGCTTCTTTTAGCTCCATATTCTATAGGTTAATTATAAATCAGTTCTTTGAGGGTATGTTTAACCATACTCTTACCTTTTTAACTGATTAGCTGCAATAAAATGTATATTTTATAGTGATAGTATGCTTGGTCTCAATGAAATTTACAGATGTTTTCAGAGTTTACGCCCGATGAGAAGCCAACTCCAAAAAAACGCTACTGCCAGGTTAAGTAAGTGGTATTTTATGTAATCTAATTTATTCAAGGTTAAGTCTCGCCAGTAGTATTGGCTAATCATGCCCATCAATAACGGTAATGATACAATGCCTACCCACACCACGTTATGGTTTTGTGACATCGTAAAAGACATCGAGCTAATGATGATGATGGCCAATGCATTGGGAATCACGATCCCAAGCATTAGTTTAATTTCTTTTTGATCCATTTTACTGGGTGGGTATAGTTTGTCTGATTGTTTGGGTTTTATAATCCCACAAGGTAAGAAGAAAATATCCAACTGCAAAAGCCATAGGAATTGCTCTTACAATCACCTCCAAAAACCTGGTGATTCCTGCGTTAGCAGTCCAACCCATAGGCCCCACCCAAACAAAAATCATCAGCAAATACATGAGACTTCCCCAAAAATGGACATTTCTCAAACGTCTTATTTTAGGAAATTGTTTGCCATTGAATAAATGAATGGCAGCACTAGTCATTTGATACCCCCCAATGGGAATAAGCATCATGGCCAATACAAACAAGGCAGAGCCTCCATTGGTACTTATAAGTAAAAAAATCAGGGTAAGCCCCAGAAGCACCGCCTGGGTAATGATGTCCGCCAGAAAAAAGGCTTTATATCTACGTGATAGGTTGTTCATAACAGTAAAATTTATCTCAGTTAGTAGCCTAAATTGTCTTGGTATTTATTGTATAAACGCTCATCCCAAACGGTTAGAAAATAATAGGCATAGGCAATTAGTTGAGGGATAACCATTAAAAGAACTATAAAAACATCATTGGTTTTGAGAACCATCGTCACCAATACTGCCAGCAAAACATAAATAGCAGATCCTACCATATGAAATCTTCTCCATTTTTTGATCGGTTCTGCAGTGTATTGGTTATTTATTTGGTGAATCATTCCACTAATCCCCCATTGATAAATCCCTAAGAAGAGGGTGATCACTGGCACCCACATGATAAAGAAACCAGTGCTTTGGGTAAATCCAATAATTCCTAAGATAAGTTGAAAGATCAACATTACACGTTGAATGTTCTTATCCACTTTCAAAAATTTCCTTGAAGTATTCATATGTATCTCTGTTAGTAGTGTGTAGTAAGAGTTGCTGTACATAAGAATATACGTCTCAAGGTAATCAAAGTTTTGATATTTTCAAAAAATTCTGAAAGTTTATTCTATCAAAATTCGCTTTATAGCCCAAAAACGGCTTTTTTATAAAAACTCAATAGAAAGTTTCATCTTAATCATCAGCAATACTAAGATGAGTACAAACGAAAAAGCAAACCAAATTTTGAGGCGGAGGTTCATTTTTTTGAGGGAAAAAATCTGGGCCTGCATCAGGTGTAATTTGCTTTGGGCAGGCTCTAGCTCTTTGAGCTGGTGGGTCATTTTTTTATTTTCCTGGCGAAGTTTTTTGTTGACAGTGCTGGCCCGTTTTAGATTGGCCTGGAGCTTTTTCAAGTCCTTTTCCTGGTCTTCGTTGATCAAGATATCTTTGCCCCTGCTGTTATCTTTCAAGATGTCTTTTACTTCATCTATCGAAAAATAACGTTCGTAACCACATACTTCGCAAATATTACCTTCGTGATCGTTTACTGATTCGCAGTTGAGACAAGTCCAGCGCATGAATTATAATTGGTTAATGATTGATCTGAATAATGGGTAAATTATATGCTCATTTCCCGATGCATCCTTCAAATTTAAGCATTATTCCTTCTTTTTGCTAATACCTAATCCCTTTCCGCGCAATCCTCCTCCAGTGGCTTTAGATGAGGCATCTGTGGTCTTTTTGGTTACTTTTTTTGTAGAACGCGTAGTAGTTCCATCTTTTTTGGCAATGAGGTTTCCCTTCAGGCTCAAACCAGTGGTTTTCTTGGTTGTTTTTTTGCCTTCTCCAGTTTCGGTACCAGGCTTGCCTACATCCATCATTTTCAATACCTGAAAAACCTCTCCTACACTGGGGCGTTTTTTAAAGTCCTTACTCAGCATTTGATTGATGAGTGCTACCAATGCATCAGGTAAGGTGTCGTCTACCAGAGTAAGTGTTTCATCGTTTATCACGGCAATACCTGCATAGGTGTATTTTTCCTGGTTAAATATCGGGAACCGCCCAGTCAAATAAAGGGTATACAATAAACCCAGTGCAAAAATATCTGATTTGACGGTTAGGTGGCCAGGCTTCACTGAAGCGTCTTCTTTGATATACAACGCCAATTCGGGGGAGTAAAAAGCCATATCACCCACCACATCTTCGGTAATTTCGGGCGGATGTTCTGAGAAATAACTGTTGTCAAAATCAATGAGTTTAGCGGTGTAGTTTCCAGTTTTACTCCTCTTAATCAGCACATTATCGGGCTTGAGGTCTCCATGCACGATTTGCGCATTGTGCAACACATTTAAACTATGAGCAATGGTTTTAAGAATCAAAACCCGATTGCTCAAGGGCAAAGTTGCTATTTCGGTAATGGTGAGAGATGCCACATCTATTTTTTCAGTTACTTTGTAGTATTTGGTTTTATGCCTAAAAAAATCGAGGGTAAAAACAAGATTCCCCCCAATTCCACATTTTTCATTGATTTGGGTCATCACACTATAATGGTGCTCCTCAAATTTTTGACACTCTTTCAGTTTTCGTTGTTTCGATTTTTCGCTACCAGGTGCATCGGGGGTAGGATATTTAGGTGATAAAAACTCTTTCAGGAAATATACTTTCCCACTTTTTTTGGCAAAGGTCCATTTACTCAAGCCTCCACCCGCAGTAGTAAAATCCTGTAATACGACATATCCATTGATGTTTTCACCTTTGAGCATATTGGCAATGTTTTAATTATAGAACTCGTCTCGACTTTTAACAATGAGTCCATCTGCAATACAAATAAAAACTAAGTTAATGAAAAAAGCTTTTATGAGAAATTTCATTCTTATAACTGACAAGTGTCATTATTTTATCCAGATTATACATGGTATATTGCCTTTGAAAAAGTACTTTGCTTGTACAACTTATTGAGTGACAGATTTGATTGAGAAGTATTGCAAAATTTTGTATATTAAAGCAAAAGGCAAGTTGAGTTTAAGAAAAGAATTGTAGCTTTTTATTTATACATTAACCCCAAAAATATGAATCGGAAAAAGCTTGAAAATATCGAGAGTTTGCTTGAGGAACTATCAGTAGAGTTGCACGGCCAATATACTGAGTATTCCGACGACACGGTCATTTTAACTGTACCTGTGGACAAGGACGAGACTGAGTTTCAGAGTATCAAAGGGTATGTGGTAGAAAGAGAACCGAGTAGACAAATAGTTATTCTTACTGGAACAGTTTGTACTTTGCACGATCACCCCAACATCAATTATCTGGATTTACTTAAGAGAAACTACCAAATGGTTTATTGTAAATTTACCATTACCGATGAGGATTACCTGGAGGTAGAAGCAGCTACTAATTATAATTATGCTACTGCCGATGAGGTAGAGGAAATGATCAAGGAGGTAGCACAGACTACCCACACCTTGAAAAAAGAATTGAAATAGATAGATCTAACATTGAAAATATTTCGCCCGTTTGCAAGCAATTGTAAACGGGTGTTTTTTTAGGCTACTACCACAAAGTCAAGGAATTGCATTTCTTGCTCTGCAATGCCTAAGTTTCGCTCCCAATCGGCCGAAGGTGATAACGACAACAAAAAAACTACTTGATTGCGTCCACTCTGGAGGGTGGTGTGTTCGTCTTGCAGCTGCACCACAAAAAGTCGGGCTGCCTCTCCCCTCCCTTCTACCTTAAGTTCTTGCTCAAATTCAATAAGATACAAGCGCATTGAGTCATTTTCTGAAACAAGCAACTTCTTTACAATGGCTTTTCTGGGCAGATGCTTTTCCAACGCACAATTAGACCGATAGTTTTGCAATGTAATTTCAGCACCAACAATTTGTTGACGATAAGACTGCTTATTCTCTGCTTGGGAATAGTAAGAAGCACGGGTAATGGCATAAGTACCTGCAAAAAGGTCGTGGAGGGTTTGTCTGGCTGGGGTAAACAATGCCAGTATATGGTCAACCAGGAGTACTCCCAGTACAATAATTATCCAAATAGAATTGAAAAAGTGTCGGCCCTGGTCTACAATCACCCAAAAAGCTCCCTGAATACTGGTAGGATATTCATAACTCGGTAAATGATCAAGTATGTAGTTTAAAAAAGCAATTAAGTAAATCGCGGCCACCCAAAAAGGTAAAGTTCGAACCACTGCCTGCCAAATGGCTATGTATTTTTTTTGTCTATTTACTACTTTAATGTTGGTTGTAAGCTTGCCTACCGAACCACCCAAACTGACGGTAAGATATACTTGAAAAAACAAAAGCAACAAGACTAAATATATGGCAAAATAGCCAATGGTGCTTTGTTCAAATGAAATCAAAAGTAAGGCAAAGGTGCCTGGTACAAAGAAGACTAAATATAAGAATAAATCTATGAACAATGCCCAAAGTCTTCGCCACTGGTTGACATACCGTATGTCATAAACACGTTCAATCATTTTTATCAGTTGTTTTTATCAATCTTACTACTGTGGGGTAGTTTTTTTTGGATGGGTTGTGTAATAGTTTACTTTATATTTTTCCCACAATTGCTCCCTTAAAGTTCTTTTTTGTTCTTCAAGCTCTTCTATTTTAACGGGCAAAAAACCCTGTTGTTTAGCCAGCTGCTCAATATTTGCCTCGGCTTCGTCTAACGGTAATATATATTCTGACTGAATATATTTAAATCGCTCATAAAAGTAAATTTTCCAGTCTTCGAGGGTTTTAAGCCCCAGCAACAATATACTCAAACTTACATCATCACCAGCAATGGTCAGCAACGCGTCTTCCAGGCGTTCTTTCCAGTCCTCAATATCGTATTGACTCTGCATTAACGCTTTTAGTAGCAAATACTCAAAATGTGTGGGAGATTTTACATACCCAAAGCATCCGTCGGTAGCTGTGATAAGCATGACAGGCTCATGGGCAGTAAATGTATAACTGTGTAGTTGGTAACGCCCCTCGGCATCAATGCAATTTGAGATGGTAGCATCCATCGTAAGATTTTCCAGTGCATCAGGGTTGCCATTGAGGTCATCTATAGAGAGCTGCTTTAAACCAGTAGCCGACATCACATAAGCTCGAGAATCGCCTGCCCAAAAACAAGTCAACTGTAAGGTATCTTGGTTTTTGGTTTCGTAATATAAACCCGCAATGGTTGTAGGCAGCCTTCTAATTAATTTACTTCTTAGTTTTGAAGGATTTTTGTCCAGAACCTTGATGTTTTCCGCAAAAACTGCATTTAGCTCGTCTTTTAAGGTCTCAGCCGAAAAAGTTGCTACATCTTCGTTTAGAATTGAAGTGTTAAAATAATTCTCCGTGATTTTTTTGGCCAATCTAGACGCCAGATAAGCCCCAGAATGTTGTTTTACCTGACCTTGTTCGTCTTCGTACTCGTATACTTTGCTACCTGCACCCCCGAGCCCATCGTACACTGCCAGCATTCCCTTGGTTGAGCCAGCATTTATCAATAGCGAAGGTATAGCGTCTTCCCCCTTATTAGGTCTGTTTTCGGTCCAGATAGTAAAATGCATACAACAAAGATATTTTGACATCTAAATAAAGCACAATTCATTAATTAAGCAAAGGAAATTTTACCCATCGTCAAGGCAGGGGCATCGCCCAGCACAAAACCCTCTCCTACCACACATTCATTGGCCAATAACGCCATCAATACAGCCTCTTTGGCATCGGGTGAAATCTTACGGACTTTGGTAATGTCTAAAAATTGATTATCAGGCAATAATTCCGCCAACCAATCCAGTAAGCAGGTGTTATGGTATCCTCCTCCACTCACAATAATTTCAGCCTGGGCAAAATCAGGGGTGGCCTGAATAGCCTCGGCAATAGTTTCGGCCGTAAACCTAGTAAGCGTGGCCACCCAATCTTCAGGGCGGATCAATGCCCGGGATATTTTACCAATTGCCTGCGCTATATAATCTACATTAAATAATTCTTTACCAGTGGTTTTGGGTAATTTTTCCTCAAAAAACACGTGACTTTTCAGCGCTTCCAAAAACTCTTTGTGTACTTTGCCTCTACGTGCAATGGCTCCTCCCCGATCATAGGTTTGTGGGGCAAAATATTCCTTGATGGCCCAATCTATCAGCACGTTGCCAGGGCCAGTATCGGTAGCAAACACTTGCGAAACCTCCTGATTAGGAGATAGATAAGTATAATTTGCCAATCCTCCGATGTTTAACAAGATTCGAGGCTTTTCGTGGTGACCAAATAACACAAAATCGGCGTAAGGAGCCAATGGGGCGCCTTCCTGACCAATGGCAACGTGTTTTTGCCTAAAGTCGCTCACGGTTAATATCCCAGTTTTAACTGCCAGATGATCTCCATCACCCAGCTGAAGGGTAGCATTGGGTAGAGTGAGTAAATTGTGTAAACTTTTAGGGGCATGATATACAGTTTGCCCATGACTGGCCAACAAATCTATTTCTTGGGGTTTTATTTCCCACTGCTCGAGGGTTTCTAGTATAAATCGAGCATGTAACTCTCCCAACCAGGAGTGAAGAATGGTTAGGTTTTGAAGCGAAACTTCGGTCTGAGAAACGATCTCTTGTAAACGATGGCGTTGAGGAGAAGAATAAGGATAAGTATAAAATTTTAACAACTCAATTTCAGTGGCCACTCCCGCTCCTTGTACTTTACACAAGGCCATGTCCAAGCCATCGAGAGAAGTACCCGACATTAGACCCAAAATAATTCTTTCAGGCTTTTGGGCTACTTGATGAAGACGCTCCAGGTTTTTATTCATATGCTTAATCAAAAGGTAGAATTGCAAAATATCAGGAATGAATTGATTTACCATTAAAAGTAGGCTGGAGTTTTTGGTAAAAAAGAAAAAAGGCCTAAAAACCCAATGAGTCTTTACGCCTTGGTCTGATTATTTATCAAAAAAGTAAATTCACTCCATTAATGTATGGATGATTTACCCTAGTATATCACGGCTGCAAACCTAGCTGATTTGTCGGACAATAACTGGGTAAAATTGGGTAAGAATGGGTAAGCGATTAATGAACATATTTCATATAATGATCACCGAAAAATTCTGATACTACCCAAAATCATCAAGAAAGGTTATTTTGAGCTAACGAGCTAACTATCAAGGCTAAAATCTACCATTAGCCGGAAAACGCCTCTCAAACCAACTAGACAAAAATGTAGGATGTAGCATTGGAGCACTACTATTTCACAGTAACGGGTAAACTTTCGTTGTGCAAACGCCCTACTGCCGAAACTCCATAGTAATATTGCTTACCAAAATTAGATACCGTTTCTTCATAACGTTGTTTTCGAGTAATACTTCGTATGTAGCGAGGCTGACTAAAATCAGGAGCCTCTAAACTAGCCGGAAAACGATAAACCACATAATAAGCGGCAGTGTCGCCACTGATAGTCACCAAAGGAGGTTTCCATCTTAACGAAATCTTATTAGTCTCTCGCATGATAAAAGCATTGCGGGGTTCGTTGGGGTAAGACTTGGTTTTCCAAGGCATACGAGGGATCAAAGCCAGGTGCCGATATACATATTGCCGCAGGGTATCGGTCATGTGGGCGGGATTTTTTTGCAAAAAGCGAGATCGAAAATAAGCATTCCCCATCACCCTTGGGTATTGTCGGCTCAGGCGTATTTGATTGGGCAATTCTTTGCCTGTTTTCCAGGAGGCTTGCTTATTTTCTCCCACTTTATAGAAGGCGTGCCCTATATACACATGACGTCCATAAGCGTGATTGGCCCACCATTTCACCAAATTGCTATAATTGGCCCGAGGGTGACCAATCCGCCAATACAATTGGGGAGCCACATAATCGATCCATCCTTTGCGCAACCACTTGAGCACATCAGCATATAAGGCATCGTAGCTGGTTTGTTGTGCTTTGGTATCTGAACCTATTTTATCCTGGGCTTTGTTACGCCATACGCCAAAGGGACTTACACCAAACTTAAGATAAGGCTTGATGTTTTGAAGGGTATCATGCACCCGTTTAATCAATTGATCTACATTTTGGCGACGCCAATTATGAATATTGCGGGTGGTACCACTATGTTTTTGAAAGGTAGTCTCATCGGGAAACCTTAATTTGCCTTTTTTGTAAGGATAGAAATAGTCATCGAAATGAATGCCGTCTACATCATAGCGGGATGCAATATCAGCTACTACCCGCGTGAGGTACCGCTGGACGGCAGGTATGCCTGGGTTGAACTGTTTGTGCTTGCCGTATACCACAAACCATTCGGGATGGGTTTTGGTAATGTGCTGAGGGTGGGTATCGTCGTACTTTACATTGTACACCGCCCGATAGGGATTGATCCAGGCATGGAGTTCCATATTGCGACGATGGCATTCTTCTACCAAAAAAGTCAATGGATCCCACCCTGGCGAAGGGGCTTGTCCTTGTTCGCCTGTCAACCATTGCGACCAAAGTTCTATGTTACTTTTATAAAAAGCATCGGAAGCAGGGCGTACCTGAAAAAAAATAGCATTGATACCGTTTCGTTGGTGAAAATTGAGCAAATCCACCAATTCCTTTTTATGCACTCGAGGAGGAGCACCTTTTTCTGTGGGGAAATCCATATGATCGAAGGTGGTGATCCAAACTGCTCTAAATTCTCGCTTAAGGTTACGTTGGGCTAGTTTTCGCTCGGAACAATTCGTCAATATGCCTAAAGACAGCAACACCAACATCCCGATTTTTTGCATATCACTCATAACTTATTTGATGTCAATTGAGGGGCTAAATTATGAATTTGCTTTGATTATGAGACAACTAAAATGGGGAATTTAGTAGCATACCGATCTTTTTAACTGATTCTATTCAGATGGTTGCAGATGACCAAACTCAGAAAATCCATATGATTTTGCCAAAGCTATTAAAACCGACCGACTAGTAGGCAGGTATCAATCAATGCTCTTAATTTGCTGTGTATCCAGCACCAATTCTCCAGGATCAATCATCGCATTAAAAAGCATTATTTTCTCAAAGTGTATCAAATCATTTTGATGGATTTGGCGAGGTACAATGGAACCTTCCTTGATTAATTTAGCCCTTTGGGTTCCTGGTAATAAGGGTTTTGCAGGAGTCAGCCATTGAGTGCCATTCCAGCAAGCCAGATTGCAATAATAAGTATCGGTAAGGTAGCCGTTTTGGGTAATAAGTACGTCATCGCAATTGCCT
The DNA here is from genome assembly GCA_003483885.1 of Microscillaceae bacterium. Taxonomy (GTDB): domain Bacteria; phylum Bacteroidota; class Bacteroidia; order Cytophagales; family Microscillaceae; genus Microscilla. The sequence continues at coordinate 9,635 of DMXI01000261.1, forward strand.
CGTTGATCAAAAAGTGCTTTCAATGCATTACGATCTTCTTTTTTATGAGCATATCGTAATTCGGGGGCTTCTATGACTTGTAAAGAATGAATGGGGCGAATACGGTAGGGAGTTACAGTGACTTCTTTCACTTGGGTATCATAGACAATTCTATATTTATAACGATATTTTATGTTAACTTCATTGATAATATTCAAACAATCTTTTAATTGTATAGGATGCTCTTTTGGCCAAAACTCCTGAAAAGCCCGGTTTACTCTTTCTTGGTGTGCTTCCAGGTTATAGAATTCCCTTTTCTCAAATCTGATGGTTTCTAACAATGGGTACATACACTTTGTCTATTAATTCTTGATACTCGGCTTCGGCTTGACTAAAGGTAGTAATGCCTCCCCCACTTTTGAAATACAATTGGTCGCCAATACGCTCAATAAAACGAATCATCACCCCACTGTCCAGGTTTTGTCCATCAAAAATGCCTACAATACCAGTATAAAACCCTCTTTCATAATTTTCAGTTGCTTTGATAATCTCTATGGTCTTTTTTTTGGGAGCACCGCTGATAGAACCCGCAGGTAGTAGTTTAAATATCAACTCTCCGATTTTGTGCGCATAATCGGCTGGTAAGTCTCCTACAATTTTTGAGCTTACCTGTAGCAGGGTTTTGTCTAGAGTTTGTAGCGTGTCTATGTAACGGAAACGCTCCACCCGTACATTTTTGGCTACGGCGCTCAGGTCGTTACGAATAAGATCTACAATGGTATTGTGCTCGGCGGTTTCTTTGGGATCGGCTAAAATAATGGCTTCGGCATTGGGAATGGCCGCATCTATGGTACCTTTCATAGGGTAAGAGGAGATGTTCCCCTCTTCAATCTGGATAAAGATTTCAGGTGAAAACACTACCCACTGATCACGAAACCAGAGCTTGTAAGTAGCTTTGCTATGGGCAAAAATCTCTTGCAAGCTAAGATTGGTTTCAATGGGAGTAAGCGCCGAAAGGTTTAGCAAATAAGAATTTCCAAAGTTGATATTTTCCAGTACTTGGTCAAACGCCTGCTGATATTGGCCATAAGGCATAGGTTTTTTGGTGAAAGTAATGGCTTTATTTATGCCCAACTTGCTGTGGGTGGTTGGTGCATTTTGCTTTCCGCGAATGTCATATTGTATTTCTTGTGGGTCTACCTCATTCAATTTTTTGATGTAAGCCTCGGCTCCTTCAAAGTCAATAATAAACAAAAAAGGAGTTTTGGCCGCACCATATCGATTCATTTGCTCAATTGCTTGGGCTTGATTCATATATTTGCATCACGTTATGGAAAACAAAAAATAAATTAGTCTCAATTTTTAAGTCAATGCTTGTTGGTAACACTATGGTAAAACACCAACAAGGGTGCAAATAAACCCAAAAACCTTGAAAAAATTATTGGTTGCCGATAGTTATGATTCTTTTACTTATAACTTGATCCAATTGATTGAACAACATGGAGCGTATACTTATACTATAGTCAAAACCGATCAAATTCATTTGGAGGAGGTATCACATTTCGATAAAATTTTACTCACTCCTGGGCCTGGATTACCCCAAGAATCGGGTATATTGTTAGATTTGATTCAACAGTATGCCGCTACTAAAAGTATATTAGGGGTTTGTTTGGGGCATCAGGCTATAGCCGAAGCTTTTGGAGCCAAGCTGGTGCAATTGCCTCAGGTGTTGCACGGACTTACCCAACATATGACTTTGACTCCTGCGGGCACTAAAACTACGCTATTTGCTCACTTACCTGCTACTCTAAACATTGGCTTGTATCACTCTTGGGTGGTGCAATCAGAGAGTTTGCCTGAAGGTTTTGTAATAACTGGGGAACTCCAGCAAATTAATTCGACTCTGCCCCACTTCAATCAGGCAAACATAGTGCACACACCTTTAGTAATGGCCTTGGCGCATCGTTCTTTGGATATTCATGGCATCCAGTTTCATCCCGAATCAATCATGACTGAGTTTGGTAAAGATATTTTATATAATTGGTTGGATAGTTAACTACTCATTATTTACCCTTGTAAAATAAAACCGGATAGTACTTGCATTGTCAAGTATTACTTTCACCATTTCTAAGTTCAATTTCACCTCCTCACCTACCGTTTACACTTTAATCATAAAAAAAATTATTAGTTTTGGACGGAAAATTAACACTAACTCGTTCTCTTGTTTATTTTTGCTTTTTATAAACGCTCCTAATAGGCTCCAGATACAAGAGGTAAACTAGCGAAACGCAATATGGCGAAGGAAGCAAGAAAAAATAAAGGCGTTCTTCAAGAAGCAAGTACATTACTACAAAACACCTACAAGAATACCAAGAAAGAAATTCTTATCTCGGTAAATCTTGCCGTTATTGTAGTACTTGTATTACACATTTTTATTCGTGTACTCTCTGCCGAGCAGGTATTTTACTCCATAGTAGATGCGATTTCTCTCCCTATTATTTTTTTAATTCACACAAGTTCCTTTTATGTCCATTTACGCTTACTAAGAGGTAACTTAAGTCATCTTGAATGGCTATCTCCTGTTTTGGCCTGGGTTTCGGTGATCATACTTCAATTATTGGTCATATTTTCTCTGCATTTTAGTCTCAATACCGCTCATAGTTTTATACTTAATTTTACACTCGCTACCGTAGTCATTTACATTACTGGTACAGTGCTCAATCGCAATGCAGCACTTATTTGGTTTGTGGTTTGTATTGTCAATACTTTCGTCGCTTTTCAGAATCGGGGAACCTCTTTTGAATACCACCTCATGACTTCAAAAGAAATACAAGAGATGAAGCAGATCTTGAAAAAGCTGCCTACCAATCCTCAGGAAAAATCACGCTACGATCGCGCCAAGTCTCATGAGAAAGATGCATACAAAGAAAAACTACAACCCTACCCCATCAAAGACTATTTGTATGTAGGTGTAGTATTCTTTTTATTGGCTTTTCTACCAATGTTTTTTCAGGCCAGTTTTATTGGGCAAATTCTCAAGACAATCCCAGAAGCCATTCAAAAAATAGAATTGGCAGAGGATGAAAAAACCCTGCTCAAGAAGGAGAATGTGCGCATGTCTATGGAATTGGACATAGCTAAACAAATCCAGCAAATGGTGTTACCCCGAGAAGAGGAATTTACAACATTTAAAGGGTTGGAGATCGGCGCTCGTATGGATACTGCTACCGAAGTGGGAGGTGATTTTTATGAGGTATTGCCTCAAAAAGATGGTAGTATTTATTTTGGTATTGGAGATGTAACCGAGCACGGTCTCAATTCGGGTGTGGTTATGCTCATGACTCAAGCAGCATTTAGAGCCACCCTCGACAATAGTGACATAGACCTTACTTCGGCGCTTAACCAAATCAATTCTATCTTACGGCAAAACATTAGCCGGATGAAGGATCAGCGGGATTTGACGCTTTCGCTATTGTATTATAAAAACGGTACCGTCACGATGACTGGCCAACATGAAACAGTCATATTGCTTAGAAAAAAAGAAGATTTTGCGGAGCAAATAGACACGATGGACTTGTCGCTTTATATTGGTTTGATTGATGATTTTTCAGACAATGTACAGGAATCAAACTTTGACATGGAAGTAGGCGACATTATGCTACTGTATACTGATGGTGCGTCGGGTGCTTTGAACCGCCATAAACGAGAATTTGGAATTCAAGGCTTGATGCAATCGTTGGAAAGGCACCGTGAGTCTTCGTCTCAGCAAATTGTCAGTAATATCATAGATGAGATTTATGACTATATGGGTAGCCACGAACCGCTGGATGACATTACCATTGTAATCGTAAAACGTACTGAGTAAGAGTGGCAAAAGGATGGAATTCAATTTGCGTTTGGTACTTATAACAGCCTCGATGAAAGTATTTAATCAAGTAGCCATCTCATTGCTTCTTCTTCATTCGCAAAATTTGCCAAATTAATTACTTGCTGATCGTTTATGGCTTCATCATTGGCCAGTTTCTTGGCCGAAAGCTCCGTAAAAAAGTTTTCAGATAATATTTGTGCAGACTTTGCTCCTCCCAAATCCGCTATCTGTGGTACAACATTTTCCAGCATCCAACGATTAATTTCTTTTGGGAAAGGCCCCTGCTGCTTGCGATTATCTACCAATAAACTGGTTCGTTTTGTTTCTTTCATCGCCTTTAGTTCAAGCATTAATCCATTTTTGGCTCGCTCTTCGTTGATAAAGCCAATCCAAGCTATCCGCAAAAATGGTTCATCATCCCTTGCTTCAATTCTAAAATAGACATTGTTACTTTGTCCAGTCAACTCACTTGAATAAATCGTTTGTTCCATCTTTATATAGTTTTAGTTATTTAGTACTGTGGAATAAAAGTTTATTTGCATTTCTGCAACTATTCTAAAATTTCCACTTCTTGTATGGTCTTACCGATAGGGAGACCATACAATGCCTTCTTTGGTCTCGCCTATTTGTTTGTTAACTTAGGAAGACCAAAGACTTGAGGAAGTTTTTAGAATAGTAAATTATTTTTGTTCCAAGGTACTTAATCAATTATTTGAAAAAATAGTACGTATTTATTTTTGTATGATCCTCTCCCTACAACCAGTATTTCTCCACTTGGGATAAGGAGGTAATATTTTGTTCAAACCATAAACTTTCAAAACTTTCTGAAACTTTAATACGTTATTAAAGGAAATATTAAAATTATGAAGATAAGTTTCAAATTTCCCAAAGAGGAAAAACTCATTCCTTGGCTAAAAGCCCGTACACAAAGCCGTTATTCTTACCCTGAACATAAGGCTACCCTCGCGGAAGAGTTTCCCAAGGGCTACAACCACGATCGAAATACTTGTTTACTGGGAGTTGGGGATCAGGCCTTTGAAGCGGCCAAAGAAGCGATCAATCAGTGGGTAATGTTTCCCAAACCTTGGACACATATTTACCCAGCTCAGCCATTTGTACAAGACAAAGAGGTGGTCGTATTGTTTCGCTTGTTTGGGTTGTGGTGGTTTAACAGCAGTCGAGTTATTTATACCATCATAGAACCCAATCGCTATGGCTTTGCTTATGGCACTTTGACCGAACACGTGGAGAAGGGAGAAGAGCTGTTTTTGGTAGAAAAGGATGCACAAGGCAACGTAAGGTATCGTTTAGAAGCATTTAGTCAGCCACGTGCCTGGTATGTCAAGCTGTTTAAACCACTGGCACGTTATCATCAAAAACGATTTGGGAGGCAATCAAAAGCCGCCATGCAAGCATTTGTTACCCAATATCTTCAACAAGGTAAGTTATCGAATACAACTAACTAGTCTTTTGCTTTTTTAATTGCTTATGCTGCATAGGCGAGACTGCACATCCTTCACAGTGTTGCTCGCTCCCGGTAAAAGCTTGGAACAGTTTTTTGCCCAGATAAAAACAGGCGGCCAGAAAAATTAAGATGACTAATATATTTTGCATTTACAGACGTCGATTTAGGTTTAAAACAATTGATATACCAATAGGGCCGATAAGTAAGCAAGGCTTGTCATATACACCAATTGCAAAAATGGCCATTTCCAGCTTTTGGTCTCTCGTCTTACGATGGCCAATGTACTCATACATTGCATCGCAAAAGCATAAAATACCATCAACGAAAGTCCAGTTGCCAAGCTATAAATGGGAGAACCATCAGCTCTTTTTTCTGCTTTTAGGCGTTGAATCATAGAGCGATCTTTTTCAAAGTCTTCGCCTACACTGTAAATCGTAGCCATAGAGCCTACAAATACTTCTCGAGCCGCAAAAGAGGTAATCAAGGCAATACCAATCTTCCAATCATATCCCAAGGGTCTGATCACAGGTTCTAAGGTTTTGCCCATCAGGCCAATATAAGAGTTTTCCAGCTTAGCCGAATTTACTTTTTTCTCATAATCTTCGGTAAGTTTTTTCACTTCTGCTGCTTTTTTTCCAGTGGTATCTGGTTTTACAATGGTTTTTACTGCCTGATCCATACGATTGCCAGGACCATTGGTAGCCAATACCCATAACACAATAGAGATAGCTAAAATAACTTTCCCTGCTTCCCATACAAATAGCCGCGTTTTTTCCCAAAGGGTCAACAAGACATTGCGCCAACGCGGTGATTTATAAGAAGGTAACTCCAGCACTAAAAAGCTACGATGGTCGGTTTTAATGATGAGTCTCATTATAAATGCTACCAATAACGCCATTGATAACCCTAGCACATATAACCCTAAAAGGACCAAACCTTTGAGACCAAACACTCCCCATAACTTTTGGTCAGGAATAACCAAAGCAATGAGTAATGCATATACCGGGAGACGAGCCGAACAACTCATCAAAGGAGTGACCATAATGGTAATGATACGATCTTTCCAGTTGTCTATTGTTCTGGTAGCCATTACCGAGGGTATGGCACAAGCCACCGCAGATATCATGGGTACTACACTTTTGCCGCTCAAACCAAAAGGACGCATCAAACGGTCCATAATAAAAACAATGCGGGCCATGTAACCTGTCTCTTCTAAAATAACGATAAACGTGAACAGCAACACTATTTGAGGAACAAACACGACCACTCCTCCAATTCCAGGAATGATGCCTTCGGCCAACAAATTGGTAAAAGCACCGGCTGGTAAAATGTTTTTTGTCCATTGGCTCATCGCCCCAAATCCTTGATCTATCAAATTCATGGGAAGTTCGGCAAAGGCATATATCGCTTGAAAAATCACCAATAAAACTCCCAAAAACAATACATACCCTAATACTGGATGAGTAACAATTTTATCTATCTTTTGGGTAAATTGGCTATTGCCAGATGTGGTATCTTTTTTCTCAATAACAAAGCGTAGCATTTGACGGATTTTCTCAAAACGCTGCTGGGTTTCCTGAGTTTGGGCTTGAGTTAAGCCTGCTTCTTGTCCGTTTTCCTGACTATTAGTTGAGGAATAAGCGCCTGTTTCAGAAGCATTTGCGTGGACTTCTTCTACCAACGCTTGTGTTTCTACAAAAGGAAAATGTGCTTCGGGTGGTTTATAATCAGCAATGGTTTGCTTGAGCGTTTTAATCCCTTTTCCTTGTCGTCCGTTGATAAGTAATACCGGGATATGCCCAAACAACTCGCTCAACTTTTCGGTCTTGACTTCAATCCCTTTTTTTTCAGAGATATCAGCCATATTTAGGGCCAAAATCACAGGGATTTTCAGGTCGTAGACTTGGGTAAAAAGTAACAGGTTACGCTCTAAGTTAGAAGAATCGGCAATGACTACAATAAGGTCGGGGAAATCAGGGTGTTTGGGGTCGTCCAGTAGCTCCTTCACTACTGCTTCGTCTTTTGAACGAGGATATAGACTATAGGTCCCAGGCAAATCAATGACTTTTATTTTTTGCTGGTTAGGAAGTTTAAAAGAGCCTTCTTTTTTGTCTACAGTCACCCCTGGGTAGTTACCTACGTGTTGGTTTAGGCCAGTGAGTTGATTAAAAACGGTACTTTTACCTGAATTTGGATTACCTACTAATGCTATTTTTTCAATTGTCGTCGCCATCGCCTCTCGTGATTCTTGTCTACGTTAAGTTTCCAAAATTATAAAATAGAACCATCATTATTTAAAAAAGTTCTAAATAATTAAGTCTTATTCTTATAAAATAATTCAATGAGTTGATTAATTTTATTGAATGAAGTATTTATCGTTAGGTATTTGGATGGTAATATTGACTCTGGGAGTTTTTTTGGGTTGTACAAACCAAGATTCTACTCAAGAAGACGATATGCTACTCGAGGAACCTACCCACTTCCCTACCCCCAATTATGATTACAAAAAAAATCCCGTAAGTCGTCAAGGAATTGCACTGGGCAGGCGACTTTTTTTTGACCCGATTTTGTCTAAAAACAACACCATATCCTGTGGGAGTTGCCATCATCCCAGTGAAGCCTACGCCGATCCTGGCAAGCGGTTGAGTGAAGGAATTAGACAACAATTTACCACACGAAATACCCCTGGTCTATTCAATCTACGTTGGCATCGTACTTTCTTTGCTGATGGAGGCGTTCGCCATTTTGAATTAACTCCGTTGGCACCTTTGGTAAATAGGCAAGAAATGGATGGGGATTTAAGAGACTTGATTCGAAAGTTACAAAATAGCCCTACTTATCGTGCGCAATTTCGTCAAGTGTTTGCCACCGACTCTATTCAAAGCAAGCACGTATTATATGCCTTTACGCAGTTTATGGGCACATTGGTTTCGGCCAGCTCCAGGTATGACCAATATATGTTGGGTAAGGTCAAATTTACTCCAATAGAACAAAAGGGTTTCCAAGTATTTACGAAAAAATGCAGTGGCTGTCATACCACACAAAATCAGCTTTTTACCGATTTGTCGTTTCGTAATAATGGCTTAGATAGTATTTCTATTGATCCAGGGCGATATATTATCACCGAAATTGGGTCAGATAGCGGGCGTTTCAAGGTGCCCAGTTTACGCAATGTAATGCTTACCCCTCCTTATATGCACGATGGCAGGTTTGCCACCATAGAACGGGTATTACAACATTATAACCAAGAGGTGAAAAATACTCCTAATTTGGATACATTGCTCAAACAAGGGCGACGTTTGGGTATTCGCATTAATTCTGAAGAAAAAGAAGCACTCATACGCTTTTTACATACGCTGACTGACTCTTCTTTTATCAAAAAATCCCAGCCTACCGCTTATGTACCTTGACAAAGGATAGTCTGAGATTCTGAATTAATTTTAAACAAAAACTTCTGGACGGGTAGCTCCTACGTATAGCTCTTGCCACCAATCGGCGAGGGCATTGGCTTCCATTACACCTTTGGGTGAGCTGCTTGCGTGGATAAAATTGACCACATCTTTGTCATAATCGGTACTGGTAACCATCCCTACATGGGTGATGGTGGTGTTTCCAGGTTTGTCTGTAAAAAAGATGAGGTCACCAGCAATTAGTTCATCAATTTCTACATGTTGTCCTATCTTTTGCTGATCTCCCGCTACTCTGGGCACATTGTGTCCTATAGCCTGAAAAGCCTGCAACATCAATCCAGAACAGTCAATCCCTTGTCTGGTATTGCCTCCCCAGAGGTAAGGAGTACCTAAAAATTCTCTGGCTTTACTTATTACCTGTTCTATTCTTTCGGTTTGCATGTTTGTTAAGTTTTGAACTTATAATATTTATAAATTATTTAACCTTGGTTGAATATCCAGTTTACGTCAATAATAGACATTCGTTTCGACTTTTATACCTTCATTAAACGCCCAAATAGAAGGTTCGTTACCTTTAGCTGATTACTTCAAATAATTTTGTAGTCATCTACAGAACTCCTAACTTGCGCTTTCTATCATTTTTGAATAATGTGTTTGGCTCATGAAGTTAAAAGAAAGGTTAAAGCAAAGTACCTTTTTGGTGAATCTTTATCGAATTAAAATGACCTTTTCGGTCTTCTTTCGTTTCAAAATATTATACTTTTTTAAAAGTTGGGGATGGTTTATCAGCGATTATCGTAAATACAAATCAAAAAACAAGAATGAACATTTCGAAAAGATCGTTTTGCAGCCTTGTTTGACCGACAAAACTACTTTTACTCCCCTTGACCCTATCTATTTTTACCAAGATACCTGGTTGGCCAAAAAAATATTCCAAAACCCACCCGAGCACCATTATGACGTAGGTTCTAAGGCAACTACGATTGGTCTTATATCGCAGTTTGTTCCTACTACGATGATCGACATTCGCCCACTCCCTTTTACCTTGGATAATTTGTTTTTTAAAGAAGGCTCTATTTTAGAGTTACCTTACGAAAACGAGAGCATTGATAGCCTATCCTCTATCTGTGTCATTGAGCATATTGGCTTGGGTCGTTATGGCGATCCATTGGATGATTTTGGAAGTGAAAAGTCATTCAAGGAAATGAAAAGAGTGCTCAAAAGTGGGGGTAACTTTTACTTTACAGTACCAGTAGATGGTGAAAACCAAGTCTATTTTAATGCTCACCGAGCTTTTACCAGAGCATATATTTTAGAGTTTTTCAATGACATGCAATTGCAAGAAGAAGTATACCTTTATGGTAATACCTTGTATGATGAGTATCATTCAGAAAAAGAGTTTGGTACGGGGTTTTTCCATTTTACAAAAAAGTAGCCTTTCTTTATGATTCCTATTTCGCCGCAAATATACCCCCACTTTACTTGCCCCCAGTGCACCAATAGCTCACCTACCATTGAAAAAATCATCTTTCAGGGGGTGCACATCTTGGCCGATGTTACCTGTGCTGGTTGTAATGGCAAATTTTTGATGGACTTTCCCATAGGTCATGCCATGCTCTATCCTACTACCATCGACAAAAACACCCATACCATTGTAGGAGAAAAAAATAAAGACCATAGTTGGTTCAAAGACACCTTATTAGAAGCCTATCTTTCCCCCAAAGACGACTTGGTTGAAGTAAAAAAAACGGTTTCAAAAACCTGTGAGGAAGTCATCATTCTCAATTGTTTGGATGTGCTCTATGGTCATGTACTACTCAAAATATTCAATGCTACCCATTACCAACAAAAGCACCCTGACAAAGGGTTAATTTTGATTATCCCTCAATCTTTTGCCTGGTTGGTACCAGATGGCATTGCGGAGGTTTGGACCATCGACCTCAGATTATCCCAATTCAAAAACTGGTATAAATCCTTAGAAAATGTCATTCAAGATTGCTTGCCCAACTACAAAAAAGTATACCTGAGTTTAGGCTATCCAATTCCTGACTATCAAGGCCTTAGCATTGAACCTTTTAGCAAAGTTGCGCCATTTTCGCTGGATAAATTTCCCACTAAGCCCTTACAGGTTTCGTTTATTTGGCGGGAAGACCGTTTGTGGTTTCGCAACAAATTGGAGCAGTTCTGCTTTTTGGCATTTCGTAAATTCAAGCTATTCCAGTCCATTCCTTTACTCAAGAAAATTTTTATTAGTTTTCAGATTCAACGTGTCAATAAGTTGGGCCGATATTTAAAGAAATCGCATCCATCTCTTACCCTTAATGTCATTGGTTTGGGCAAAACCGGCCGTTTTTCCAAAAGCATTCAAGACTTAAGATCCAGTAATATTACTTTTGAAACAGAAAAGCAATGGTGTGAAAAATATGCCGAATCTCACATAGTAGTAGGCATCCACGGATCCAATATGTTGCTTCCTACGGCGCATGCCGCTGGTTTTGTCGAGATTATGCCAGACGAACGTCTCGGTAACTGGCTACAGGACATATTTCAACCTTCATCGGGCAAGGTAGAGTCTTTTTTGGGTAGGTTTGTACCAGATTATAGTTCCCCTCGTAGAGTGGCCAACTACACCTCTGGCATACTTGCTCACTTCGAGAAGTTTTACCTCAGGGAGGCTTCCAGGTTTCATCCATACGATGAAGTAGACAAGGTAGACGATATTTTTAAAAATTTTCATCGCGGATAGTCATATGGGTATAGTAGCACGCCAGGGAGCCAAAGCAGGCATTGTCTTGTATGTAGGAGTAGTACTAGGTGCACTTAACAATATTTGGTTCTATCCTCAGTTTCTGGCTCCTGAACAAATCGGCGTTTTTAGGCTTCTATTGGCCAATGAGGTATTTTTAGCTACCTTATTTCAATTGGGTGCCGTCGGAATTGTTGATAAGTTCTTTACTTTCTTTAAAGGAACAGCTCAAGACAAAGGAGCTTTTATTAAATTTAGTCTACTTTATCCTTTGATTGGCCTGGGTATTTTTGCAGGGCTTTATTTCCTCATGCCCAATTTGTTTTTATCGGCGTACCAGCAAAAATCACCCAATATTGTCAAGTATTATTATGTATTGCCAATACTCGTACTTCTCATTACCTACAATGGTATCTTAATGGCTTTTGCTCGAGCTTATTTTCGTATTGTTGTTCCTCAAATCCTTGAAAATGTTTTATTAAGAGCCATTATCATTGCTTTGCTTCTGTTGTTGAGTTGGCAATTCATCACTTTCGATCAATTTATATGGGGATTTGTAGGCATAAGATTCATTAATGCTCTCATCTTAACTCTTTATTTACAAAAACTCATTCCTGGCCCTATCAATTGGAAGTCTTGGATTCCCAGAGCTAAAATTAAAGAGTTTGTACAATTTGCCATTTTTATCACTTTAGGAACTACCAGTGGGATTATCATCAGCAATGCAGACATCATCATGATTGGTAGTTATTTAGGTGAACGAGACACTGGTATTTACACCATTGCTTTTTTTATAGGCACTGTGGTAGAAATTCCCCGCAGGGCCATTGCTCAAATATCTATCCCAGTTATTTCAGAAGCCTGGAAACACAATCACTTGCACATCATTAAAGATATCTACCAAAAAAGCTCTGTTAATTTGATGATTTTAGGGGCACTACTTGTGCTGCTGATTTTATTCAATGTGCAAGACTTATTTGCCTTTATGCCCAAAGGAGAAGTTTACCAGCAAGGGATTTATGTAGTAGTATTTATTAGTCTGGCTCGCTTTGTAGATATGACTAGTGGGGCAAACCACGAAATATTACTGTATTCCAAATACTACCGTTTTACTTTATTTTCTAATTTGATTTTCGCACTGATGGTGATTGGTACCAACGCGATATTGATTCCCAAATATCAGTTAAATGGTGCGGCATTAGCCACGCTCATCTCTATTATTATCTATAACTTTATCCGATTTGCTTTTCTACTATGGAAATTTAAAATTCAACCTTTCAATCAAAAAACCCTCTGGACATTCGCTCTGATAGGATTTACTGCCACTATTGGCTATGCTTTATCCTTTATTCAGATTCATCCTATCATCAACATTGCCATCAAATCTATTGGAATCACTGGGGTATTCATTGCTGGGGTTTGGATTTTAAAACTTTCAGAAGATATTTCATTGTTTGTTCAAAAGCTAACGACTAGCATCAAACAACGCCTCAAGTAATAAATAGTGCTTAGTTATAAACAAAAATTATATCATTCTCTACTTCTACTTTGTATTCAGACCTTTTATCAGCAATATATTTCTTAAGGTTCTCTATGGTAGGGTAATCGTTTTTACCAACAAACATTCGGGCATCATCGATTAATATAATATGTGTTTTTTGGTCTTGAAAAATAGTATCCAACTCCTCATAAATGGGGCATTCTTTATCTCCCATAGCCGTGACACCTCCTGAATAATGTGCATCTAACCAAAACAAAGCATTTTCCTGAAGTTTAGGTACGATTTCCTGAAGCTTAGTTCCACTATCTCCCTGAATGATTTTTACATGAGAGTTGTTTCGGAATTTATGTACTGCCCGTTCATGTAATTTTTCATCTAATTCGATAGAGTACAATTGTTTAAAATGCTTTAAATGCGCTTCTAGAGTAGCCCCTTTGTAAGTTCCTGTCTCTATGAAAATATTTAAATTGTACCGTTTGGCATATTCTCTAATCCGTTGATGCTTCACGATGTGAGGAGGAGGAGAAGGTTTACCTGCCTTTTCCCACTTACGCAAGTCACTTTGCGCTTTCATACCTCTTAACCAACTCACCAAAAACCCAGGTAAATATGCTTTAACTTTGTCTAACATAATATTTTAAAGCTTGTTTGCGTAAAAACAAGGAGCAAGTTAGTAATAAAAAACCAACTATCAATTGCTCAAGTACAACACAATAAAAAAGTGCCTACCACTACTGGTACGCACTCAATATATTACAAGATGTACTAACAACAGTACAAATTAATCTAGTACTCTCTGATTTCGCGTTTGGTATCACGTTCTTTGATCGATTCGCGCTTATCGTATAACTTTTTACCTTTAGCCACTGCTACCTCAAGCTTTGCAAACCCTCGATCGTTAATAAACAAGCGAGTGGGTACTACGGTCAAGCCCTTGTCATCAAGCTTTTTATCAATTTTCTTGAGCTCTTTTTTATTCAGTAATAGTTTGCGCTCTCTGGTAGGTTCGTGGTTGTAGTGGGTACCATTTTCATAAGGCGAAATGTGCATTTGCTTTACCCAGAGTTCTCCATCTTTAAAAAAGCAAAAAGCATCACCCAAGGTTACCTTTGATTGACGAATCGATTTGATTTCGGTACCAGTAAGCACCAATCCAGCAATATATTTATCTATAAAATGATAATCAAAAGATGCTTTACGATTTTTGATGTGCACCTTTTTCATTCCTTCTTGTTTCTTCTTATCCTTTCCCATGATTCTATTTAAAACATACTCTCAATTAAATAATTTAAAGCCCTCTCAGCTTCTTTTAATTACTGCTACTATGCCACCACACAATATCATTAAGTTAGTGGGAGAATATTGATTAACGAACGCTGATTAACGATTTTAGAAGGGGGCTGACGCTCCCAATAACTGAACCTATCACAGTTTTTTACTTCATTATTCGGAGTTCGTTGATCGATATTCGTCATTCATTTTTTTTAATAGCTCTCAACTTAATGACATTGCCCTACAACACCAGCACTTTCCTTGTAACAGTTTGTCCATTACTAAAACTAGCTCTTAGTAAATAAATGCCTCGCTGCAAATCTCCAATATCTACCAGGCGCTGATTTACAAAGATATTATCTTTAGGAAAACTTTGTCGGTAGACTACCTTCCCTTTGTGGTTGATTAAGGTCAGTTCTGCATCCTGGTCACTCCACAAAGTCACCGTTATATTCCCATTACTGGTTGGATTAGGCGAAATAGTTATTTGAGGATTCGAGTTGACATCAATCCCCCCGAAGTCTATCACATTAGAAGTTCCTTCACAGCCAATTTCGGTGGTAAATCTTAAAACATACCTTCCCGAATCGATGGGTATAAAGGTAGATCCATTGGCCCCAATAATCGGCTTGTCGTCTAAATACCATTGATATTTCCTAATGTTTGCACTCAATACTGACAATACATTGTTATTCAAAATAATCTCTGTCACAGGCGAATTAGTTACTTCTACCACTACTTGGGTGTTGTCGCTAAATCCACAAGTATTCGTTACGGTCAGGGTATAGGTACCCGCCTGAGTTGCAGTGAAATTACTTCCAGTAGCCACTTGGCTCCCATCCAAAGTCCACACATACTGAGCCGTAACATCCAAAATATCGGTGAATAGTACTACACTATCCCCTTCACAAAATTCAATTGGCGTTAAATGCTTAATTACGGCTGGTGGAGGTAAATTAGACGTGATAATTTGGGTAGAAGAAAGTGAAGAGCAGCCATTCTTTGAGATTTCTACCCGGTACTCACCAGGGGCAGTGGCGTTTAAAACCTCGCCAGTAGCACCATCTACCAAGGCATTGTCCTTAAACCAACGGTATTGAACAACTCCTTCGCTTTGAGAGGCCCTCAATTCAATATTTCCTGAGCTACAAAGTACACTAGAACCACTATTATTTTGAATGATAATACTGGGAGTTGCCAACGCATCACCTACCTCTATATTAATAGCGTTTGCAGCCACTGCATTACCACATTCGTTTTCCACCAACAACTGATAGGTCCCCGCTTCGGTAGCATCAAAAGAAGATGCTGTACCCACAATTACCCCATCTTTTACCCATTTGTAGGAGCTTTCTGACCCATCAAACTGTGCATACAAAGTAACTGGAGAATTTAGGTTACATACCTTGGTAGCGCTTCCTGGAATGATGCGTACATTAGACGGGGCTGTTATAAACCTGATGGTCTTACTGGCTTCTTTTATGCCACAAACGGCACTGGTAACCCGCAAAGTATAGTTTCCAGTTTGGCTTACACTTATTTGATTGGTGTTTCCTACACTTTGCCCATTCAAGAACCACTCAAAGGTAAGGCCTGTTCCAGAAGCTGTGCCACTTAAAGTGACTATCCCACTGCCACAGACCAATGTATCTGAAGCAATAATGCTCACGTTATTAGGCACTGATTTTATGTCCAGTGCTATACTATTTGAAGTAGGGCCTACCCCACAAGCATTTTCAGCTTTTACAGTATAGATTCCTGAAACCGTTGCGGCATAGGTGTTTGTCAAAGTAGTATCTACTTCTACGCCATCTTTCATCCAAATATATTGCAAACCGTCACCATCAGAGTTGGCTGTAAGCGTAATTTGCCCATCACAAGTAAGTGAAGCAGGACTCGACATGGATATGGTAGTGGGAGGCGTACTAATGAAAGGAATATTTACAATCTCCGAAGCAAAAGTGGAGTCACATACTGCACTGGTTACCTCTACTTGATAGTTTCCCGTGGTAGTCACCGTAAAAGTAGCACTAGTGCTCACAATAACATTGTCTTTTTTCCATACGTAGCTCAAACTATCCCCATCTGTTTCTACACTCAATTCTAACGAACTCACACTACAGCCTAACGATGGAGGGCGAGATGTTTTTAAATTAGCGAAAGAAGGGGGAGTAATTGACTTTACAGTAACCACATCGGAGCTAGTACCTCCACAGGTACCATAGGCAATTACATGATAGCGTCCATTGGCAGAGGTTACCAGATTTCTTTCAGTGGCAGAAGATTGAATCAAAACTCCGTCTTTGTACCATTCATACAGCGAAATGTTATCACCAGGAGACACACTGGGTTCAGAGGCATCCAAACGAGGAAATGCATTCCCACAAAACAAAATAGCGCTTGTAGGGGTAACGCCTGGTTTACCGGGTCTATTGGCAGCATTGATGGTAATACTGGTGGTATCAGTTCCACAACCATTTTTTGCAATCAAAAAATAAGTGCCTGCGCTATTAATCGTAAGGACAGCATTGGTAGCTCCAGAAATCGCATCAGCAGCATTGGTACCATTCAAATACCATTGATAAGTCAGATCAGACCCTGTAGCGCTTCCAGTAAGATTTAAGGTAGTTCCACTACAAATCAGATTATTGGTGCCAGATGAAGCAATGGCGGCATTAGATGGTGCAATAGAAGCTTGGGTGATGGTAACATCACTAGAAGAGGCGTTTCCACAATTATTTACTGCTCTTACCCTGTAAGTACCAGGATCAGTTATTTCTATAAAGTTTACCGTACTGGGAGTCGAGGCATTGGCTCCTGTCAATTGTACCCCATCTTTGAACCATTCATAACGATCTATAAACCCCGTATGTCCTGCGGTTAGTGTAACTTTGGTGCCACTACAAATAGAGGAAGAAGAAGCACCTAATGTCACTCCACTTGGCGGTGCATTTATAACCCTTAAGTTAAATTCAATCGATTCATCTGTCCCATCTACCCTTACCTTTACTGTTTGAGAAGAAGTGGGAGCAGCTGCCCCAGATAGGGTAAGCTCTGGAATACTAGTAGGGATCGGAGTACCACTAAAGTTCCACTCATAATTAGTTCCAGTAGCAGTCGTAGAAAGCTTAAATCCTGTGCCTTGACATAGTGTAATAGAATTATTACTACTCGTCATTTCAGTTTTCACGCCATTGATTTCAATAAATATATCAGGGGTGGCAAAAGTTTTAGTCTTATCATTTTTTACTAGTTTTGGATACTCTACTACCTTCAGTGAAATCAACGTCCACAATCCAGCAACAAGGGTGAGGGCTACTAATAGTTGTATTTGAAACTTTTTCATTATCATTCTAGATATTTGAGCGCAGGGTCTTAGTCTATTATTCTGGTTTTCGTCCAAAGGTAAACTGTGAAATCTTAGTATTTTAATGCCTGAAAAAAAATTATGCTAGTATGAAATCCCTAAGCGTTTAATTTGGTACATTTTGTCATTAATATTTATACACCTGATCACTCATTGACTAATTTTCAAAACCTACGTTTTAAACGTCGTAAAGGGGTTCTAGTTGTATAATCAAAAAAAAATTAGTTGACTTTAGTAGTAATTGCCTCAAATGCTTGATCAAGGTCTGCAATTAAAGCTTCAGATTCCTCTAATCCTACATAAAAGCGAATCATATTTACTGGTAATGTAGCCGCCCCATAATTGGCCGAAGTGTATAACACACAAGCTGGAAAAATCAAAGATTCATGTCCGCCCCAGGAACAAGCCATCACAAATCGCTTGAGTTCATTACAAAATCGCTCCATTGTTTCCATATCGTCGGTAGCCAAGGCTATAGAAAATTGTCCAGCACCTTTGAGCATTTGTTTTTTGGCCAACGCATGCTGAGGATCACTTTCCAAAAATGGGTAATATATTTTACTTACCATTGGATGTTTTTGCAAATAGTCAATTACCTTGGCAGTAGTTTGGCTTACTCGTTCCAAGCGAGCTGGTAGGGTACGAAGTCCTCTCAATAATAACCAGGCATTAAACGGAGAGATCACTCCACCAAGCGTCATAAACTCTGAGGCAAAAATTTTACTCATCATTTCTTTACTTCCGCAAAGTATACCTGCTACTGTGTCGCTATGCCCGCTGATATACTTAGTAGCTGAATGCGCTACGATATCAATTCCATAATCAATGGGTCGTTGATACAAAGGAGTGGCATAGCTATTATCCATAATTGTGACAATCCCGTGGCGTTGAGCAATTTGAGCTACCGCCGCAATGTCTTGTTGCTCAAAAGTCCAGGAATTAGGACTCTCTAAAAAAATCACTTTGGTATTAGGTCGAATAGCTACCTCAAAGTTGGCTGGATCGGTACCGTCTACCATAGTATTGGTTACGCCAAAACGGCTCAACAAATTGTTCAACAGTTTTCCAGTCCAGCTGTAAGGTTTTTGCACACATATGACATGGTCACCTTGGCTCACATTGGCCATGACTGCTGCACCTATAGCCGCACTCCCACTGGCAAACACCAACGCATCCTCTGCGTTTTCTAATGCCGCCATTTTTTGCTGAAGTATGTGGGTAGTTGGGTTGTGTCCTCGGGTATAAAAAGGCAAATCTGCTTCTTTTTCCAAAGCTTCGCGCATGGCAGCTACAGTATCAAAACCAAACATGGCTGTTTGCATGATGGGTGGGGTTACTGAACCAAAATACTGGGCACGATCCTCTCCTAACTCATTGATAATATAAGATATATCCATCGGTTGTTGTATGTAGTCTTAATTTATATTTTTGCCAAGTTAAAAAATATTTGAGTTTTAGAAGCAGTTTGAATTCTATTCAATATTTTTTACTATATCCCAAACAGTTTCTCAGAACGCAAAAGAAAACAAGCAATGAACCCAAAAGCATTACAAGATAAAGTAGTAGTTATTACCGGAGGTTCTTCGGGAATTGGTAAAGCCTGTGCCGAAATATTTGGCAAAGCTGGGGCAAAAATAGTTATCACTGGGCGAAATAAAGAAAACCTGGTGAAAGTATCAGGAACGCTCAATATGGAGCATATTGAAAACTTTCCGATTGTGGCCGATTCCAGCATAGAGGCCGATTGTGAAAGAGTGATCAGAGAAACTATCCATAAATACCAAAAAATTGACATTTTGATCAATAATGCAGGAATTTCTATGCGTGCTTTGTTTGAAGAGCTAAACCTGGATGTCATTGAAAAGGTAATGCGTATCAATTTTTTTGGAACTGTTTATATCACCAAGTTTGCTCTACCCTATATTATTGAAAATCAGGGTTCTATTGTGGGAGTTTCGTCTATTGCGGGATTTAGAGGTTTGCCAGGGCGTACTGGATACTCTGCTTCTAAATTTGCCATGCAGGGCTTTTTGGAATCACTCCGTACCGAATTGCTCAAAAAACAAGTACATGTTTTATTAGCAGCCCCTGGATTCACATCCTCTAATATTCGCAATTCGGCTTTGGCTAAAGATGGCTCTGCCCAGGGAGAAACTCCACGGGATGAAGGCAAGATGATGACTTCAGAAGAAGTGGCCCTGCGCATTTACAAGGCAGTTTTGCGTCGCAAACGCAGCTTAGTACTTACCCGTACTGGTAAATTGACCGTGTTTATGAACAAGTGGTTCCCCAAATGGATGGACAAGGTGGTGTATAATGCGATGGCCAAAGAAAAAGACTCTCCCTTAGATAAATAGTCATTGTTTTGATGAATAACCTATTGAATCCTACCAACCAACTATGCCTGTATAGCAAAGTAAGTTTGCCTTCTTTAGAGCCATTTATCCTGTACAAAATCTGAATCTATACCTCAATTTTACCTTGGTATAAACAACGTAACTTGAGGCTTGGGGTAGTAGTAAGCATCATTAGAAAACGTTTAGTTATGATGTCTCCCAAACTACCCTCACTCTTCATTATTTTTTTGGTTTTAACGCTGACAAGCGTTCAGGCCCAGCCACAAGGCTCAATATTAGTCATACCTCAAGTCAAGAATGATTGGTGTCGCGCACTTAACCAAAGCCCTGACTTACAGTCAGTAATCACCGCGATAGATGCTGGATTTCGAGATAATAACTGGAATACGACCAGCTTCGCCGCTGCTATTCGCAAAACCAGTACTCAAGGGGGATGTGACTCCTACAATCCACAACAAGTCCTGCAAAACATCATCCAGGCGAGCCAAAGCAATGTGTATGTTTTGGCAAATGCAGCTATACAGCAAGGCCATGGTCGCTATCAGGCATCACTCGATTTAATGGTTTATCAAGCACCCACTCACCAATCTATCATCCATATTTCAAAAAAATCAGATCTTTTACCTACATCAGATGTTGAAGCCCTCGTCAACAATGTCTTCAAAAAATGTCTCCCACTTTTGAACAAGCATTTGGCTCATACTAAACAAAACTTCGTGTCCAAAAGCATCCCTATCTCTTCTCTAAGTAATACATCTACTGCTGATATTAATTTTAATTTGCCTAAAACCAAACTACAAAATCCAGATGCAATCGCGGTCGTGATTGGGAATCGTTTTTACAAAAAAACGAAAAATGTACAATTTGCCCACAACGATGCTGCTGCCATTAAAAAATATTTAATGGATGTGTTAGGCTATAAAGAAGGCAATATTTTCGTGCTACAAGATGCCCTCAAAAGCGATATTGAATTATTTTTTGGTGTAAAGGGCAATCACAAAGGAAAACTACACAATACGCTCAAGCCTGGGAAAAGTGATATTTTCATTTATTACTCAGGACACGGCGCGCCAGGACTCAAAAACCATCAGGCTTATTTTGTTCCAGTAGATTGTGACCCACATTATGTGGAACTAGGAGGATACCCATTGAGTGTGTTTTATCAAAACCTGGCAAAACTACCCACCAAATCTACCACGGTAGTGCTGGATGCTTGTTTTTCGGGAAATACAATTTTTGAAAATATTTCTCCTATCAAAGTAAAGTCTAAGGGTATTAAAGGAATAAAAAATGGAGTTTTATTGGCCGCTACGGGTCAAGATCAAGTAGCCTCTTGGTACAATGCTAAGCAACACGGCATGTTTACCTACTTTTTGCTCAAAGCCATTCACAACAAAAACGCAGACATCGACAACGATCATCAACTGACTTTCAAAGAAATTTACAGGTTTATCGCCGATAAAACCAACGGGCTACCCTACTATGCCCGACGTATACACGGCATCGAACAGTCCCCGGTTATTGGCGGAAACGCGCAACACGCCATCTGGATTTCATTTGATTAATAACCTATGTTTTAAACACTACAATTATGAATGTATTCAAAAACACTACAAAGCTTTGCTTGCTATGTTGGCTACTCACTGCCCACTACACATACGCCCAGTCTAATGGGCCTGCCAGTCAATCCAAATCAAATTTGACTGTATTTGCTAAAAACGGAGAACGCTTTTGGCTGGTACTCAACGGTATCAAACAAAATGCTCAACCTCAACAAAATGTAAAAGTAACCAACCTCAATGCGGATGTACGGTGGAAAGCCAAGGTGGTATTCGAGAATCAAGCCTTGGGAGAAATAGACAAAAGTATTTATCTAAAAATTATGGATTCCGAAAGTGCAGACAATGAGGTAACCTACCAAATTAAGCAGCGACGAAATGGCCGTTATGTCTTAAAAGGTTACAGTATGCGTCCTATCACGGCCGTTGCTCAAACTCCTCAAGAGGTGCCTAATCAGACGGTGGTTGTGTATCACCCTACTCCATTACCTGCAGATATTATTTCGGTCAAAGTAAAGGTAGATCAAGAAAAGTTTGATTTCGGAGTAAAGGTAAAAACGGGTGACAGCCTGGTTCCAGCTCCGGTAACTACCACTACTCATACCACCACTACTACCCAAACTACAGCTTCCTCGAGTAACTATACCAAAAGATGCAATTTCCCCCTAAGCTCTTTTGAGTTTGGTAAGGCCAAAAAGTCTATTGAAGAGATGGATTACGATGAGGGACGCTTGAGAATGGCGAAGTTAATTGCTGAAAAGTCGTGTTTGAGTGTCAATCAGATAAAAACGGTGCTTGGCATTTTTAATTTTGAAGAAACCAAACTCACTTTTGCCAAATTTGCCTATGACCATACTTCCAATAAAAGGGACTACCACCAACTAGTGAGTGCCTTTACCTATGAAAGCAACAAGGAAGATTTAATCAAGCATATACAAGGCAAAAAATAAAGATTGTATCCTCTAAATTTTTATGAGATTACTTTCTCGAATGTAGGCGACTTTGTCGCCTATTTTTATTTTAAACCAAATGTCTTTTTTACTCAAAAGTTCTACTCGATGCCCCTTGTCAAGGCGGTCTATCATTTCGGAGGCAGCAGAAGGAGCACTCATTAAAAACACTTTGTCGTTTTTGATAATGGCTTTAGGAGGGTCTTCCGAAAAATTAAGCAAGATAAATATTCCCGTAAGGGCCAGTACAAAAGCAATTCCTTGCCGCACTGGTAGGGTTTCTCTCTTGCGTAGGCGATAAATAAAAAGTCCAAATAAACTTCCAAAAATTACAATCAACAATATGTTGAAATATACATAGTACCGATGGAATATGGCTAAAATATAATCAAAATCGGAGTGTTCGTAACCTTGAAGCCCCCTATCTTGAGCAATTTTTTCCATTCGTAGCAAAGTAGTATTGCTAGGTGTATACTCATAATGCAAACTCAAACAAAACAAGGTCTGGGTGTAGTTGCCTAACCCTTCGTAAATAAAAGCCATTTTGAGCAACATGCTGGGTGATGCCTTACCGCTTGTCTGAAAAACCTGCTCATAGATTTTAAGCGATTCTGTGTACTTTTTTTGGTTAAAAAAGCGATCCGCTTTTGCTAATTCCTGCTCATTGGCAAAACCATAGCAAAAGGGTTGGATAGTGGCAACCATCCAGACAAACACAAACGAGAAAAATTTTTTAGAGAATTTTTGCATTTTGAAATCCAACGCCTAACTTTGCACCGCAATTACGAAAAAAAGCAGTGTAATAGCAAGAATATGATTTCTTAGCTCAGTTGG
>DMXI01000146.1 GCA_003483885.1 Microscillaceae bacterium
ATGAATTTTAAACAAGCTCTAAGCTCGACTTTAGCCATTTCTCTGAGGAAACGTGTATTTGTTTACCATTCAAAACGGGAAGTTTAATACATATCTTAAGTGAGTTTTTTTGTTTAACTTACTTATAATCAGTAGTTTTTGTGTAAACAAAACCAACAAGCAGAGAAGTTTCAGTTTTGATTTTTAACTGTCAACGTTCAGAGTTGACAGTTAAAAAATGAAGTTGAGCCATCTTTGACTACTAGGGCTTCCTTTCGGCATTAGTCAGTGGCCGTTAAGAACTTGAGGAACGGAGCCTTCCCGTAGGGCAACTGCTTACTGTTTGAGCCACAGGCGAGTTTAAGCAGTTGAGGCGTAGTGTAACAAGTTTAGGCAACACTGACTACAGCCGCGGCTTTTTTTGGTTCGTTTTTTTAGCTGGAGAAAATTCACAATCCCGATTCGTCGGGAAAATGAACGGATGAAAGAAGGTTAGTACTCCAAGCTTAAACGAAATTACCATTATGAGGTCATTGTAAAGGCCAAAGTCGAACTAAGTTAAACAAGCTCTAAAAAGAATAGCTACCAAAATATGAAGTTAGAACTCATTCATTTGATTGAAATCGTTGTATGCGCCCAGAGCTATTTATTTGCCTTATTCCTGTTCACTCATTCTAAAGGCAAAAAAATCAGCAACCTGATTTTAGGCTTGTTCCTGTTTTTTATGGGCAGTCAAATGTTGAGTGTAGTGTTGGCTTCCAGTGATGCATTACCTGGCTTAGAGCAATTCAATGGTTCGTATGGCTATGTATATGGCGTATTGTTTTATCTATACACCCGTTCGCTTATTTACAAAGACTTTCAATTCAAACGTCTCGATGGGTTACACTTTATCCCTTTTGGAGTCATCACCATCATTCCCTTTTTAGGAATAGACATCCGCTATGTGGCTGTTGTTGGCTTGTATCTGAGCATTTTGACCTACTTAGTACTTTCTTTCCGAGAAATTGCGCGTTATCATCGAGTGGTTAAGAATACCCGATCCAATTACGACAAGATAAACCTGGCTTGGCTGCGATTGGCCATTACCATTTTTTCGGTAACCCTTACCGTAGACATTGTGCAGTTTGTGGCGAATAAATATGGTGCTCCCCAATGGTTTGCGGTCATGGTGAGCTACACCGTATTTTTAGGCTTGCTTACCTTTGTAGTAGCTATGGTATACAAAGGCCTCAAACATCCGTCGCTTTTTATGGGCATTAGCGAAGCAGAAGCCTTACAAGAAGAGTCAGGTCCCAAAGAAATCCTGGCTTCAGAAGATAATCAAGCCAGTTTACAAAAGCTAGAGACCTACATGCAAATCCAGCAACCTCATTTGCAACCTGAGCTTACCCTCAACACCCTGGCCGAAGCTTTGGAAATGCCTCCTCGCTATTTGTCCCAAATTATTAACTATCACCTGGGGCAAAACTTTTCGGACTTTATCAATACCTACCGCATAGAAGCCGCCAAACAGCGCCTTCGAAACCCGAAGGATGACAAAGAAACGATTCTGGAAGTATTGTATGAAGTAGGCTTTAACTCTAAATCTTCGTTCAATGCCATTTTCAAAAAGAAAACTGGGTTGACTCCTTCCGAATTTAAACAAAAAATGGTAAATTCCTGATAGTCAGTAGTCCAAATACCAGTACCCAAATCTGCACGCCTGCAAATCCGTCCAAGATTACGTTTTCTGACGACTCTCTATTGCTAAAATACGAGGTTTGTTGAAGTTATTTTCATCAAACCATATAACCAAATGAAACGTATCAAACAATTATCGATTTTAGGAATACTCTTCGGCTGGGTTTTAACCAATCAGGCCCAACAATTTACCGTTAAAGGCACCATAGAACAGCCCCAACCTACCAAAGCGGTATTACTCAAAATTTTTGACGCGCAAAGCATGCAATACAAATGGCTACAAAACATTCGCATTGCAAAAGATGGGAGTTTTCAGGTAGCATTGCCCTTTGCCGAGATGAACCTGTACGAATTGAATGTATATGGCAAAAAAGGGCGGATTGTGGTAGAAAAACCAGAGAATATTCAAGTAGTAGTCAAAGGCAAAGAAAAGCTAACAATGAAAATCACAGGTTCTACCGGGAACCAAAATATCCGTGCTTTTCACAATTACCTCAACCAATTGCAAGGCAAGCATTTTGGTGGGCTAAAAGCAAGAGCTATGAAAGCCGTCAAAGAAAATAATCTCAAAGAAATGGCCGCACTGGAGATCATCAAAAACGAGAAAATGAAAGTTTTTGAAGCCGACCTTCAACAATTTATCGAGGATTTGGGAGTTTCGGCTGCGGCCTACTATGCCATTGGCTTCATGGACCTAAACATGCACCTGGATTTTTTCAAAAAAGTAGGAGAGAGGTTCAAACAAAAACACCCTGGCTATAATCTTACCCAAGCTCTATGGAAGAACATTGAGAGTGCTCAAAAAACCGCGATTGGTGCCTTAGCTCCCAATTTTACCCTCAAAGACTTACAAGGGCAAACACAAAGCTTGACAGACTATAGAGGAAAATATGTGGTCATTGAGTTTTGGGCCAGTTGGTGTCTGGGTTGCCGTATTGAGTACCCCAAACTCAAGAAAATCTATGCTATGTACAAGACACAAGGATTAGAGATTTTAGGGGTATCCGACGATCGCCAAACCAAGCCATGGAAAGCCGCCGTTACGCGCGACCAATTGCCCTGGCCCAACCTCTGGATAGGCAAAAACAAAGTTCGTAAAGACTACAATATCAGTAACTTGCCTTTTAACCTATTGTTAGACAAGCAAGGTCGCATCATTGCCAAAAAGCTCACTCCTGAACAACTAGAGACGAAGCTTAAGGCATTGATGAAAGAAGAAAAGTAGCAATTGATTTTGATTTGCCTAGGCGTATATTTCACAATTTGGGAGTCTTCTCTTGAGCTCGTGTAAATCTTTGCGGTGGATATGGCTTCCTTCACAGGCCAACTCTCTCATATTTTTAAGATGAGAGAATTCCGAAGGGAGCTGTGTTACTCGACTCCTTCTGATGTCTAATGCCTGAAGCTTGGTAAGTTTTTCAATTTCGGGTGGAATCTCTTGAATTTGATTCCCTCCCAGATAAAGAACCCGCAAATTGGGGAGTTCCAGTATTTCTTTGGGAAACTGAGTCAAGCGGTTTCCATATAAATTTAATACTTCCAGCTTTTTCAATTTAGATATTTCCCAAGGAATACTTGTCAGGGAGTTGTCAGATAAGATCAGGTTTTTGAGGTTTTTAAGATAAAAAAGCTTTTGTGGAAGCTCTTGAAGTTCTTTCCAGTTAAGGTATAGTTTTTCCAGGCTATGCAGATACTCCATTTCAAACCCATGCTCCAGGCAGGGGAGAGGATATTGTTGTAGTTTGATAGATAGTTGCTGATGAAGATGAAAGTTTTGGTTGGAAAGCAGTAAAAATGCCAGCTTTATATTTACTTTTTGTTTGCTGCCAAGCAGATCCATAATTGCCTTAGTGTAATCTGTGTTTGTTCTCATCTTACTAGAAATTGTTATTGTTTGATACATTAAAAAGTCAAGCTGGAAAAAATGTATTGTTGGTAGAAGAGCAAAACCAGAAGGGATTTGCTATAGCAGGGAGAACATTTGATCAGTTTTTATGAAGATTTTAAGTTTGATTCCAATGACCTATTAATTGATTGAGATCACAGCTATGAAAGCGGCTAAAGGCAAATGCATGAGGGCTAATCTATGGTAATATAATGTATGATACGCTACTGTCTTACTTGCCAATTCACTGATAATATTTTTGGAATACAGATTAATCATTTATGGAGAAAGCACCCTAAAGTTACCTTCTCAAAGTCTTCAATTAACGATAACCAACATAATATACTATTTTCCGACAAAAGTGTGCGAACTTTTAGACAAATCACAAGATTTATAAAGCGAATGTATTAAAAAAGCCTTTAAAAGTCTCTGGATGCTGTCAAAAGTAAACCCTCAGCTCCTAAAAACTGAGGGTTTATACCTATTGCAATAAATTGACCATTCTTAAATAATTTGTTGTAAAATCGTAGGGTCCTGAATTTCTTTTTCTTTGGCTAAGAGCAAAATCTTGGACATGATTTCGGCAGTTTTAGGATCTTCGTCCAAAAACGGTAAAAACATACGCCCTCGATGCTGCGAATGCACTGGTAAAATAGACAAAGCCACTCCTGGCATTTTATGGGCAATGGCACTACCCAAGTGCACCGAATATTCATTATTATCTCCCTTAATCAAAGCGTGTTTGCCTTTGAGTTCTACATTATCAAGCTTAAACAATCGTACCGTTTCTCGTACAATAGCCGTTCTTAGCTCAATGGTAGATTGACTCGTTTCGGGATCTACATCGCCTACGTGGGCCACACTCACTACTAAATCAATATCTCGCATTACCTCCGAGAAGATACGAGGATCGAGTTGGTCAAACGCCATGTTCTTCCAGGTTTTGCGATCCGTAAATTCTACTGTTTCTAAAGTAGGGCTTTCTACATCGGCTGGGGTAAACCAATCGGCCATGGCAAACATGCGCGCAATGAAGCCTTCTTTGTGAAAAGTCTTTTGCAGACCCTCTTCGTAGTTTACAGTCCAGCCACGGGTTTTGAGCAATGCCACCGTTTTTTGCGGCTGTACCTGGTGCCCGGCATAACGACGCGAAACCGCCTTTTCGTTCAATTCGTCTTCAGTAGGTACATATAACTCCCTGAAAATCTGCTTAAAAGGCTGCTGTATTTGTCGATCAAAGCAATGTTTTTGGTAAGCACCCCATTGCTTGTGCGCATACAAGTCGGTACAGTGGGCCACTTGAATCTGGTCTCCAGGAGTAGCCGAGGCCCCATCTGGGCTTACCAGGGCACCTTCTTGCCAAAAGCCCAAGGCGTCGCCCGATTTAAGTACCAGCTTTTGCAGCATAGGAGCCACCACTGGGTGACTCATCAAAATGGTCACTTCATTCAGCGAAAATGCATCGTCATTGACCATCGCATCTTCCAGGCTTTTGCGGGTACGCTTGTATTGATTTTGCAGAGTCTTGTTGAATTCTTTGAGGGCCAAAACAGCCTTATCCTTTTTCAACTTGGCTGGAACTGCTTTTAACTGTTTATCCCCCCGCTTGATCTCCAGACTTGATTTGCCGTTTTCGTCCACAATTAATTGAATACTCACGTCGTCAAAAGCAAGCGATTCGGCATTGTTTAAGATAGTTTGGGCCTCTTCGGTCTCCATAGCCCAAGTCAGACGAATGGGGTCGCTAAATCCAGCCGTTCGAGCGAGGTTTTCCATCGCAATACGTACTGCCAAACCTTCGCTGGCTTGGCGCTGCGAACCAAACTGTTTGCTTTCTTTTTTGAATTTTTGCAAATATTGATAACGCTTGAGCAAATCCGAATCCCGGTTTTTCTTGCTCAAAGGTACTAGCCCAAATACGCGTAAGTAATCCTGGTTACGTTTTTCAGTCACCCGTTTTTTAACCTCGGTGATTTTGGTATTACCCAAGATTACATCGGCGTACAACATCGCGCGCTTGTGACCATTCCCTTCCGAAATATACTTGGCCGAATCGTACAACATCTTCCAACGGTCTTTGCCCAAAGCCTTGTATACTTCTTTGAACCAGTCAATGTCTACTGCCCCATCACTAAAGTCGTTCATGGCTACCTTAGAGTATTTGCCAATTTCGGCTTCGGTTTCGGAGCTATGGTGGGCATTGGTATGGGCATGTAACCACCACGCCGCTGATTCCATTCCTTTCCATCCCAGGTTTTTGGCCAACAAAGGCAACCATTGAGGCGCATACGTAGCTGCTTCCACCAGGCGTTTTTCCTTGATTTTATGGGTTTTAATCAAGGCATCAATTACAGCTTGAGTATCTTCAGAGGTAGGGTGACAGCGCTTGAGCAAAGTACTCAATATTTCTTTTTTGTTGTATTCGTGCCGTCCCCAACTATAAATATAGCCTCGGTGCAGATTGTCTTTGCCCAGACTTACCAAAATATCTACAAAATTTTGAGCACCAAATATTTGCTCGAGGCTTTGCGCCAACTTGGTTACTGCGGTGGAGGAATCACCCCTACGAAGCTCAATCTCCAATATACGATCTCGTATAGGGTTAATTAATTCTACCAAAAATGGATACTCTTTACGAATATCATAATGTTCCTTACGACCTTTTTTTCGGGTAAGTGCCTGAATTGCATCATTTTGCATGATACGTTTCATCAATTCATCCTTGTTAACCAATTGCAATTGGTAAGCTCGGGCATAATCTTCCAAGTCAGACAAATACTGGTTGTCGTTGGGGTAGTCTTTGGGCAAAGTATCATTTCGCCATCGCTCAAGCTGCCAAAAAGCTTGAAACTGCACATCGTTCATTTGGCTGGTAAGTGTATGATAAGCTCCATAAATCGTAGATATTTTTACGACATTTCGCCAGGTATAGTGGTTGGTACTCCATCGGGTTTTGTCCTCAAACAATAAGTGAAGCTCATCAGGGTGAATATTACAAAACAAGGTTTTGCAAAGGCCTTCCAGATAGTCTATCTTCTGAGCAAAAGGAAAGATCAACGGAAGTGTTTTCAATATTTCTGTCAAGGGGTTGTGCCAATAACTATCGCCTATTTTAGGTATTTTACCCACAAATACAATTGCATCCAATGCCTTGATGGTTTTGGCAAAAGCCTTGTTAAAAGACGTTTCCTCGGTCTCCTCTTCGTCATCTTCTATATCTTCCTGTATTTGCGCGTTGAGATTGATCAGGTAAATATCCAAAGGAGTAAGTTGGTGATCCTCTGCCCACTTTTTCCAAACATCGGCCAATGGGTAGTTGTAAAACTGCTCCTCATCGGTCATATCTTTGGTGTCTCTTTTGAGCATCACAAAGTTATTACCCAGAAGTATAGTAGCCTGACTACCATCCCATTGTTCATAAGTATATTCGTGTTGTTGGTTGGCCAGGTAAAGTTTTTTCAGAGCTTGTAAAGCTTTGTGGATTTTTTCGGTAGGTTGACTGATGCCTAAAGGGTTATTTTGGGTTTGCTCAAAATACGCCCCCTCGGTAGGTAGTTTAGGATCAATCAAGTCGGTTTTGCTGGTCGGGTCAAACAAGCCATAGCCGTTATCGGCACTGTATTCCAAAGTGGCCGATTGCTCGCTGATAAGAGTATCTAAAATGACTTGTTCTTTGGAGGTAATCTTAGGGTTTTGGGCAAATTGTTCGGCTTGTTCAGTCACCCAGTCCCCCTCACTCGGCAAACTTTTTAGGTTTACCAACATGTCCAACCCTGCCAGGCGCTGCTCTTGATTTCGAGCCTTCAACAAATTGCCTACCGAAGTGTGTACTACTTCTGCTTTTTGCTTCAAGATAATCCCAATCACACTTTTACGCATATCGGCCGATTTACGCTTAAGCATTTCCTCAAATATGCCAATTTCATCCACGCCGATTTCAGCATTTTTTAAGGCACGCATGGCAGCATTTCTCATGTATTCTCCCCGGTCTTTGAGCACACTAAAGGCAAAGTCTCGCTGGTAGGTAGTCAGTGGTTTGCGTTCTTTGGACTCGTCATAGCTCCAGCCATAGTAATCAGGTAATATTTTTTGGGTAATGGTTTCACGATGATGAATGGGTAGGCTCTTGAAATAAGGGCGAATTTTGTCTATTTCAGCAATCTGGTCAAAATCCAATAAATT
This sequence comes from Microscillaceae bacterium, assembly GCA_003483885.1. Lineage (GTDB taxonomy): Bacteria > Bacteroidota > Bacteroidia > Cytophagales > Microscillaceae > Microscilla. The sequence goes on from DMXI01000146.1 coordinate 7,730, forward strand.
AATCATCATCCCAAACACATCATCCTTATCAATGCTAAAGAAAAGCCACGAAAATACTTTACCGCTGAAGGTCTTGGCTTCTTTGGGGATGGTTTCCAGACGAGTTTCTAAAAAGTCAAACAGCTCCGTTTTTTCCTGAGCATCAAACAACTCCATCACCTGATGCTCTTGGATAAGTCGCTTAGCTGCTGCCATTACCAATAAATTGTCATGGCGAATAAACTGAGCCCCGTATTGCTTACTGATTTCATACAACTCCAACTGATTGATAAAATACAAGGCCAGCGCTGATTTTTCTATTTGATTTTTGGCAAATATTTTTTCTAACAAAGGCATACACTCCATCACGTCAAATACCCCCTGTGCCCAAAGCGCCATATATACCTCCGCATTGTCTTTGCTCTCTACGGCTTTGTCTATTTTGTCGGGGTGGTTGAGGTACTCTTGAGCCAGTCCCAAAAAGCGTTTCACGGTGGTTTCCCGTTCGCTTTCCCAGCCAAAACCTGCCCACACATCTATAGCCCGCACCACCGAAGAAAAACGCCCCAGTTTGTGTTCAATGATCACATCTATGAGCGCTTTCATAGCGCCCAAAGAAGTTTCGTCCAGGCACTCGAGAATGGTTTGTCGCAAGCCTTCCTGGCGTTGGGCCGAAAGCAAAAGCTTAATCACGGCCTCCCAGGCATCTTCCCGATCACTGAGCAACATGGCCTTGATCGTTCCACGGCTTACCTTGGCGGTTTCGTGGCGATTGTAAATAATATCAAAGATTAAGTCACTGATGTTAGCCTCTTGTTGGTTGAGGGCTGCGGCCCACAGGTACATAAATGGATTGTTGTAATAACCCACATGATTGCTGTGTAACAAATACTCTTGCAGCGAAAAATCGTATTTGTCTTCGTTGATCAAGTTTATGATAAAATTGGCTTGAAGCTCCAAATGAATATCTGTGGCATTGGGAGCCCGAAAAGAGCGGCGAGACCACCCTGTTTGGTACATTAGGCCAGGAAACATCTTGAGGGCATCTTGTACAAAGGGAGCCATATCTTCTCCAAAGAGGTAGGTAATCAATGCCTGATGGCGCGTCCAAATATCCCCCGAAGCGTTGAACTCCAGTAGCTTTTGGAATCGTTTGCCATTGCGGACGATGTCTTCATTGTAACTAAAGTAGGGGTTGGTTTCCTCAGGGTCATAGTTTTCCCGCAAGGCTGGGAAGCAATTGATAAGGATAAGCCCTAACTCCACATCTTTCTTGCTTAAGTTTGAGGTAGTTTCACCATTGTAAATATCCACCATTTCCTGGTGTTGTTGCTTTACTTTGTCTTTAATTTCTTTTTCTTTCAGCAGTTTTTGAATATCCATTGTTAGATGAGTTAAATGATTGATAAGTCCACTGTCAACAGTCAACTGTCCACTGACTATGGTACTTTGTTGTGATTTTAAGAGAAGGTAAATCCTGAAATTAGCTAGGAATGACTAAAAACTGTCGACTGTCGACGGTGGACTGTTGACTATTCACTACCAGCTTCTCCCCACCAAAAAGGTAAGCCTTACAAAAGTAAACACTGTGTTTTCGTCTACCATAATGAGTTGGCTTAAGTCCTCTATCTGGTCATCGTTGACAAATACCGCGATGAGTCCATCTTCGAAAGCGAGCAAAACCGTCTCAATGGCTTTTTCCAGTTGCGCTTTTTCTGCATTGTAAATCGCGCCAAACTTTACTTGACCAGTAGCGGCTTCTTCCTTTATATTTTCTTCGGTAAGCGCATCCTCTTTTAAAAAGGTAAACAGTGATTTTTCTTCCCGACGTTGGTTAAATTCATTGACTTGTTGGGTAACAATTTGGGTAAGAATGGTTTGCAGGGCATAAGATTCCTGATAGTTGCCCTCAATTTCAATGGTTTTGCGATCAATAAAAGGGCGTTTTTTGCCCAATCGTTTGACCGAAAAGTATATTTTCATAATAGTAAGTGAAGTAATTGTGATTTGATTTGAGCTATTCTGGAATCAAAAGTGAACAAAAACTTTGGGAGTGCAAATTGATATGCTCGGATAGATTTAAATTATTTTTTTTATTAAAAAAGCTCCCTACTTAGTTACTGCTTCGCTCAGACTAAACGGAGCTGGGAAGTTTTCAAAAATTTTAACGAGTAGTTTTTTACCTTGTAACATAACAGGACTCAAAATGAAAGAAATCGATAAAATAGCCTTTATAAAGATAAGCAATGGGCAAATCCTGAGTACCAGGTCTAAAGGAAAAACTAAGTTTTATATTCCAGGAGGTAAACGGGAACCAGGGGAAACAGATGAAGCAACCCTTGTAAGGGAGGTAGCAGAAGAATTAGACGTGAAAATTAAAAATGACACCATCGAATATGTAGGAACTTTTAAAGCACAATCGGATGGAGCAAAAGAAGGAGTTTTGGTGAAAATGACCTGTTATAAAGCAGCATATGAGGGTGTAGTAAAGCCGACCAGCGAAATCGAGGAAATAAAGTGGCTCAATTATAAGGACTTGGATATTATCTCCGAAGTCGATAAAAAAATATTTAAGTTTTTGAAAGAAAAAGGTGTATTGAGATAAACGCTCAAGGACGAATAATTTTCCCTTTTGTGGTGTTTGAGCGAAGCACCACCAAAAAATCTTGCCCTTGTAGATCAAAAAAAACAAATAATAATGAAAAATAAAATACCTGAAATAAAGCAAGTCTCTTATTTAGATGTGCTCCTAATCAGGCAAAAAGTAATGTGGCCAAACAAACCTATCGAGTATGTGAAGCTACAAAATGATGAAATCGGCGAACATTTCGGGTTATTTTTAGATGATAAGCTAGTTTCAATTATATCCTTATTTATAACTCATAGCGAGGCACAATTCAGAAAGTTTGCCACATTAAAAGAGTTTCAGGGCTGCGGATACGGAACACTTTTGCTAAAGAAAATAATAGATATATCGAAAGACTACGGAGTGAGTAAAATATGGTGCAATGCTCGAGTTGAAAAGTCAGGCTATTATAAAAAATTTGGCTTGAGTCCAACCAATAAAAAATTCCAAAGGGGAGGCCTTGAATATGTGATTATGGAAAAGAATTACTAGAGAATTCCCTTTTTTGGTGTTTGAGCGGGGCATCACCAAAAAAACTTGCCCTATAAGGGCAATCGTTAACGATGATCTTTCTTTGTTAGCCTTCGTTTAGCAAATCGGCAATTAAGCATAGCTGGTGTTTGTACATATCATCAATAGCATACAATCAATAATTAAACATTAATCATTAACAGGATGGTGCCACTTTTCAAGCGTAAAGTTGTCATTGATCTAACAACCCACCATACGAACCCATATGAATCATCATGTAAAAATAGAAAATTCATTACCCGACATAGAGTTGTCAAAGTTTGTGAAAGAATTTGTTTACTTGACCATTGATAGCTCCGAAAAACAGTCAATAGTGGCCATTGATGATGGATGTTATGATTTTATGTTTTACAAAGAGAAAAAAGCAAACCTGTTTTTTGGGAAGGCCAACTCGGCAAAAATAAATCATCAAATATTTACCGTTCATCAGGCCAGCCCACCTCTTAAATATAACTTTGGAAAGAGACTGTCTTTTTTTACAATAAAAGTGCAGCCCTGGGCCAATGCATACTTTTTTCCCAATCATTTCAAACATCCCATTGTTCCGCTTAGCCTCATTTATGGAAATAAAATAGATAAACTCCAGGAGCTTCTTTTTGAATGTGCCACTTTCAAAGAAAAGGTACAGCTTGCCAAACGTTTTATTCGTGAAATATTGCCCAATACAAATGAGCAATTAGAGTTGATAAGGCGGGTTTGCCAGGATATTTATAGCAAGCAAGGAATGATTACGGTGAATGAGTTGGCAGATAAATACCACCTAAACCGACAGTTTCTGAACAAGATTTTTTACCAACTGGTCAATTACACCATAAAGAAATTTATCATCATCGTGCGTATTATGAACCTGGCCAAATTCAAAATTAATCACGCTCACCTTAGCCTTACCGAGGTAGCCCTTGAATTTGGCTACTATGACCAAGCCCATTTTAATTATGATTTCAAAAGAATTAGTGGGGTAACGCCTACCTTTTTCTTCAAAAATTTACCCCCGTTTTTTATAAGGCATAAAAAAAGATGAGGTAGTATACCATTTTTACAATTTTACCTAATGAATGCTTTATAAGTTTGTGTCCCAACATTATACAACTCATTATGACAAAGATTCATTGGTTTATACTATTAACCGTTACTTCGTTTTTATTTCAAAACTGTGTAAGTACTAAGCGTTTCTCGAATACGACCCTTGTTAAATCCACTAAACACAAGCATCAAAAATATACTGGGCAATGCTGGAGTTTTGCATCCACCTCCTTATTAGAAGCAGAAGCCATTCGGCTGGGGTATGATATACCCGAACTATCATCGTTCTTTTTTGTGTATCATAACTATTTAGACAACGCAAGAGATTATTTAAAAAATAAAGGAAAGTCACGCCTGAATAGAGGTGATTTGACTTTTTCAGTCCTGGAAGTTTTTCAAAAACATGGGGCTATGCCCGAAGCGATCTATAGTGGCAAGCTAAAGGATGTGGTGTCCAAAAGGCAAATGCTTGGCAGAATGAAAGCTGAAAATGAAATGAATGCTTTGATTAAAACCAAGCTGGATTCTTTGATCAAAGTCGGTGCAGAAGTTGAGGCGTCTTTGAAAGTGGTAGAAGAGATATTGAATCGTGAAATTGGAATGCCTCCCAAAACCTTTGAGTATCAGCAAAACCGCACATCACCTTTGGAATTTGCCAAAAAATATGCCCGACTAGATGCCAAGAATTATGTAGAACTTACTTCTTACTCACATCACCCTTTTTACAAAAAAGTAATGTTAGAAATTCCGGCAAACTGGAGGTTTAAGACTTATTTAAACCTCCCAATTGAAGATTTTATGAGAACCATTGACAGCGCCATTTACAAGGGCTACACCTTGGCTTGGGATGGGTGTATTCGCAATAGTGGAGGTTTTAGAGACAACGGCTATGTAAAGGTAAAAGGTGAGTATGAAAATGAGAAAATAATCAAGCAGACCCACCGACAAAGCGCTTACAAACGCAAAACCACTACCGATGATCACAATATGCATTTGGTAGGCATTACCTATGACCGGGATGGGCAAAAGTTTTATATATTAAAAAATACCTGGGGTACAAACCGAGGCCTGGGAGGGTCTTGGTATTTGTCTGAAAGATATTTTAGGCTAAGAACAGTCTCAGTGACATTACATAAAGACGCCATTCGAACCAAGGTGAACAAATAAAACTCGCACTTCCAGCTTTATAATCTGGAAGCAGCCTGTAAGGGATTATGAATCCTGTTGGTACAGAGTGAGGTTCAATTTTACTACTAAAAGCTTGATAAAAACAAAACCCCTCAACTTTAAAGAGCCGAGGGGTTTGTATATTGTCAAAGAGGCTAAACTTGATTATGTTCCAAAATAAAATCTAATATCCATTCTACCACTTTTTTTGAAGCATTAGTCATAGTTTTATAAGTAATGTATTTGAGTGATTGGTCACAAAAATCTTTTTTACAGTTGATGGTTAATCGTTGACTTGCTGGGTCTGTTTTAGGAGGGTTGACAGCAAAATTTTTTCTTTTACCTTTTTGCTTTAGATCCTTTAGTACTTGGTTATCAATAAAATAACCTAAGTGCTGTTTTTGATAATCCCGATGAGTAAATGGTGGAAAGCCTGTTTCCTCAGACCAATATTTAAAAGATTTGATAGCTCCAATAATTGCTTCAGGGGGCAATAAATTCTCGATTTCTATTACAGGCAATTCTTTAAAACGTAAACCGAGTTCTTTTCTAAATTTCTCTTTTCGGTGAATATTTTTGTTTTGATCATCATCCACAATTACCATTGATTTACCACAGATGTATTTAACCCCTATTTTTTCGCCAATTTCTTCTACGGATTTCTGATTATTAAAGTCAAAATAGACAATGTTGTCGCCAGCAGATAAAATAAAACTATAATGCATCCCTTCCTGAAAGCTACGACATCCTCGGTATTTGTCTTTTAATTCTGGGTTTTGCAAATAACATTGCATGTATTTTTGCAAATAGAGCTTATCAGTAATTCCCTCTACCCAAATAGTGCAATTGGACATAAATACCGAAGTATTGGATACACCAATAGTTTTCAGGATGTTATCATCTCCATAAGAAATATTTTCTACCACAAAATTTGGTAATCCATCTTGAGAATTTTTAGGCATAAACTTCTTGACCGAAAACAAGGAAGTTTGCTCTTGATAAAGGGTGCAATCTAAAATATGATTAGAGTGGGTAGCAATCAAAAACATAAAGTTTTTGGCTCGAGGATGGATGGCATAAATTTCAATTAACTTTTTTTGTAAGCCTGGGTGAATATATAATTCGGGTTCTTCTATCACTACCAAGCCACTGTCATAATTAAACAAGAAAAAGGTAAGAATGATCATCATTTGTATACCATCACCTAATTCGTGAATGGGACGTTCTTGTTCATTACCTACCCTGACTCTTACACATTTTTCCTCATTATTAGGAGTCAAAAATATATCTTGACCATTGAAAAGGTAGTCCTTCAAGAAGTTTTCAAAATCATTAAGTTGTTCCCTGGTTTGATGACTGGTAGTTAAGAGTTTGAGGATTTGATGATAAAATTGTTGACCGTTTTCAATTTTTACTTGGGTATGATTTTTTGGATCAAGGGTAAAATGATCTTCTACTACCTTATCAAGTTTATACTCACTATTTGTTTTGGCAGTAAGAAAATCAGATTGGTTATCATATACCCGTAAACTTCTTAAACTAGGAATATAAATTCGCTCAAGTTTGCTCAAACAATATTTTGATACTAAATCAGTGAGTTTACCTTCAATTTCATCTATTTTTTGTAAAAACAGTTTTTCAATCTCTCTAACCTCATCCGCTTGTTTTCCCGAAAAGTGGTGTTTTTTGTTAATATTAGTTGTGTTCTTAAGCTGAATTTTTTTTATTTCACTCCACCATTCTGACTTTTGTAATAAATCCCTAAAAGTCAAATTTGATATTTGAAAAGTGTTCAAATTTCTTATTCCTGCATCTTTAATTGTAACTGTGATATTTGTTACTTCTTCATATATTTTTCTTAGCTTAATTTGTAAGCTAGTTGTTTTTTGAGGCGCTAAATGCTCTGTTAATAAACGATTTTTTAAAATTTCTCTTAGTGTTAAGCTCTTTCCCGAATTATTAGATCCAATAAAAATATTAATTTTAGACAAAGGGCTTAAAAATTCTCGTTCTGTGTTATTGTTTTCAAATATCTTTTTACTCAACAAATCAGGTATTGGTAATTGATAAAGTTTCTCATGTAAAAATATCTCTTCCATAATGCTCTTCCATTTTAAACCCAAAAAACCTCTTCATTCTCTATTTGAGTCAAGAGGTTTTTTAGAATGCATAGTTTAGTGGGTTGTTCATTTTGTTACAAAATCTTCATAGCAAAATACCAATACAATTTCCGAAAGCCAATCATTGTAAGGAAAAATTCTCACAATAATTTGTTATTTGCCACCATTATTTTCAAATCCAAACTTTAACATTTTTTGTCCTTTTGGTAGGTAATAACTTTAGTGTCTAAAACAGGTTAGAAAGGTGGTAATACACTGATAGGCACCAGCATAAATTTGTTATCCTGGCGATAGGAAGGATTAGCTCGAGTAGCAGCAAGTACTGGGAATACAGGTGATTCTTCCTGCGTACTGATGATGACTTTGGGAGATTGTGAGTTGTCTCTTGATCCTTACAAGACAGGCTTTCTAATATTAGTGAAAAAGGCAATTCAATCCAAAGTACTCATTTTTCACGCAGGTTTTTCGGCAAGCTCAAAATGACAAGAGTGGGTGAAAATCCTGTGAATCCTCAAATCTTGGCCATCATGATACTGACAATGAGACGACAATTCAATCCAAAGTACTCATTTTTCACGCAGATTTTTCGGCAAGCTCAAAATGACAAGGGTGGGTAAAAACCCTGTGAATTCTCAAATCCTGGCCATCAGGATACCGACAATGAGAAAGCAATTCAATCCAAAGTACCCATTTTTCACGCAGATTTCTCGGCAAGCTCAAAATGACAAGGGTGAGTGAAAATCCTGTGAATCCTCAAATCCTGGCCATCCTGATACTGACAATGAGACGGCAGTTCTTCTAAGCTAGTTTAAGTTTTAGCGAAGTGGTAGCTTAAACCCAACGATTATGAACTGTTCTTGCGTAGGCAAAATCTCATCGTGTCATTTGGGTTTGATTTTTAGGAGCCAGGAAAGTTGCAAACTTTCCAAAATCAAAAGATACAAGTTATGCTACGCTAAACTTACGCCAGGTTGGGTCAATTTGACTACTAAAACCCTGATAAAAACAAAACCCTCGACTTTTTGGAGCCGAGGGTTTGTGATATCATGAAGAACAAACAATTAATAATTCATAATTGAATTACGCTCCACAAGACAAACATTCGTCGTCGTCTAGTGAGCAAGCTTGTCCGTTCGCATTGTATTCGTCCGAAATATTCATCCCACCAGAAGACGGAGAAGATGAAGCACTACCATTCTGGGCAGAAACTGAGGCGGTAGCGGCCACTGGTTCAGACTGCCCGTTAAGCTTTCCCGCGTTTTCCTCCTGATACTTCTTCTCTACCGTAAACTTAATTGCGTCGGCAGCGGCCTTGGTACGCAAGTAATAAGTTCCAGTTTTGAGGCCTTTCTTCCAAGCATAGAAGTGCATCGAAGTCAACTTACCAAAAGTTGGGTTCTCCATGTGGATGTTCAAACTTTGGCTTTGGCAAATAAACGCGCCACGATCGGCCGACATATCTACCAAATTCTTTTGTTTGATCTCCCAAACAGTTTTGTAAATGTCTTTCAGGTTTTGAGGAATCTCTGGAATGCTTTGCACCGAACCATTGGCGGCTTTGATACGGTTTTCCATATCCTTGTTCCACAAACCAAGTTCTACCAAGTCATTCAGCAAATGCTTGTTTACTACCACAAACTCTCCCGAAAGTACTCTACGGGTATAAATGTTAGAAGTATAAGGTTCAAAGCACTCGTTGTTACCCAAAATCTGTGAAGTAGAAGCGGTAGGCATAGGAGCCAACAACAGCGAATTGCGTACCCCGTTTTTCTTAATGCTCTTACGCAAGCCATCCCAATCCCAACGGTTTGACTGGGGTTTTACATCCCACATATCAAACTGGAAAATGCCTTCCGAAATAGGCGAACCTTTGTAGCTTTCATATGCCCCATGTTCTTTGGCTTCCTCCATAGAAGCAGACAATGAGGCGAAGTAAATCGTCTCAAAAATGTCTTTGTTCAAGCCTTTGGCTTCGTCAGACTCAAACGGCATGCGCAACATCATAAAAGTATCGGCCAAGCCTTGCACCCCAATACCAATTGGGCGGTGGCGAAGGTTAGAAGTTTCAGCTTCTTTGACTGGATAATAATTGATGTCGATGATTTTGTTTAAGTTACGGGTCACTACTTGCGTAACTTCAAATAACTTTTGGTGGTCAAATTTACCATCAATGACAAACTTAGGCAGGGCAATAGAGGCTAAGTTACACACCGCCACTTCGTCTTTGCTGGTATATTCAAGAATTTCGGTACAAAGGTTACTGCTTTTGATCGTACCCAGATTTTTCTGGTTCGATTTCTTATTGGCAGCATCTTTATATAACATATAAGGCGTTCCGGTTTCGATCTGAGACTCTAGAATTTTAAACCATAAATCTTGAGCCTTGATGACCTTACGAGCGCGACCTTCAAGCTCATATTTCTCATACAATTCTTCAAACTCTTCTCCGTAGACATCTTGCAGACCAGGCGCTTCGTTAGGGCAAAATAGTGACCAGGTATCATCGTTTTCTACCCGCTTCATAAACAAGTCTGACAACCACATCGCATAGAACAAATCTCTTGCTCTCAACTCCTCTTTACCGTGGTTCTTTTTCAGATCCAAGAACTCAAATATGTCAGAATGCCAAGGCTCTAAATATACTGCAAAAGCACCCTTACGTTTTCCACCACCTTGGTCTACATAACGAGCCGTGTCGTTGAATACCTTCAGCATTGGAATAATTCCGTTGGAAGTTCCATTGGTACCCTTAATGTAAGAACCAGTAGCGCGAATGTTATGAATAGAAAGGCCAATACCTCCCGCTGATTGCGAGATTTTAGCGCATTGTTTCAAGGTATCATAAATACCCTCGATGCTGTCGTCTTGCATCGTAAGCAAGAAACAACTACTCAATTGAGGTTTGGGAGTTCCTGCATTGAAAAGGGTAGGAGTAGCGTGGGTAAACCACTTGCCCGATAACAATTCATAGGTTTCCAGCACTTTTTCTACATCCTCACCGTGAATCCCAACCGATACCCGCATAAGCATATGCTGTGGGCGTTCAGTTACCTGGCCATCCATTTTGAGCAAGTAAGAACGCTCTAAAGTTTTAAAGCCAAAGTAGTCGTAGTTGTAGTCACGATCATAAATGATAGAAGAGTCCAGAACAGCGGCGTTTTTTTGAATCGCTTCGAAGGTTTCGTCTGAGATCAATCCGGCCTTGTCTCCTGTTTTTGGATCAATGTATTCATAAAGATCCTTCATCGTCTTTGAGAAAGACTTAGAAGTCGTTTTATGAAGGTTAGAGATCGCTATGCGTGCTGCCAAAATCGCATAATCAGGGTGTTGTACGGCCATTGTCGCGGCTGTTTCTGCAGCCAGGTTGTCCAACTCTACAGTAGTCACCCCATCATAAATTCCGGTGATTACTTTTTTGGCCACCTCTACCGGCTGCACATAGTTTCGAGCCAGGCTGTACGACAATTTCTCAATAC
>DMXI01000144.1 GCA_003483885.1 Microscillaceae bacterium
ACGACGAAGGCCCTATCAAAACTGGCTTGGTAACGCGTGGTTATCAACTACGAGGCAATGTAAGAAAGCTATTCAATAAGGGAAACAGCTCATTTACGGTGTATACCCAGTTGATTGACGACAACGTGCAATTTTATTTGCCTTATCCATTGCAAAACGACAATGGTACCTTTAGCCGACCTACGGGCAACGATGGTAAAACGGTGTTTACTATGCTTACTGGTAACGCCACCGACTTCTCTTTTGATACTCCCAACGGCCGATTCGAATCACCCATTGAGAATGGGGTAATTACCAAAGGTGGATATGTGATGGGGGATTTGCAACATAGTTTTGGCGAAGACTGGTTGCTACAGGCCAAGGTAAAAGCCGCCAATTATGATCACTGGTTTAATCTCTTTTTGGACGGAGACGGCATACACAATGTGCCCGAAACTCAGGCAAACTATTTGACTGACAGAGGTTTGCAAACGGGTGCTTTTACTTATGCGGACAATGGTGCTACTTTGGCAGCAAGTGATTTGGTGTTTGAAAACCGAGTACTAGATCGCCAAAGACCTATGCAAGAGCTGGCGGGAGAGTTTAACTTATCTAAAAAAATTAATACCGGGAGCTTAGAGCACAACATCACGGTAGGAACTTATTTGAGTTATACCCGAGCCGAAGATAACAACTGGATTTGGAATTTCTTGGGAGATTTTAGTAACTCCCCTCGGATGGTACATTTGGTAGGGGTAGATACCAGTGGCAACAATGTCACTTATGCTACCAATGGTTTTATCCGAGGAAGCCAAACAGCCAATCGTTATCACCAAAGTTCTAAATCGGCCATTTATTTAGCCGATGAAATCAGAGCCGATAAATTTACCTTGGATATTGGGGTACGTTGGGAAAGAGCCATTGGCTTTATCACGAGAGAAGTAGGTATTGGAACCAATAGTTTTGAGCGAGGTGAAGTAAGTGCTTCAGATTTTGCGGTGGTGTTGGCAGGTTTATACCGACTAAACGAGCAAATTAACTTGTACGCCAATGCTTCTCGTGGGTATTTCTTTCCAGAATTGAGAGGGGTGAGATTTTTGACCCCAGGTACTCCCCAAAGTTATGAAACAGAAAAAATCAACCAAGCTGAAATTGGGGTAAAGTATGGCTCTAAAAAATTATCGGCTACAGTGGCTGGATTCTTTGTGGGCTTGAACGATCGCCGCAGCATCGACTTCATAAACGATGCCCAAGGTGGGGTAGTGGAGCAAGTCTTTAACCAAAGCACCCAAACCCTGGGAGTAGAAGGAACTGCTACTTATCAGGTAATCAGTGGATTATCAGTAAATACCCAATTGACTTACCAAGAACATCAATTTACCAAAGTAGAAAACAATGCTGATTTGGAAGGTAACCGTTTGCGTCGTCAACCATTGTTTAAAGGCTCGCTTGGACTGGACTATAACAAAAACCGCATAGACTTTAATGCATCGGTTGTTTATTTGGGGCAACGCTACGCCAACGATGCCAACACCGTACAACTAGACCCTTATAGTTTGGTAAGAGTAGGTGCTGGCTATACCTTCAATCTGGATAAACAAGGAGGCAAGCTACGATTAGGAGTGTCTATTTTCAATTTGTTGGATAGTGCTGGAGTGACCGAAGGTTCGCCCCGCCAAGGCAATACCCAGGTAGGAACCGCCAGCTTCTTTGTGGGCCGCCCTATTTTGCCACGCAGAATTGCTTTAAGAGCTTTGTTTGAGTTTTAAACCTTTTGTTTAGGAGGTGACTTAGACCTGACAGGTTTTTAAAACCTGTCAGGTCTGAGACACTAAAATATTTATGTACAGGGACAATTTCAAGTGTACCCAACCAGCAGATAGCGTTATGTGAGAAGCATTGAGGGGAATAAAGTTTTCCCCTCATTTTTACTTGATATTTATGAAAATAAACGAACTGGAATTAGTAGCTCAGGCAAAAGAAGTGTTGTATAGCAATGTACGTGATGGTTTCACGGTGCCTACTGCACGCTTGTATCCTTTTCAGTGGAACTGGGACTCTGGCTTTGTAAGCATTGGCTTTGCTAACTTTGACTTGGATGCGGCTATTTCGGAAATACAATCTTTACTCAGTGGACAGTGGGCCAATGGCATGGTGCCACATATTATTTTTCATTCCGAAACCGAAAAAGATTACTTTCCCAATTGGGACTTTTGGGAAACCAGCGTAAATCCTGGCGCTCCTGATCGCCCTAAAACCTCGGGGATTACTCAACCACCAGTATTGGGATTTGTACTGGAGCAGCTTTGGGAAAAGCATCCTGACAACCCACAAGTGGTAGAGTTTATCAAAGAGGCTTTCCCCAAGGTGGTAGCTTTTCATCAATTTTGGTACGAATACCGTGATCCCCATCAAGAGGGTTTGGTATTTATTTATCATCCTTGGGAGTCGGGGCGAGATAATTCTCCGCTTTGGGATGCACCCATGAACCGGATTGACCTGGAAAGTGCCAATTTGCCTCATTATCAGCGACGCGACATTACCATTGCCGATGCCAGCGAACGCCCTACTAAATTGCAATATGATCAATACGTATATTTGTTACAGTTGGGCAAAAAGCACGCGTATGAGGGCAAAGGTATTGCGGAAGAGTCTGAGTTTTTGATTCAAGATTGTATGATCAATGCCTTGCTGATTAGTTCTAATGAGAGTTTGATTAGAATGGGCAAAAAGCTCAATTTGGAGGTGGCCAAGATTGAAGAATGGCAGCAGCAAAGCAAAAAAGCCTATGAAGATAAATTCTGGAGCGATACATTGGGCACTTATACCGGATATGACCTGCGTCAACAAACCCAGCTTCCATACTGGGAAATTGGAGGAATGACCGCTTTATTTGCAGGGATTCCGTCTACCGAAAAAGCTCAGCAAATGGTGGGATATCTGCAAGCGTTGAATCAGCATGGGTATTTGGTAACCCCTAGCTTTGATGTGCACCATGAGTATTTCGATTCCAAAAGGTATTGGCGGGGACCCATTTGGCCTCAAATGAATTGGTTGATTTATTTTGGCCTACAAAAGTACGGATATCCTCAAATGGCCGATATTGTAAAACAAGACTTGCTCGAACTGGTGAGTAGGTTTGGTTTTCACGAATATTTTGAGGCACAAAAACACTTGTTAGAAACTACCCACGGTGGATATGGGGGAACTCAGTTTTCGTGGACGGCTTCTTTAGTACTGGATTTAATACTAGCTACCTGATATTGCAGACATGAATTACTTAGACTATGTCATTGTTGTAGTGTACATCCTGGTGTTTTTGGGGATTGGTTATTTTTTCAAGAATAACAAAGACTCCAAAGACTACTTTTTAGGAGGGAATTCGCTGGGTTGGTTTCCATTGAGCTTATCTACGATGGCTACCCAGCTTTCGGCCATTAGTTTTATTTCGGCTCCAGCTTTTGTGGGTTTGAAAATGAATGGCGGGATGAAATGGCTCACTTTTGAACTGGCGGTGCCCATAGCCATGGTGGGCATTATGCTGCTGATTATCCCTCCGATATTTCGTTCAGGGGTGGTAAGCATTTATGAATATGTAGAAAAAAAATATGACTACACCACTCGCTTGATTTTGAGTGTGGTTTTTCAGATTAGCCGAGCGTTGGGTACGGGAGTGATGGTATATACCATTGCTTTTATTCTACAGGCAGTATTGAACATTGATTTCATTTATACCATTCTCATTATCAGTGTTATTACCATTGTATATTCCTGGCAAGGAGGGATGAAAGCTGTGGTATGGGGCGATGCCATTCAAATGATTATTCTCTTTTTGGGGTTGATTATTTGCCTGATTTATGGTTGGCAGCAGCTACAGGCCAACGGTGGCTTTACCAGTAGCTTTGATCCCGAACGTTTGAAAGTGCTAGACTTTAACTGGGGCTTAGGCAAGGATGAAGAATATGGCGTAGTGCCAATGATTGTAGGCGGGTTGTTTTTGTATATGTCGTATTATGGCTGTGACCAAACCCAAGCCCAGCGCCTGCTATCGGCCAAAAATGAAAATACCATTCGTAAGCTATTGATGGCCAACGGCTTGCTAAGATTTGGCGTAGTGCTGGTGTATTGTACCATGGGGCTGATTATTGGTGGATTGGCTTTGTCTAGCCCGGAGTTTATGGGGATGATCCAAAAAATTACCCAAATTCACTTTCCTCAGGAATATGCCAAAAGTGGGGTAAAGCCCGACCTCATGATGCCCGTATTTATTCTGCGCTATTTGCCGCATGGTATGATTGGTATTTTGATGACGGGTATCTTATCTGCTACGATGTCTTCGCTCAGCTCTACTGTCAATTCGCTCTCAGCCGTGACGGTAGAAGACTTTTTTAACCGTGGAAAAAACAAACTAAGCAATCGGCGCTATATGCAAATATCCCGTTTATCAGTTGTATTTTGGGGAGGAGTTTGCATTGGCGCTGCTTTTTTGTTTGGAGGGAGTGATAGTCCAGTGATAGAAATCATCAATGCCATTGGGTCGGTTTTTTATGGGCCAGTGCTGGCTACTTTTGTGTTGGCTATATTTTCTAAAAAAGTCAACCGTCACGGAATCAAAGTAGGGATCATAGGCGCAGTGTTGATTAACTTGCTGTTTTCCAAGACAATGCAGGATATGTTAGGGTTTAACCTGGGCATTCATATTTTTTGGATCTGGCTCAACTTTACCGGTTTTGTATTGACGGTGTCATTGGCTTACTTGGTGAGTTGGCTAAAGCCCGATGTATTGGCCTCATCTGCCGAAAGTGCCCCCGAAGTGATTATTCATTTTAAACTAAAGAGCTTATGGACCAAAGAGCCACTGATATTGATGGGTTTCTTTGTGTTGATATTGGTGATTAGTTATTTCATTCCTGATATTTTTAGACAATTATTTTAATTTTTCTATTGTTGCATTGTTACGCTGCGCTTATTGTTCTATTGTTAAATTGTTCCGCCTTCAGCTTATGGTTAAATGGTTTCGCGATGCGCAGCAAAACTATGGACTATCGACCGTCGACTGTGGACTAACTACCGCTTCGCGCCATTTTTCACTTTTAGTTTTTCACTTAATAAGCTATGGACTAAAAAACTACGAACTCCCAACTACCCACTAAAAAATGCATAAAAAAGCCCTAAACATACTCATTGCGCCCGATAAATTTAAAGGTTCGTTGGGAGCGGTGGCTGTGGCCGAAGCCATTGCCCGAGGCATGCACAAACAGCATAGGGCACACCACATTGTGAGACAACCCATGGCTGATGGGGGAGATGGTTCCATCGATTTATTGGCTCAACTAGGACAACTCACCCAACATACCACTCAGGTAAATGACCCCCTATTTCGCCCGATAGAGGCAGTGTATTATACCCAAGACGATACTGCATTTATAGAAATGGCCAAAGCCTCAGGGCTTGCTTTGCTTGCGAAGCAGGAACGTAATTGCCTGAATACGACTTCACTGGGTACGGGGGAGTTGATTTTGGACGCGATTCGTCAAGGATTTCGCAAGATTAATTTGTTTATAGGAGGAAGTGCCACCAACGATGCTGCCATAGGTATTGCTCAAGCTTTGGGTTACCAGTTTTTAGACCAAGACCAACAAGTGTTGGCACCCATTGGGGGCAACCTGGAGCGTATCGCGAGTCTGAAAAAAAATGAGGAAAGTCCAGATATTGATGAGGTGAAATTTCAAGTGGTGTGCGATGTAAATAATCCATTTTTTGGAGAAAGTGGAGCCGCGCATGTATACGCACCACAAAAAGGAGCCAATGCCGCTGAGGTAGCACAACTAGACCAAGGATTGAGAAATATCCATGAGGTTTTTAGAGCGGCGGGTTTACCCAATATACAGGACTTGCCGGGTGCGGGAGCAGCAGGAGGCATTGGGGGAGGAATGGTGGCTATGTTTGGAGCCAGGTTAGTATCGGGCATCGATTTGTTTATAGATTGGTTTGGACTGGAAGCCAAAGTACAGCAAGCCGATGTGGTGATTACGGGCGAAGGCCAACTGGATGAACAATCAGTGCAAGGAAAGGTGATAGGAGGGGTGGCACAGTTGTGCAAAAAACACCAAAAACCGCTGATAGTGGTGTGTGGGCAAAATACATTGTCGGCAGCGGCGCGCCAACGGGCACAAATTCGGGAGGTTAAGGCCATTATGGAATACGCACCATCGGTAGAAGAGGCCATGGGGCGAGCTGCGGAGTTTTTGGAAACAATAGGTGAGGCAATTGAGGTGAATGTTGAATAGCGATCAAGGAATTTCGAATCACGAAGACGATAAAGTCTGGAATGGTTGAAGAAGTATGATTGATGGATTTACATCACGGTTTCATATTTGCGGTCTAGTGTTAAACAGCAATTGGAAGATTCCAAAATCGAGCACTAGAAAGAAAACAATGGATGACTTACTACTCAAAGAAAAATTAATGCGATTATTGCGTTCAGCCGATGAAACAAACGTAGCATTGGGGTTTGAGATTGCCAAGGGACATCCTTTGATTGATCTGGAAGCATTCAAGAGGAGCTATTTGCCACTTTGGAAGCACTTGATGGGGGAAAATATAAGCACGGTAGAACCGGTGCATATGGCAGCCCTCAATCAACCCACGCTGGATTTGAGCCACAAAGATATTACCTATGTGCCTCCAGAAATTGGGATATTGACCAATCTGCGAAAACTGCAATTGTTTGTGAACAAGGTGTCGGTGTTGCCCAAAGAAATAGCCCACCTCAAAAAACTGTACTGGTTGGGATTGGCTGGTAACAAAATGAAGGATTTTAAAGCGGTAGCCTCCATACCCAATCTGGAGTGGTTGAGTTTTGCAGGGAATAGTTTGTTGCAGTTGCCACCAGAAATTGAAAACCTGAAGCAGTTAAAAGAATTTAATTTGAGGTATAATCCTATATATCCCAAAGAACAAGCACAAATTCAGGGGTGGTTGCCCAATTGTGTGGTGCATTTTAGTGAATTTGAGGAAAGTAAATAGAGGAAAGAGGAGGGCAAAAAAAAAGAAGCCGCGTTGACTTCTGGACAATACTCAAAAAAACTAAAACAAACACTGCCCAACGGGCGAGTGTTTGTCCTATTATCACAATTTAATCCCGCACTTTTTTGTAACGCTCTTGTTTTCTGTTGCGAATATTTCCATTGAAAAATAGGCCCACAGATTTTGAGTTTTGCAGGTTCATATATTCTTGCTCCGAAACATCGGTGTATTCGTAGATTCCACCTCGGCAGAAGACCACTTCGAGCACCTCAGTATATGGGTCATAAGCAGTGGAAGTAATGAGTGAAGAATCAGTGTGGGTACGTTTAAACTTTGTCATGAATTTTATTATTTAGTGTCCATATATATTAACGTATTTTAGGGGTAGAAGTTTGCTTTTTTGATAAATATTTTTATGTGTAAGTGTTTGATTTTCAGAAACTTATAAATTATTTTTCATTGTTTTGAAACCCACTTTGAATGCCTCAATTTAACCCTGTTTTTTGATCCTTTTTCGGAGAAATATCGCTCATAAAAAGCAAGGATAACGGAGCCAAATGCCCATAAAAAAACCGCTCAATTTTGAGCGGTGCTGACATTGCTTAACCTGTGTTTTGGGGTTTAGATTTGGCTTCTAAAAATTTCTGGATGATGCGATTAAGGGTGATACATTATAGAGGCAAGTTTTGCAAAGGTAGTAGCACATGCACAACAAACCCTGGCTCAGTACACCTAATAAAAAGCTACTTAGCCCATACATTTCTACTTAAGCTAAAACAAACACTGCCCAACGGGCGAGTGTTTGTCCTATTATCACAATTTAATCCCGCACTTTTTTGTAACGCTCTTGTTTTCTGTTGCGAATATTTCCATTGAAAAATAGGCCTACAGATTTTGAGTTTTGCAGGTTCATATATTCTTGCTCCGAAACATCGGTGTATTCGTAGATGCCACCTCGGCAAAAGACCACTTCGAGCACCTCGGTATATGGGTCGTAAGCAGTGGAAGTAATGAGTGAAGAATCAGTGTGGGCACGTTTAAATTTTGTCATAAATTTTATTATTTAGTGTTCATATATATTAACGTATTTTAGGGCTATAAGTTTGCTTTTTTTGTATATATTTTTATATGTAAGATGTTGATATACAGGTGTTTGTGAATTATTTTTAACCCAAAAAACAAACCTTGAAATCATTGGGTTTACGAGGAGTTTGAATGATATTTTTAGGTGAAATTGCACTGGGCTTATGAGGTTTAATGAAGGTAGTTTTTCCTTAACCCATAATAAAATAGTATCTTTGTGGCTTCCAATAATCAACAGGCACTCGAACTTCCCAAAAGTTCGTTTATAGAGAATTGCACAACATAAACATCATGGCAGATACTATACTTTCGTTGCCACCTTTACCTCAAAACCATCGCTTACTATTAACCGAACAAGCAGAAAAAAACTTTCAGGTAGTTTTACAAAGAAAAGTTCCATTTAAGTCTTTGTTTAAGCCGTGGTTATTAGGAGCCATTATTGGATTTGTTTTGGGATTGGTGGCCCTCATTATTTATCAGTATGAATCAGACTTTGCAGTGTTATCGGTTCCTTTTTGGATCATTTCGCTGGCATTGTTTGCGGTTTTTATCAACCAGCTTACAGAACAACAGCAATTGATTTTTTCTGAAAAACAAGTAGAAATTCATAAGAAAAGATGGATGGCTTCCGTCAAAATACTACTACAAAGCCAAGACAACTTTGATGTGAGCCTATTGGCGGACAAAAAAGAAAAGAAAGAAAAAGACGAAGGTACCAAAGTCCTGGTACCTGTGGTATTTTTTAGAATGGAAGCATTTTCTTTTTTCGAGTATGCCAGCATCGAGGAAAAAAAATGGATCATCGAAGTTTTGCAAGATTTTAAACAAAACCCTTCATAAAATTCACCCAACCAACCTGAGTACGATCAATGGCCCGATACTTTGCCAGCAAATCTTCAATATGCCTTTCTTCAGCATTGCCTTCACGTTTTTGTCCTATCTCTTTCTCAAATTTAGCCAAGTGTACCATTTTTTCGGCAGCTTCTCCAATATGTACCTCTGGGTAAAATGTGTCTCGGGCAAAATGCACATATTTGAGTACTTTGAGACCGTCTAGCCAGTGAAACCACCGTTTCAAAAAGCTCTCTAGTTGGGCAGTTTGCCTATTGATAACGCTTACCTGAGACCATAGCTCCTCCCAACCAAAAAATGCCTGAATGCTCGCAGGCAAGCTTGCGTAGACTTCTTTTAGTGAAGCCTCCTGGGCTTGAAACAATTGGTGAGTAACGCCCAAAAATGCCTTTAAATCAACAAAAGTTTGTGGATCATAAGTTAACAATTGGCGAGATGCTTGGTCCAGCCATTTTTGCTGGGCTTTGCCAGTACCAAAAGGAACCCGATGCGAGGTGCGCGAAGAAGGATACACCGCAGTTTGGGTAATTTCATAGTATTTGCCTAATGGTGCCACCTTGTGCAAAAAATAAAAATCTTCTCCTGCCTTACGACGATTCATGCCGCCCGAAATGGCATAAGTTTCGGCCCGTACGGCCATACTAGAGCCAATGGTGTGGTATGCATAAGGGTAGCCTGCAAAGCGTAAGGCAGCCACATAATATCTCAAAAATAATTCATATTGGAGGATGCCTTGATTCAATGCAGGGCTGATGTCTAAACGATGTTCAAAAAAGATAGAAGCAGATTGGGCACCCTGAGCAAATGCCTGCTCAAGGGCAGTCAGATAGTTGGGAGCTACCCTACAGTCTGCATCCAGGCAAACAATGCCCCCATTATAATCAATACTGCCAAAACGATACAAAGCCTCATCCATCCCAATCTTACGGGCCAGCCCCACACCTGCATATTTTTTAGGCAAATCATAAGCTAACAAAAGCTTAAAGTTTAAATTTTTGAACGAATGACGCGTGATCCATTCTGACACCTGTTGCACCGTTTGTTGGTTTTGGGCAATAGCCTCGGCGGGTGCATTTGTTCCTTGGTTTACTACCACAATAACCTCTACTGGAGCCTGAGTAGGTGTACATTGGGCCAGTGATTCCAGCGTGCTTGTAAGGTCAGGTTCATCAAAACAAGGGATGACTACAATAAGCTGAGTGTCAGGTAAAAGCGCAGGAGATAAATGAGGTGGTTGATAGCCAAAGCGCTGCTGATAAAAATTAACCTTTTCTTGAAATGTTTTCGTTTTCATAGTATTACAACATATGATTTATTATTATGCATCATCAACTACCCGTTGAACCAACTTTCAAAAGTAAGTGATTTATTATCTAAAACCATATTACTGAACATTTTGGCTAAAGTTGGCCGTGAAGACACAACCGAAAATGTCTGGTAGTATGATATAAAACAATGCAAAACACCCGACCACTACTTCAGCCACCACTAGTCAAGCATCAAGAGAGTAAGTAAGCCTGGACAACAACGAAAGAAAAGATCTGAAATCAAAAATATTTATTTATGTCAAAACAATCAGTCAAAAAAGGAGACCTACTCATTGCTGAACCCTTTTTGGGAGACCGTAATTTTGAACGGAGCGTGGTATTGCTTTGTGAACATAATGAGGAGGGATCGTTTGGATTTGTACTTAACCAAAAAGCCAACGTAATGCTTAAAGATGTTTTAGAGGAAGATTTTCTACTCGACATTCCATTATACGTAGGTGGCCCAGTACAGCAAAACACATTACATTTTATTCATCGTACCCCCCATTTGTTTGAGGGGGCCTCAGAAGTAGCCAAAGATATCTATTGGGGAGGTGATTACGAACAGCTCAAAACTTATTTGAATTTGGGGCAATTGCAAGAAAGCGATATTCGTTTTTTTATTGGCTATTCGGGATGGGGCGAAGGGCAACTTGAGCACGAGTTGGGGCAAAATTCCTGGGTGGTTTCCCCGTCAGATTCTAAATTTATATTTGATAGCGATCCTCAACAATTTTGGCGTGGCGTATTGCGTAAAATGGGGGGCAAATACAAAGTAATGTCGCATTATCCTACCGATCCACGCTTGAATTAAGCCTGGACCATTGATAATTAATTTTACTAGTGATGCAAACTCATCCAAAGCAACCCCGTTTATATATGAAAGATTTAAAATTGGTATTACACAAAAACAATCAAAATAACGATTTAAGTATCTATTCAGAATTAAATATGATCAAATGATTTTATGGTCGGTGACTATGCAACGCATTGCGGAACACGCTCTCTTAAGCGAAGTCGAAGGAACTAACCATTCAACAATAAGATATAGATAATTTTGATTTACTACTTAACATCAGCCAGGTAATATCAATTCATCATTAAT
>DMXI01000433.1 GCA_003483885.1 Microscillaceae bacterium
TAATTTTTTCTTAAAATATTTGCAGAAAAGCAACAATAAAGGGAATCGCAAGTAGAAAGGCGTCAAAACGATCCAGGAAGCCCCCGTGGCCGGGAATGGTGCTGCCAGAGTCTTTGATCTGAATGCTTCGTTTAAACATAGACTCTACCAAATCGCCATAGGTACCTGTCACAATCACAATTCCAGCAATCACAAACCATTTCCAGTCATCGCGGTCGTTGAAGGTAAAAATAACCACAGCAGCAATTAACAATGTTAACAGGACCCCTCCTAAACTTCCTTCGCGGGTTTTTTTGGGTGAAATTCGCGGGAAAAGCGGGGTTTTGCCAAAGGCTTTGCCCATAAAATAGGCTCCTATGTCGTTGGCCCAAATCAAAAACAGGACTCCCAGTACATTGGTAGGGCTATAAGAGCCCCCATCAAAAGCGATAAAATGCAATAAGGCAAAAGGCAATGCAGTGTATATAATACCCAATAACCACCAGCCGATGTCTTGGAAAGGGGCCTCGTTGTCTTTTTTGTAAAGTTCTAATAAAAAAACGATGAACAGTATGGGGAAGGTTAAGAGGTAAAACTTGGGACTTATCGCGGCCCAAGGCTCATAAAATGAGAAAAAGATTTCGATGTTGGCCAGCACACCCAGCAAAATACCATATACCTCCAGGTAACGTTTTTTGCGCAAGCCTACCAGTTGGTAAAACTCCCATTGAGTCAATACACCAATGAGCATAAACAAGACAAAATATCCCCAGGGATGCCCAAATAATGCCAATAAGATCAAACCCAATCCACCAACACCAGCGATGACTCTTTGCTTTAACTCTGAGCTTTTTTTGGGAGTATTTTGTCCAGCTTCCACCAATCAACCTTGTTTATTTGCACTAATTATTTTCTTCTGCATATTCCATTGAAACCCCAACCGGCTCAGGGGGACGATAGGTCAACTTGCGGATTACCCACAACAAAGCCGCTGAACCTAACAATGAAAGTATGACCACCACTACCCCATAGCTTGTCTTTTGAATGTCCACACTTACCACTCCAGTTTTATAAAGATAAATCATCAATAGAGTAAAACCATTGTTGAGGAAGTGTGCCAAAATAGGCAGCCACAAGTTGCCCGACCAATAGTATAAGTAGCCAAACAGTACACCTAACAACATGCGAGGTATTAGGCCATAAAACTGAAGATGAAAAGCACTGAATAAAAACCCAGTGAGCCAAATGGCCACGTGAGGATTCATGAGATAGGTAAATTTCTTTTGGATAATGCCTCGGAAGACAATTTCTTCACCAATACCCGGCAATATCGCAATCACTACCAGCGTAAAGAAAAACTCTCCACCGGTTTTCATATTGGTCAAAAAAGCGGTAAGCTGAGCCAACTGTTCTTCTTTGGCTTTAGCCATTTGTTCAAAATCGCTCAAAAAGCCCGGAAGTTGCAAATTGGCATTCCAGTTGATAATGGCCGACATAAACGGCATCACTACCAATACTACTGCTAAGGCTAGTAAAATAGGCAAAAAGGAAGTTTTGCGCTCGTGTAAACTGCCAAATTTTCTGGCCTCAAAATAACGTAGGTACAATAGTGGCACTAAGATAAAACCTACCAAAGCAGTTACTCCTTGTATGATCAAAATCGCAAATCGCCCTTCCCAGTTATCGGTAGGGTTTTGAATAAAATTTTGGATGCCTTGCAAAGATAAATCATCATAAAAAGGCATCAGGGCTGCCACCCCTAGCAGGGGACCAATCAAGAAAATTCCAATAAACATACAACCCACAAACATCAACAGTTGAGAAAGTCGAGTAGCGCGGGCAGTTACTAAAGGTTGGTTTGCCATATGTATATACGTTGTATAATCAAACACCTGTAAGGGATAATGGTTGATTATATGCAGTTTTTCACCTAAAAACGGTAAATTTACGGCAAATTTGCTGATTAATTCCAGAAGTCGTGCAATTATTTAAGGTAAGCCTGGGTTATTTTAACCAAACACTATGAGGAAGGTTTCCTTTGGATAGCCTTCATTATTTAATAAAAAAACACAAAAAAGTGGTAAAAATAGACAACATAGAAGTAGGAGAGTTTCCACTACTATTGGCTCCTATGGAAGACGTAAGCGATCCACCATTTAGAGCTGCTTGCAAGAAAAACGGAGCAGATGTGATGTACACCGAGTTTATTGCGGCAGAAGGTCTCATAAGAGATGCGCATAAAAGTGTACAAAAATTAGATATTTATGATTATGAGCGCCCGATTGGTATCCAAATCTTTGGCGCTAATATAGAGTCTATGCGGCTGGCAGCCGATATTGTAGAACGCACCCAACCCGAAATTCTGGACATCAACTATGGTTGTCCGGTAAAAAAAGTAGCTTGTAAAGGTGCTGGAGCAGGTATTTTGCAAGACTTGCCCAAGATGCAAAAAATGACGGAAGAGATCGTAAAACGGGTAAAGCTACCTGTAACGGTAAAAACTCGCTTGGGCTGGGACGAAAAATCTATCAAAATACATGAGGTAGCCAAGCGCTTGCAAGATGTGGGCATCAAGGCTTTGAGTATTCACGGACGTACCCGCAAGCAAATGTACAAGGGTGAAGCCAACTGGGAACCCATTGCGGAAGTGAAAAACGACCCCAGCATTCATATCCCGATTTTTGGGAATGGCGATATAGACTCTCCCGAAAAAGCACTGGAATACAAAAATCGTTATGGCGTAGATGGTATCATGATTGGTCGAGCTGCCATTGGTTATCCCTGGATTTTTAATGAGATAAAGCACTACATGAAAACCGGAGAAAAACTGGCCCCTCCTACTCTAGAACAACGAGTGGCCGTTTGTCGCCAACACCTGGTGCATTCGGTAGAGTGGAAAGGCGAAAAACTCGGTATTTTCGAGATGCGTCGCCATTATACCAACTATTTCCGAGGTTTTCACGGGTTCAAACCTTTCCGTACGCGTTTGGTAGAAGCAGGTTCTCCTCAAGAAGTAATTGATATTTTGGGTGAGGTAGGTGAGCATTATACCAACAAAGTGTTGGTTTAGTTAGTAGCTTATAGTTCGTAGTTGGAAGATTACTGCTCGAGCATACTAGATAAAATATAGATACAAAAATCCCCTCGCCTTTCGGATTGAGGGGATTTTCTTTTTTAATCTTTTATTGCAAAAGCTTCCATTGCTGGATCATGCGAATGTCGTTGAGCAAAAACTGGAGCTGGAGCAAGTGTAGCTCTAGCTGTTCTTGAGTAGTAGGTAAATCAGCATTTTGGTAATGGTCTAGAGGCTTGTGGGCTTCGAGCACAAAGGCCTCGAGGCGTACCTGAAAACTTTGCTCGAGTATGGGTAATGAGGGTGCGACGAAAGAGGGTAAATTTTTATTTACCGCGTTAAAGGTGTTACCTTGCATACGTTAATATTTTGTATGTTAACAAAGCCTCTGGGGTGGTCTCTCACAACTTACCTCAGGGGCATCTTTGTTTTTCAAAGACAAACAAATATAGTAAAAATGTACACCAAATAACAATTTTTGAACGACATTAATTTTCTTCTTTCTCCTCGGTTGGATCAAAAATGTACTGGACTTTAAAAAAACCATGATCACTCAAAATTTTTTTCATGCGCTTTTCCGAGAAGTTACGTCGCTGGCTAGAGTAATCGTATTTTACATGTCTAAGTGTTTTCTTAGTCTCAACTGACAAATCAGGGTATACATTTTCCCAAAACCAGGCAAAGGCTTGGGCTACACTGTCAAACTTGGGCATTTGTGTACAATCGTTTGATTTTCACAAAGGTAAAGATTTTTAGCAAGCGGGTGGTTTGTTGAGGATTTTTCAGTAAATTGTTTGAAGTAGATGAAGATGTAGTTTTAAGGAGCATTTCGACATGTACTCAAAAGGATTCATTTTATCAACTGTTCGTGGGAGTCATATGCATTTTTAATGAGCATTGCGACGTGTATAGTGCGGATATTCTAAAAGGTTATTTTCAAGTAGGAGTCATATGCATTTTTAATGAGCATTGCGACTTGGATTTACAAACATGGATGGCGACATTTAGGTCGGTAGGAGTCATATGCACTTTTAAGGAGCATACAAACGGTTTCCTATCTAGTTTACTTTGTCCAGATTTAGGTGTCATTCTGAGCCTGCCGAAGAATCTGTGTCGAATAACCAGTACTCAGATTCCTCGGCAGGCTCGGAAGGACACTAAAGGGTAAGTCTGTAGTTTTAATGAGTACTGCGACGTTTGAAGCATCAATCTGCAATAAAAGTTGTTTAAAGTAGGAGTCACATGCGGTTTTAAAGAGCACTCATTACACCTCAACACCTCTTTAAACTACCTCATTATCAACCGTTTGTCATTCTGAACTTGCCGAAGAATCTGTGTCGAATAACCAGTACTTAGATTCCTCGGCAGGCTCGGAATGACACTAAAAGGCAAGCCTACAGTCTTAAAGGATGAATTAGGAGGGCAAAAAGCTACCACCATTCGCACACACTAGCCAGGCAACCATACAACCCAGCCCATGTCTAAAAAAACAATAGCCACATAAGCATTGGCAAGCTACTCATTTCCAGGCATTTACTAAACACTGCTTCGCGCCACTTTTCGCTTTTCACTTTTAGTTTTTCACTTTCACCCTACTCCCTTTTCTCAAATAGCCTGTCTAGTAAGTGAATTTGAAGCAACGAGCTTCACCAACAAATATTCGTAACACTCTACAAAATTTAACTTACTAAAAAACACTATGAATACTACTAGAAAAACTATACTGACTTTTGCCCTGCTATTTAGCCTAATAGTAGGAGGCTGGGCTACCGATAAGGAAAAAGCCATTAAGTCTAAGGTAAAAAACGTAACCGTATTTTTGAATCGTGCTCAGGTAACCAACGCGGCCCGAGTGTATGTGCCTGCGGGGCAAACCATTTTGATTTTTGAGGGACTTTCTACTCGCTTAGACAAACAAAGTTTACAAGTATCGGCCGAAGGGAACTTGACCATTATGGCGGTAAAGCATCGCGTCAATTATTTGAAGAACTTTGCCAAAGTACAGCGTATCAAACAATTAGAAGATTCGATTACTTACTTTAATGACCGTATTGCTTATGTACAAGTACAAAAAGAGGTTTTGGTCAGCGAAGAAAAAATGATTTTGGCCAACCAAAAAATTGGAGGAAAGCAAAAAGGGCTTTCTGCCCAAGAATTGGCCGAAATGGCGGCTTTTTATCGTAAACGATTGTCAGATATTCGTTTCTCGGTGTTGCGTCATAACAAAAACTTGAAGAAACATAAAAGACGTTTGGAAAAGTTGCGTAGTCAGCTTTACACTGAAAACAAAAACGCCAACAAGCCTACCAGTGAGGTAATGGTGACCGTATCGGCCAAGGCGGCAGTAAATGCCAACTTTGAGCTAAATTATATTGTCATGAATGCGGGCTGGAGACCTATTTATGACTTACGTGCTAAGAACTCTAAAAGTCCGATTCAGTTGAGCTACAAGGCCGAAGTTTTCCAAAATACCGGGATTGATTGGAACAATGTTGACATTACGCTTTCTACTGGAAACCCAAGCCAAAGCGGCTATAAGCCTAACTTAAACCCTTGGTATGTAGGTTTTGTGACATACTATCCTAAACCAAGAAGAGAGGCCGAAATGCGTAAATCTAGTGCTCCTAAAGTAACGCTCGATGAAGATGTAACTGTAGCCGCTAATCAAAAATTCACCAAGAAAGATAACAGTAAAACCATTGCAGACTTTACCAAAGTGGTAGAGACTACTTTTTCTACCAAGTTTGACATTTCGTTGCCTTATAGCATTCCTTCTAATGGTCGCCCTCAACTGGTAGAAATAGCCAAGCATAACATGAAGACTTTGTACACTCATAGTGCCGTACCTAAGCTAGATAAAGATGCTTTCTTGATGGCCCAATTGGTTGAGTGGGAAAAGTTTAACTTACTATCAGGTAAGGCCAACATTTACTTTGAGGGTAGTTTTGTAGGCGAAACCTTCCTAAACGCCAAAAACACCAAAGACACGATGAATATTTCTTTGGGTCGCGACAAGCGCATTGTGATTGATCGCAAGCAGATCAAAGATTTTACCCGCAAGAAGTTTTTAGGAAGCAACATTAAGCAAACTTTTGGTTATGAGATTTCGGTACGCAATACCAAAAGAGAAAACGTAACTATCACGATTGAGGAGCAAATCCCAGTGTCTAAAACTAATAAGATTACAGTAGAGCTTTTAGAAGCCGAAGGTGCTCAGGTAGACAAAACTACGGGTAAAGTAACTTGGAAAATCACCTTGAAACCTCAGCAAACGACTAAATTGACCTTGAAGTACAGTGTGAAGTACCCTAAAAAACAACAAATTGTATTTGGGAGCTAAAATAGTTCAGAGTTAGGAGCCTGATGGCTGTTAGTCTTTAGCTTTTGGCCTTTGGCTATCAGCTGTCCTATCATCAAATATCAATTTTAGGCCCTATTCCAGGCATTCTACTATTTACTCACAATCAACAGTTTACCAATTAAAAATATAAAATGTGGTTATATTGGTTTATTATTTAATGTGAGAAAACTGAACCCATTTGGGTTCAGTTTTTTGTTTATTCATTATTACTGTTCGTTTTCAAACTCTGAGACGCCAATCAAATGAGTGTCTATCCCCAGATGATTCAAAGATGCTGGTACAGATAGCGGGTTTGCTTGTACCATATAGTTTAAAAACATAAAATTCGGAAGATTTTCATACCCTCTCTCCTCGAACAACTTCAAAACTTTACTACTTGTTTCCTCTCCAAAGTGAAGTCCTCCAATGCAATAGTCGGAGTAACATTTTTTGTTATCTATAGCATACTCAGCCATTGGTATGTTCACCCCTATTTGTACAATACTATAAGGATTAGGCCCAGCGGGTTTATGATGCTTAATATCTATCTGGATAAAGTTGGTCTCGGGTTTGTGTTTTATTGTAAGCTCTCCAATCTTTCTTTTCGCAGATAATGGTTGAGGTTTTTGTATAAGATCGGTTATCTCTTTGGGGCTAATCTTCTGGGGTGAATACCAATCGAAAGGGTTGTCTGGATTTAACACATAAATGGGTACACTTTCGAGTGATTGATTCACCGCCAAAAATGAACTCAAGGGCAAGCGCCCCTCCACTACCTTATTTAAAACAATGATCGCCATTATTTCTTCCTTCGGTAGGGCAATTTCTGCCGAATCACTCACCTCCCAAAAAGGCATCAATACCCATACGTATTGTCCATTACCTGCATGCAAAACAACCCCTCCCTTGTCATATACCTTCAACACAGGAAAATCTGGAGTGGTTACGGGTTTTCGTTTTTGTATTGGTATTGGCTCGTCCAAAAACCTTGGCTTGGGTAATGGTTTTTGCTTCGGGGTTGATTTAGGCGTCAATGCTGGTTTTGACTTTGATGCAGGATCAGGCTCCGTTTTTTGCTTTTTTGAACGTTTTCTAAAAAAATTTCGCACGATTTCAATCAGTTAGGTTATTGTTTGTTTTAGGTACTCCGAAACATTACATCGGAGCGTAGCACGTATTTTACGCCTTCTATGACTGGAGCCCCAGCATGCAGTACTTTGTGCTGAAATACCAAGGCCAACCCAGTTTCAGGTTTTACACTTACATCTCTAAACGTGGTTTCGCCTCCAGTAAAATCGCCATTTAAATAAATCAATAAAGTCAAAAGGCTAGACTCGTGCTGATTGCGACGATAGCGGCCATCCATATGCTCTTTGAACTCTTGGCCAGGGTGGTATTTGTAAAAGCGAAGCCGTTCGTTGAGGCCTACCGCTTGCTTATTGGTATTGCGATAGTGAGGAATGTACGCTTTTATTTTATCCCAAAGGTCTTCGGCCAGCTCGGGTGTATCGTACATCACCCGTTCATTATTTCTAAAATCAGGCATCATTTTAGGCCCACGCGAGGTAGTGACTGGAGCTTCGCCATAGCCCATTTGCTCTGTCATATCAATGTATTGCTGACATTCTTCGGCGGTCAATACATTAGTGATTGTGAATACTTTATCGTTGAGGTGGTTTACTTCCATCATTCTAAAAAATTTAGGTCTGACACTTTACCATTTTTTATACGAGCAAATGCCTTAAATAAGCCATAAAAACTTCCCTAACTTCTCCACAATAAAGAGGAATCGCCATAACTCAAAAAACGATAATCATTTTCTAAAGCCTCATTGTATATTTTGCGCCAGTCTTCTCCCACAAAGGCTGCAATCAAAAGAATGAGGGTAGTTTTGGGCAGGTGATAATTGGTAATCAAGCCATTACACATTTTGAAATCATACCCAGGAAAGATAAAAATCTCGGTAGCTCCCCAAAGCTTTTCGAGCTGTTGAGCCTCCATAAACTGTAAAATTGCCTGCATAGATTCCTGACGAGTAGGCAAAGCCTCGTTTTCCCACTGATAAGGATATAACTTCTCAATCTGAAAAGGCCTGTCCAATTGAGGTTCATATTTTTCTTTAATAATTCGTACCCCCAGCCAGTAGATACTTTCGAGTACCCGCATAGAGGTGGTACCTACTGCCACAACGGGGTGTGCATGTTGGGCCAATTGCTCAATATTTTTTCGGCGTACAATTATCTGCTCAGAATGCATTTCGTGCTCCAACACATTATCAACTTTTACTGGCTGAAAAGTACCCGCACTTACATGTAAGGTCAAATACTCGGTTTGTACCCCGTTTTGTTCCAAGGCTTGTATTACTTCTTCGGTAAAGTGCAAACCTGCGGTAGGAGCCGCTACTGCGCCCTCAAATTTAGAATATACTGTTTGATATTGATCTTCGTCTTTTTTGGTGGCTTTACGTTTCAAATAAGGCGGAAGCGGCAACTCCCCTATAATCGCTAAAATTTCGGCAAAACTCATTTGCGCATCATTCCAGCTAAAAGCCACTTCATTATTATCACGATTTACCAAATTGGCTTTAAGTATCAATCCACCAGGGAGGGTTTGTTCTAATACCAAGTCCTGGCTCCACTTTCGCTTGTTGCCTATCATACACTGCCAGGTGCATTCTTGGCTCTTGTGCATAGCCGCCGCAATTTCAGGAGGATTGGTGGGTTTGAGCAAAAAAACTTCTATTACTGCCCCAGTAGGCTTTTGAAAATACAACCGAGCCGGGATCACTTTGGTGTCGTTAAAAGCCAATAAAGTATCTGCTGGAAGGTATTGAGGCAAATCATAAAAGTGCTGATGATTGATATTTCCTGACTTATAAACCAAAAGTTTAGAGTGGTCACGCTGTTCTAGCGGACGTTTGGCAATACGCTCTTCTGGCAAGGTGTAATCGTAGTCACGTAAATATACTGGTGATAAATGGTGTGTATTTTGAGGGTTCATGAAACAAAATCATTTTTTACGCTTCAAAATTAGGGTAAAAAATGATAAATTTACGTGTAATCTATACTGAGAAACTCATGAAACCAATCCACCCCCAACATTTGAAAAATCTTGAAAAAGATATTCAATGGTTGGAAGCAATAATACAAGCGCGCTATGACTTTATGCAAGGTTCTACTACTTTGCAAGTAGCTTATGATCCGGTACGCTTTCAGGTAAAGGCTCCAGAAGGCGAACGAGTTTTTAGGGTACAGCACCTGGCTGCCAGCCAATTGCTTGCCAAGAAAGAAACCGTAGTTCCTATTTATCGGGATGATTTTGAGCAGTTGATTACCAGTTCGAAAGACAAACAAGAGTACTTTGCCGTATTGAAACCTACCGCCACAGTACAAATTGAAGAAATGCGGGTAGCAGATGATTGGGTAAAATTAAGAGTCCCAGATAACGATTCGGCTTATTTGATTGATCAAAACCTGATTGTACAAGGCACCAACGAAGCCTGCCTGCAAGGTTGGGTACGTCTGTCTAACACCAACATTCCGACTAGTTATCATCCCAATATCACGCTGGAAGAATTTAATCAGATTGAGCACGAGTTTCCGCCTCAGCTTCAGGAGGCCATTCGTCCCAATATTCCAGTAAGGCAAGAGTTTTTGCAGTGGGCCGATTTTTATACCAATGAAAATATTTTTGCGATCCCCACTCCTACTCTCGACAACGACAACTCTACCTACGGGGCATTCATAGAAGAAAATCAACTGGAACTTCCTGATCGTTTGTTACTGATTTTATCTTTGATTCATCATTTGCAACCAGGTAAACTTGACCAAATATTGAGTGATAAGTTTTCATCGTTGGACATTGGCAAGACTTTCAACGACGACTATCCAGGCATTATCCCCAATGGTTTAATGTTTGTATTTTTTCAGGCAGGACACAACCTCGAGAAACGCCTCCAGGCCATCAATTTTATGATGCGTGACAGTATTTTGTTACATAACAACATTGTACAAATGGAGCAAGATTCACCTAGCAGCCCTTTGATGAGCAGTCGTTTGCGCTTAAACCCCGATTATGTAAAGCAGTTTGTATGGAACTCGATAGAAAAGTAGTCATTGACTATTTTTCCTTGAATGATTCGCCTTTGTTCATAGCATCGCTCTGTGTACAAAGGCGAATGTTTATTTCAAGTCATCTTTTGGCAAAATACCATAGTCTATCAAAACATGTTTTAAAACACTTTTTTCTAGCGCCTCATCTATTTTTTTGATAAGCGAATCGGTTTGCATCACCTCAACCGTTTCTTCTAGGTCAAAGTATAGACTTGAACTGCCATCACCTTGAATGATTTGCTTGTGTAAAGCAATGTCTTTTCCTTCAATACGAAGCATTCCTTCAAAATTCTTTACACCTGCTTCGGAGGTATCTACGTATTTTGGCTCCCTGATGAGTTCTATTGTAAGTGAAGACTTCAACTGGTTTACCAAAAACTTCCCACTCCCGGTATTTATGCTAAACTGCACACACCATTCCTTTTGAGCCTTTGTTTTGGGTGTATTTTTGATCAATTTTTCTTTTGCCGCCCACAATAAGTCATCAAAGGTTTTGTCCAGTTTTACAATTTCAAATTGATTATAATAGTCATATTCGTAAATGGCTCTTTCCTGTTCTTCATCATATCTCAACAACCAATAGTCTTCGCCTCCATTGTGCCCAAAGCGAAAAAACTGGCTTGTAGCTCCTTCCGGCAAAAAGTCATCCAAGCGATCAAAATCTTGTACTCGCTCTAATACTCCCCAAACCACATCTTGTTTCAAGCCGATTTTTCTCAGGTATTCTTTGAAAAACAACGGTAGTTCTTTTCCCAGTGTACGCTCAATCTGTTCGATTTCACTTTCGTTTAAAGGAGTAATTACTCCTTGATCAGGGTATTTTTCCAGTTTTTGAAGAAGTATGCGAAGTGCTTGTATCATTTATAATATTACTCTTTTAAACTTGATGTATAAACCACCACCGAACCAGCTACCATATCGTGAATGGCTCTGCGTTTGACATTTCCAGTAATGGTGAGCAAAGATATCCATCCCAGGAGTACTTTCACGGTAAATCTTATCAATGCCAAAAGAAACCCAATATTTTTGGTTTCATTTTGTACATCTTTTACCTGTATGCCAATCACTCTATGCCCCAGTGTACCCGCAAAAAAGCTTACACAAAGTGGGTCGTACAATACAAAAATTAAGGTGAACGCGAGGATTCGGGCAATATCAGGTACTTGCTCAAATATTGAAAATATTTGGGTAAAAACAACCATCGAAAATACAAGTACCAGTGAATCTACAAACACAGCTTTTACTCTTTCTAACAATCCAGTGTATTGATCTTCTTGTTCCATATATATATTATAATTTCTATCTTTTACCTTCATATACTTCAATTCTGATGTTCATCTGGACATTTTTCCTTTGTTTTCCTGAATAAGGTTGCTTTGATAAGATTTTGCCGTTTTCAAATGCCTCTCAAAATGTGTATATTGAATAATGCCTCAAGCAATTTATTTAATACTTACGATCCTAATTGGCACCATCACTCCCTTGATGGCACAAGAAGTAGACTCTATTAAAAACCTGGTACCTAACCCTAGTTTTGAGTATTATTTTGAATGTCCAGAACATCTGGAAGCGATTCGCTTTCGAAAAATCCCCTTTTGGGTAGCCAATCCGGGTAATTGCACCCCTGATTATTTCAATGAATGTGGTCGTAGAGGCTATCGGGTTCCAAAAAATCGTTGTGGTACAATGCCTGCCAAAAGTGGGCACGCCTATGTAGGAATGATTTTGCGGGTAGGTCATCCTGAGGGGGATCCTATGGGTTGGTATTATCGCGAACATATCACGGTAAAATTGAAACATCCGCTTAAAAAAAACTTTCGCTATGTAGCCCAAATGTATGTAGCACTGTCTACCTATGCCAATTATGCCATTGCCAACATTGGGATGTTATTTACTCCTACGGCTCGCCGTATCAAGTGGAATACTTTCTATGAAGCACAGGTAGTGACTCCTCGAAGTAAGCTTTTGGACAAAGCCAATCGCTGGGTTTTAGTACGAGATACCATTGTGGCCAAAGGAGGCGAAACTTTCTTAACCATTGGAGAATTTAATACTTTGGAACATAGTCAAATAAAAAGAATCACTGATAGCCGAAAACATAGAAAAAAATTCAATTTTAACCGTGCTTACTATTATATAGATGACGTAGCTGTAGTAGAACTTGGCAAAGTAATGATAGACACCTTGCCTCGTATCACTATTCAACAAAAACCTCCTATTCCTAAAATTGAGTTTAAGACCAATTTTGGAAAAATCACTCAAGGGGAACCGATTGTTCTCAAAAATATATTTTTCGAGTTTGCCAAGGCCCGACTCCTGCCCAAGTCTTTTCCAGAATTGAACAAATTGGTAGCTTTGTTAAAAAAACACCCCCAGATTCAGATCAAAATTCAGGGGCATACCGATAATGTAGGCACTCACACCCGCAATCAACAACTCTCAGAAAGAAGGGCACAAAGTGTGGTAAATTATTTGATTAACAAAGGGGTTTTAAAAGAACGCTTAACCGCCGAGGGTTTTGGTGAAACCAAGCCTATAGATACCAATCAAACCAAACAAGGACGACAAAACAACCGAAGAGTAGCATTTGTCGTTTTGTGAAAAAAGTCCTTTTATAATTCGTTATTACAAGTCAAGGTAAACTCTTGGTCAAGTATTGAATTGGGGATAAGATTTAGTAGAAAAGTGTAGTAGTTCAAGGCGCTAAAAACGAAGCAAAGTTGTAAATCCCGATGCATCGGGCTTACATTCCCGACCTGTCGAGGGCCATAGCTACGTAAATTTTTAGCAACGAAGAAGCACAAAGCTATTCTGCAAATATATCCCTAAATTTGGTCTTAATTAAGTACTAGATTCCTGCTACAATATGTATTTGTATCAAACGACATTTTATACGTTGATCGTCTCACTGCTTGGCTTGGCTCAGGCACACGCCCAAGCAATTGACACGACTAACCTGGTACCCAACCCCAGCTTTGAGGTTTACCACTCATTGCCAAAAGAGATCGGCAGCATTCATTACCGAAGCCTTCCGTATTGGACTGCCAACCCCAAACAATGTACTCCTGATTATTTTCACGCCAAAGGAGGCAAGGGCTTTAGGGTTCCCAAAAACCTTTGTGGAGTTATGCCTGCCAAAAGCGGACAAGCCTATGCTGGCTTATTGGTGAGGGCAGGAGAAAATAAAGTAGATAAACGAGATATTTACTATCGGGAACATTTGATGGTAAAACTCAAACGCCCCTTACGGGAAAAATACCGTTATGTAGTAAGCCTATATGTCGCTTTGGCTTCTTATTCTAATTACGCTTCGGCCCAGTTGGGTATTTATTTTCAACGCTTTCCTGAAGAAATAGCCTGGGATAAAAAGTATCTTCCCCGAATTACTACCCCAGAAGGGAAATTTTATGATCAGCCCAATCAATGGGTGCTCATTCAAGATACGATCGTAGCTTTGGGTGGAGAAGCGTATTTGATGATTGGAGATTTTAATGACTATAAAACCCGACAGCTCAAAAAGATTACCCAAAGTACCCAACATCACGATCGGTTTAACTATCAGCGAGCGTATTATTACATTGATGAGGTATCGGTAATAGAACTCGATAAGTTTGACATCAACACCATTCCTCACCTCACGATTACTGAGCAGCGTCACCCGCCCAATAAACTAGAGATGAAAACCAATTTTGGAAAGATCAAGAAAGGAACACCTGTGGTCCTTAACAATATCTTTTTTGAGTTTGCCAAGGCGCGTTTGTTGCCCGAATCATTTAGTGAATTGGATAAACTGGTGGCGTTGCTCAAAAAATATCCTCAAATCAAGATTCGCATTATGGGGCATACCGATGATGTAGGTACCCAAGAACGAAACCAGCGTTTATCGGAACAGCGTGCCCGTAGTGTGGTGAATTATCTACGAAAAAACGGAATCAAAGTAAAACGGCTTGAATTTAAGGGATATGGAGAGGTACATCCTATTGATAGCAATAAAACCAAGCAAGGACGACAAAAAAACCGTCGGGTGGAATTTGTGATTTTGTGACAACTGCATAAAAAAAACCTGCTCCTAAAAAGAAGCAGGTCTAATAATGTATCCAAAAGTCAAAATATTGGGCAACGTTTTAGCAACCCTGATTATTCTTTTACGACTCTCTTTATATGTACTTTGTTTCCGATAATCAAACGGATAATATATACTCCGTTGGCTAGTTCGCCCACTTGTTGATTCAACATACCTTGTACCTGGGTAGCATTGCCTCGGGTACGCAATAATCGCTTGCCTTGTGCAGTAAATACTTCTACGTATACTGGTAATTTGGTAGGTTGAGTTGACCCAAAGTCCAGCTTGAGTTCTCGGGTAAATGGATTCGGATAAATAGATATCTTCTGCAAATCGCTTCCTTGTACAAATACCACTGGGCTATACTTAAACTCACCATCAAAATCTATTTGTTTCAGGCGATAATAAGCCGAACGAGTGGCTTGATTGTCTACAAAACGGTAGTTGAGTTTAACTTTACTATCTCCTGCCCCATCTACAAATCCTAAAATCTCAAAATCTACCCCGTTTTCGCTGCGTTGTACCTCAAACCCAGCATTTTTAAACTCCGAAAGTGTTTGCCAACGCACCAAAACAGTTTTTTCGTCCTGACGAGTCGCCTCAAAAGCACCCAGTGTTACAGGCAAGCTACTAGTTCCGGCATTCACCGTAGCAGGCAATACTTGGCTAAACGAAGTAAAATCAGGATCAAAAGTAGTAAAGGTAATTTGTTTGGTACTGGCATTTGCAGCACTGGCGGCGCCAATCATTGTCCAGGCATCTCCACTACCTGAATTAGAAGGCCGCTTAAACAAACGTAAATCTACTGGATTACCTTCATCAAGTGCCGAAATCAAATCATTGTTGGGAATCGTAAACTGGATTTGAGTAAGCTCGGTAAAGGTAGTATTGGCTCCGTAGTTTCTCACAATCCAATAGGCCCCTGGGTATGTATTAACACTGGTTGGAATATTGGTGGGTGAGTTCACCCCGTCTATCTGAGTAACTACTACTTCTCCTTGAGGTAATACTCCCGCCGCAAACTGAATATCTACTCCAGTGCCAGTAAAGGCATAACTCCCCGCCGCGGTTACACTGGCTTGGGTAAAGCTCCTTCCTTTTCCTACTGGGCAATCCGAAACAGTGAAAGTAGCACTGTTTTGCAAAAGCGCATCATTGCCACCCACAGCATCCAGGGCATTTCCAGAGGTTTCGTTGAATTGATAATAATTGGCCAAACCAGACTCGGTTCCAGTCAATACCAAATGCATATTTTCTCTAATCTGCTGCTGGCTACGTACCGCAGACCATAATCTCAACTCATCTACCACTCCAGTAAAACCAAAAGTAGCCGTAGTACGGGTTCCAATTCTAGTACTGGTAGTAGGCGCAGTTACGGCTGGATTAGACCCTAGAGCTTCTTCCTTACCATTGATGTATAACCTCAACGTTCCTCCATCACGTACTAAAGCCACATGCGTCCAGGTATTTTCTGCTATTGTGGTGGTGGTATTTGTAACAGTGGTAGCCCCTATCACTGGTTGAATGTGGCCCGCACCATCATAAAATAATCCGTAACCATTGATTCCCGAGCTACCATTATAAAAGATAAATCCACTCGAAGAGGCAGAAGTCATTTTCA
Organism: Microscillaceae bacterium; assembly: GCA_003483885.1. Taxonomy (GTDB): domain Bacteria; phylum Bacteroidota; class Bacteroidia; order Cytophagales; family Microscillaceae; genus Microscilla. The sequence continues at coordinate 16,189 of DMXI01000433.1, forward strand.
CCCACATCTCTACACTAAAATTATCATTTAAGCCACTGAGTGCAACACCACCTGTCAATACCGCATTTTGTAAGGCACTTCCAGACACATCTAAATAATTACCTCTATCAGGGCTAATAGAAGTTGTTCCATTCCAACGGCCAATACTGAAATATTGGGTACCAGTAGCAAAACCTACATTGTTGAAGGTAGCTACATTGCTCACCAACGAATCGGCAAATACTGCGGTAGCCGCTGAAAAATCGGTAGCACTGTTAGATATTAATAATACCAAGTCTCCCGCATCGGCCACTCCCGTAATGGTAAGGCTGCTAATGTCTACATTTACTTGGGTAGCACCTACTCCTCCGTTTTGCACCTGCCATATACGCGCCAGATAACCATCTACGCCACTGTTGGGTAAGTTGGTTTGTATCTTATCTGTGTCATAATCTAAAGAGCCAGCATTATTACCCCAAATCATAAAGGTGCGATCACTGGCAAAAGTATTGGTATTATTTGCGTTATCGGTGGCCAAAGTATTCAAGGCAATGGTTACAAATGCCCCAGTGTTGATGCTTTTAGATTGTTTTTGGCTCAAAGCCGAGGCGTCATCTCTACCAATTCCGGCAATGTCGTTTAAGAAACCAGCCGCTGTAGTGGCATTCCAAATCGTCGTTCCGTTAGAGGACAAATAATCTCCTGTTTTGGTAATCCCGTATTTTACGGCGAGGTAAGATTCTATTTGTTGACGTTCGGTAGCTGAAGGGGTGTTTGTGTAGATAATCACTTCCCCAATATTTCCCGCATGAAAACCGTTAAAAGTAGATCCTCCAAAAGCATCATTTCTCACACCAATGTCAATTGGAACATTTGGATCGGTAGTTTCATACGAACCAGCATTGGTAAATCCACTATTATCATCTGATAAAGCCAAGCTATTTCCATTTTGAAAAATGTTGATATTGTTAGGGGATGTTCCGCTATTCAAGATGAGGGTACTCATTAAATAATAGGTATTATTCGCAATGGTATTGGCAGCGGCAATGGTTGCTCGGCTTGAGCCTATGTGCAATCCAAAGTTTCCTGATCCTGATCCAAGACCAGTATCATAACCCAATTGAATATTCGTAACCCCATTGTTGTTATAACGCTGATTTACCAAAAACTTTTGGCCTTCGTTGTTAGTCGTATTGAATACCGTAAAGAAAGTAACTGGTGAAGTATTAGAACTAAATAAAGAGGTAGCTGCGGTTGCAAATCGTGCATCAGTCCCATTGAAATTAATCATGGGGTTAAAGTTCAAACTATTCGTCATGAACGCAGGAGTTCCAGCACCAGTAGCATTTAATCCACTCCCACTTTGATCATTCCACTGGGTTACTGTAGTAGTTCCGGTTACACCTGCATCAGCTTTGAGCCATAAACGTAATCCAGCAGTAACTCCTCCCGGTCCTGCTTGGGTACCATCTCCCTGCACGACAAAATCGTACACACCTTCGTCACAATCGGTATTGTTAATGGTAATAGTGGCTCCAATATCGGTGGCGACTGAGCTTGGGGCAAAAGTAACATTGAAGGTGGCCGACTCCCCCGCAGGTACTGAGGTAGGCACATTGCTCAAGCTATAATCGGCCATCCCCACTCCACTCACTACAATGCTGGTAATGGCTAAATCGGCGGTTCCGGTATTTTCAATCAAATAGGTAAGTGTTTTAGACGTACCAGCACTCAATGAGCCAAAATCGGTATTATCACCTACCGCAGGAGTTCCATCACCATCGGCAATGACTACTCCATTTCCTCTTACTACAATTTCAGGTTGATTGGTAGGCGTATTGCCACTGACATTGTTACCAGAGCCATCTACCCAGTTAGAAGTTTGTCCACTATTGACACTTCCATCCAGGCCAGCGAAGTCGGTCAAAGTTCCCGTATTACTGTTGGTACTTATATCGGGTAGCGTAGTCAAGCCAGTGTTGTTGCCTGCGGCCGTTCCGTGGTTAAAATTGTAATAAGCTAGTAGATCGGTTTCGGTTCCAGTCAGTTCTATATCTTTGGTAGCATTGATTTGGGCACAGGTTTTCGCCACATTCCAAATACGTACTTCATCTATTTTTCCGGTGAAGAAAAACCCTCCACCTTCAGGTTCGTTCCCAATTCTTAAAGTGCTAGCGGCAGCTCCACTAAATGTTCCTGAAAATACAAACACCCCATCTATAAACAAACTGATGGTAGTTCCACTACGAGAAACTGCCACGTGGTGCCAATTACCATCAAAAGCATTGGCACTATTGATATTGCCTATATAACTCCCAACGCCATCCTGAATACCAAAATTAGCATCACCATTGTTTTTACCTATAAAAAATTGTTCGTTAGTGCTTGCAATGATGGGTTGGAAGTTATCGCCTGCGGCTCCTTCATATTGAATCCAAGCCTCCATCGTGAAGTCTCCTCCAGGCAGATTCAGACTGGTAAGTACATAATCTGTAGTTCCATTGAAACTTAAGGCATTGTTGATTAGGGTATATCCTGCCACAAAATTAGAGGTAGTTCCACTATTCAAACTGGTAGCAGCCGTGGCTGTTTCAAACCCAGTAGTACTTATGTCGGTACTGTTATTTGTATTGAGGCTAGCGTCTAATATGACCAGTTCGGTGGTGTTATTGCCATTGGCCACCCCTTGATTCATATTGTAATAGGCTACCAGGTTGGCTTCTGATCCAGCCAAACTCTGGTTCATATTAGCAATGATTTCGTCTTGGGTACGCGCATCATCCCAAATACGTACTTCGTCTATTTCTCCCGTAAAATAAAATCCACCACCATCGTTTTCAGCTCCAACCCAAATCGCACCAGTACCAACCGTTCCCCAGTTATCGGTATACCTTTGAATACCATCTAAAAACACGGTAATAGCAGTACCATTTCGAACTACAGCCACGTGATGCCAGTTACCATCCCACGCATCAGCAATCGCAGTGGTAGTTCTGTATTCTGCACCATCCTGGATACCAAACTGGGTATCTCCAGTATTTTTACCAATGAAGAAATTGGCACTGGCGCCACCTATAATGGGAGCAAAACCATCAGTAGTATTGCCATCAAATTTAAACCAGGTTTCAATGGTATAATTGGTCAACGTATTTCTAGCCACAGGCAATTCTACTCGATCATCGGTTCCATCAAAATCCAAGGCGTTGGTATTGCCCGAAGCTGCGGTACCACGTACCTGGAAAGTGTAAGCAGCTTCGTCGCAGTCATTACTATTGATGGTAATGGTAGATGTATGGGCGCCAGAAGCAGTAGGGGCAAAAGTAACCGTAAAAGTGGTATTGTTACCGCCTATCACCGTACTCACTCCCGAAATGATGAAGTTGGCATCAGAACTGGTAATGCTGGAAATATTCAAGGTTCCAGTACCCGTATTCTGAAGAGTAAAGGTTTGTTCGGTATTGCCGCCAATGGCCGTAAAAGGGAAGAAAGTATTGAGGGTCGCATTGATCGCAGTTTCTCCACTAACAATATTATTCGTATTGGCTTGTACATTAATCTCAGGCTGAGCTACGGCGGTGTTGCCGCTTACATTATTGGTAGCTGCTATCCAGTTGGAGGTAGTACCCGTAAGAGGAGGGGTTCCAAAATTAGTCAGGGTTCCATTATTACTATTGGTAGCATCCAGGTCAAACAGTGTCACATTCGTATTAGAGCCTCCTGCAATACCAGAGTTAAAGTTGTAATAAGCGACCAACCCAGTTTCACTACCAGTAAGCTCTACATCTTTGGTAGATAAAATATCGGCACAGGTACGTGCTACATTCCAGACCCGTACTTCATCCATTTCTCCATCCATAAACCTTCCTGAAGCAAATCTTGAATCTTTCCCTAAATGCATGACCGCACTACCATTAGAAAAAATACCAGAACTAATGCCTGTGCCACTGGTCGCTTCCACTACCCCATCTACGTATAAAGTAACGCCTGAAGCATCCGCAACCCCCACTACGTGGTGCCAGCCTGTTCCTCGAAAGTCAGTAGTAGAAGTTGCTGATCTAAATGTACCATTGTCGTTTACAAAGAAAGTCAAAGAACCATTGGTTGTACCTACATTTCCTAACAACCAAACGTTACTGGTTGCCAAATTATCCACATTGGCAGTACTTTGGCCAGCTACTCCTTCTGCACTGGTCAATGTATTGAGGTTTATCCAAGCTTCTACGGTAATGGCATTGGTGAAACCAGTAAAAGGTGAAGAAACATTTACAAAATCATCGGTTCCATCAAAATCCAAGGCATTGTTCACTGCGGTAAAACCTGCCACAAAGTTTGAGGTGGTACCCGACAATGCCATTTGGGTCAAGGTTCCATCCAGGTTATTAGAAGTTTTATCAAAAACGGTAGTCAGAGCCGTATTATTACCATTGGCTACCCCTTCATTGAACTGATAATAGGCTACTAGATTGGCTTCGCTCCCTGTAAGAGAGTTATTCATATTCAATGAAATTTCTTTTTGAGTGCGTATATCACTCCATACTCTTACTTCATCAATGCTTCCATCAAAGGGGTTACAGTTACAAACTGTTCCTTGACGACCAATGTAAGCAGGGTTGGTATCTGTATTGTATAGGGGTTGGGTAAATACAAATGTACCATCTTCTACTCCGTTGAGGTAAAAGGTGGCCGTCATTGTACCACTATTGTAAGTCACTGCTACGTGACTCCACTGATTCTGAGGAATATCGGTATTGCTGGTTCCAGTTTCTGAACCACCCGTTGTATTTCCTAATTGGAAAAACATTCGATCACCAATAATTGAAAACAAGAAGATGTCTTGATTAGCAGCTCCCGCTCCATTTCCTTTGGAAATAATGGTTTGGTTACTGGCATCAGTAGGAAACACCCAAGCCTCTAAGGTGTAGCTCCCTCCATTGAGATTGAGTAAGCTATTGTGGGCAATAGAAACATAATCTTGATTGGCCATTACGCCACCCGCCCCATCAAAGTTCAAGGCGTTATTGGTTTGCGCCCAAGTGGTGGTACCCAGTAAAATTGTTAGCAAAAGCGCATACCATCGTTGGTAGTTAATGGGAAAGTTTAATCCACGAATAAGCTTTAGAAAAGGAGTCGGGCTAGTTCGTAAGCACCGCCTAACGGTAGTAGTTGTTTTCATATCAAAAAATAAAAGTTGAGGTGTCTTGTTTATATTTATAATAGTTGAAATTTTGGATACAAGTTTATGTTAGATTTTTAATTGTTTTTACAGAAATATATGCGGGCATAGTGACCAAAAATACAAATTCACCATAGTTTATGAAACTTTCGCTGGACAATTCTCTTGATTTTTCGCGTAAGGTTTCGCCTAAATATCGTACAATTCATTGTAATCTATTTTTTCAAATAAGCCATGATTCCCTCAAAATAGGCTTCTGCTACTTCTACTACCCTTTTTGGGATTTTTGTACCCTGGTAGTCATAGTCGTTTTTGGCTAATTTGAGAATTTCCTTTGCGTTTTCCTGATAGAGGGGTTCAATAAAACAAAGGGTGCCATATACTTTGCGAGCCATCGATAGGTTTCGGGCGTACACTCCTGGTTGTGAGGTCGCTATACACGCCCTATCTATGAATGGCTGATTATTCTGAGTGGGCAAAGTAGGTACTTGTAGTTTGCTCTTGATGGCTTTGAGTACCTCTACTGAAAAATCAATGGATTGTTCTATATCTTGCGTAAGCAACAGGCGCAAAAAATTGAAGCGATGTTCGGGTTTGCTTAGTTCATTTTTCATAAAACTACCTGATACAAAAGCCATGCTGTGGTTTTGGACAGTAGTTTTATCCCAGGGGGCGTTGGCGCCATCTACATTGTAGTGCACAATCATCGTGAGGTGGGGCTGAAATTGGTTGATTTTGTCGGCGCGGGCAATAAAATCAGCTTTGCGAAATTTCTTAAAGAAAGTAGGCCATTTCTGCCAGTCTTTAATTGTTTTACCTGCTTTTTTCTGCTGTTTTTTATAGTTATCAAATACCTGTTGGTAGGTAGAATCCAGCGCCATCATATCAAAGCGCTTGCGGGTAAGGCGTACCTCGGCCCCTTTGGCTTTTAGCATATCGGCCAGTACTGCACAAGTATACCAAGCGAGTTTTGATTCAAAAAAACTCAATCGCTTGCCATTTTTGAGGGTAATGTCTACAAATTTCCGTTCTTTTTTGGCCATATCGATGCTCCCTGCCATATGTCCTGGATCGAGCGCTACCCGAAGCCCCTTCAAAGGTAACTTATTGTTGGTCTGTACCCTGAAACGTCGTGGTCGACGTACGTCCATTGCCCCAGTAGGCAGCTTTTGCTGCTGATACATCTCATAGGTTTCTATAGGATTGGCTATAACCAGTCGCTTAAAAATATCTAGTTTTTTCCAGGGTAAATGATACTCTACTTCTTTTTTGAGTTTATCTGGGGGTGTTTTTTTCGTTACACCAGTACTTTTAGCGCCCTTGGTGTCTTTTTCATTCACAACTGGCACTTCCCGATAGAGCGTAATGCCACTATCGCTAATGGCAAACATATCCTGAATGCTTTCATCTTTGAGCAAATATTGTTGTACTCTTTTTTTGTAAAATGCTTGTGGAGAAGCATTGGAATTGCGTTGGGGCTGCCCCTGACAATGACTTCCAAATAAAAACACGCTCAAAATAAGTAACCTTTCAATCAATGTGAAGTTCATATGTACCAATGGAGTTTGTAAGTTTCAAGAGGTTATTTGCCTTAAAAATGACTGCTTTGGGCAAAAAAACGATTTTTTGTCTCCATTTTAACCATAAAAATCGGTTTATAGTAATGAAGCGGGGAATAAAAAGACACTAGTGATAGTCTAAGGTATAAACCCCGAAAAAAAGGTAGGTATAAATACCTGGTTATCAAGAAAAAGCAAAAAAAGTAAAGTTTTTTTGAAGGGTGGTGCAACTAAAATGTACTGTAATGCATCTAACCAATAAACACGCTAACAAAGACGATAAAACTTAAAAAAATTAACAGAAAGTCAAGACAAAGTTAGAAAGGTGTTAAATGTAATAATTGATGCAACTATTCCACGTTTTTTGAGTCTTATAAATATAGATAAGGTTAAACCCGTGGAACTAAGAAATCTAAAATAAAAAAATTATTACCTGCTGTAATATTTGAAGCATTCATTCTACTAATAGAATAGAAACCAATTAAAAAGAAATTTACCATCATAACCAACAATTAATATTCATAGCCATGGAAAAGACACTTAAAAACCTTACAAATGCTTTTATGACGGTGTTTGCCGTTGTTATCAAGAAAAACCCTCGTCAGGGGCACATTTTCTGGGTGATAGAACCCAATCTAGACGCAGTAGATTACACGATCGTAAAATTTTATGATGCTAAAAATAATCTTTTACACGAAGATCGTATCGAGAATACACAACCCGACTTTATCGACGAAGCTATTATTCGTCATTTAAATAAAACTACCAAAAAATTGTTAGGACGAGCTTCTTAATATTTGCTGAGTTTGTCCTAACAAACTTTCCTACAACGAATCATTTGTCTTTTTCCTTTTCCAGTGCGTCTTACTAACCCTCTCTTTTCTTAAGTTATGACTTCCCGGTTTTAACGAATTCTACCCTGCATTAAATTTCCTTTTCATTTCTTTGATATTGTGTGCCTACCCGCTACTTTCGGTGTCTTAATATAGAACACTACATCAAACAAAAATAAAAATCGCACAAAATCAAGTTAGTTTTCAGCTTCAAGGTTCCACTATCACTCATCCATTCATTTTCCCGACAAATCGGGATTGTGAATTTTCTACAGCGAAAAAAACGAACCAAAAAACGCCACGGCTGTAGTAGCTCGTTGCTAAATCTGTATAAAGTATCGTTTAAGATTAGAATTTTACACCCATGTTGGCCATTATAGTGCATACTTGCCTGATTACTACCCTTGCAGTGCTTTGGAAACAGGCATCTCCTCAAGCGCCTTTACGAGCCTGGATTGTTCCTGGGCTTTGCCTAAAGTTATTGGGAGGAGTGGTTGTAGGGTGGGTATTTTCCAAGGTTTATGGTTACGGTGGAGATTCCTGGAATATTTTTTACAATGCCCAAGCTGTTTCTACTTTGGCTTCTCAGGATTTGACCGCTTACCTCAAGTTGTTGTTTTTCAACGAGTACTATTATCTGGCCGACCTTCAGGACCCTCGTATTTGGGAACAACCCCGCTATTTGTTTATAGTAAAAATCGCCAGCGTAATTAATCTTGCTACTCAGCAAAACTATTGGTTTACCTCTTTTTATTTTTCTTTGTTTGCTTTTAGTGGCTTGTGGCAAGCCGCCAATACACTTAGCCGTTTATTTCCAACTACCAAACTGGCCGCGATTTTTGCCTTTATTTTATTCCCTTCAGTAGTCTTCTGGAGTAGTGGTGTACAAAAAGAAAGCCTGGCTATAGGAATTATGGCTTGGTTGATTCATTGGTTTTTGGTTATCTTTTGTGATCGCCAAACCCGGTCAGGTTTCTATTGGATAAAAGTAAGCTTGTTGAGTATGATAGGCTTGTATGGCTTGTGGAAGCTCAAATTTTACTACTTTGGTGGTCTTGTACCTATGCTCGTAACCGTAGCTTTGGCTTATAAAGTATACCTTTGGCTCAAATCTGACAAAAAAACCAGACAAGTACTATGGCTTCCGTTGGTGTTGTTTGTAAGCATATTAGGGATTTTGCTGCTCACAGTCAGCTTTATGCATCCCAAACTCCACCTGTCGGAGTTTATGCATGTATTGGTAGTCAACCACAATATGAGTTTCCATTTCTCGGCTCCTGATGATCTCATTTATTATTATCGTACCGACCCAGGCTTTGCTACGCTTACCTCTACTCCAGGCAACTTATTGTACAATAGTCCCCTGGCGCTGATTTCGGGATTGTTTCGTCCTTTTATTTGGGAAGCCAACAATAAATTAAAATTGATTGCCGGATTGGAAAATCTATGGATGTTGGTATTTACCCTTTATGCCTTGTTTATGCTCTTTTTTCGGAGACAACAATTATTTCAAGAGAAAGCTCTTCTGATCAAACAACGCTTTTTGATGATTGGAGCGATTGCCTATATCATTTTTTTAGCCACGTTATTAGCGTTGGCGTCTCCCAATTTTGGCACATTGGTACGTTATAAGGTAGGATTTATGCCTGTGCTCTTATATTTAATACACCTCCCTTTAGCGCGTCCTCTCACGCGTTGGCTTAGGCGTTTTCCTTTCATCAGTAAATTTATTTAACTCCTACATCAGGCAGTAATCACTATTCGCTTGGTGGTAATATAAGCTCCTGATGAGATGTGTAAAATGTAATACCCAGGCTTTAATGAAGCTGTGGGTACAAAGGTCAGGCTGCGTAGAATCTCGTATTGCTCAATGGTTTGCCCCAGCAAATCTGTCACTTTCACTTGCAGGTGTAGTTCAGTACTATCTACTTTAAGATCGAGGCGGTCAAAAAATAAGTTTTCACCTTTTTTTATACGTATGTAAGGATCTGCGGCATTTGTAGCATTTTGTATCAGTAAACCCAATACTATCATCAAAGAAAAAAATGGTAATCTTTGCTTCATAAGCATTTATTTAAGTTATCGAGCAGGCAGTGTATCTTCGGCAAAACAAGCCAAAATCTTGCACAAGGTTGTAATACAGGTATTAAAACCCCAACTATCCATTAAAAAAACCTTGAAAATGTAAATAGTTCAATTCCAGGCAAAAAAACTAAAAACCTAATCAAGCGTTTAAAATTCTATACTTAAATTCCTGAAGGGGTGTTGCAATTTTTCGGCAGAATGTGCATTTGAAGGGCTGAAAAGTAATTTTTAAATAGTAAAAATTGTAGGAATCACAAAATAAAACTAACTTTGTGATTCACCTCTTTCGTAGAAAGGGGATTTTTTTTCTAAAACATTTCACCAAGTGAAAACGTAATAAATTTTTCATACGGATCGAGATAAAGTATAATTTCAACGAAGAAATATTTTATACACAATATAGAACGGCCATTTTACCGTTCTTTTTTTGTTGTTCTAATTCACAAAATCACATAAAATATTCTTTATAAACCTTAAAATTAAAATGGCTAAAGTATCTTAT
>DMXI01000232.1 GCA_003483885.1 Microscillaceae bacterium
CATCCATTCATAATTTATAATTAATAAGCTTAGCCGAAGACGAAACTAACCATAAGCGCAGCGCAACAATAGAGCAATGAAACAATAGAGCAATCAGGAAATTCACTACTCATATCCAATCACCTATCAGTAACCGTGGGGCCTTTATCAAAAACCAAGAATTTCTTGTACCTTAGCATCATTCAAAAAATGAATTCATAGAGAGCAAAAATATTATTACAAACAGACACAATCATTATGTACGAAACGCTTAAACCTGTACTGGAAAAAGAACTGGCAGAGATCAAAGCTGCCGGATTATATAAAGCAGAACGAATCATTACTTCTCAACAAACGGCGGATATTACAACCGACGAAGCAGGGGAGGTGATTAACTTTTGCGCCAACAACTACCTGGGGCTTGCCAACCATCCTCGCATCATCAAAGCGGCTCAGGAGGCCTTGGATCAATACGGTTTTGGATTGGCCTCTGTGCGTTTTATTTGTGGTACTCAAAACATTCACAAAGAGTTGGAGCGTCGTATTTCTGAGTTTTTTGGGATGGAAGATACCATTCTATATGCGGCGGCTTTTGATGCCAACGGAGGCGTGTTTGAGCCACTTTTCGGAAAAGAAGATGCAATTATTTCGGATCAATTGAACCACGCCTCTATCATTGATGGGGTACGTTTGTGCAAAGCGCAGCGTTTTCGCTACCAGCACAACGATATGGCTGATCTGGAAGAAAGACTCAAAGAAACGCAACACCTACGCCACCGAATTATTGTAACTGATGGGGTGTTCTCGATGGATGGTACCATTGCCCAAATGGATAAAATCTGTGACTTGGCCGATAAATACAAAGCTTTGGTCATGACCGACGAATGCCACTCTACGGGCTTTATGGGTAAAACTGGCCGAGGAGTTCCTGAGTTTCGCGGGGTAATGGATCGAGTAGATATTATTACGGGCACTTTGGGCAAAGCTATGGGAGGCGCTTCGGGTGGATTTACCTCTGGTAAAAAAGAAATTATTGAAATGTTGCGTCAACGTTCTCGCCCTTATTTGTTCTCTAACACCTTGGCTCCAGCCATCGTGGGCGCTTCTATCGAGGTATTCAAAATGTTGACCGAAACAACCGAACTACGCGACAAGCTGGAGGAAAACACGAAATACTTCCGTGAAAAAATGACCGCGGCCGGGTTTGATATCAAGCCAGGAGAGCACCCCATTGTACCTATTATGCTATATGATGCACCGCTTTCGCAACAGTTTGCTGAAAAGCTATTAAGCAAAGGCATCTACGTGATTGGCTTCTACTACCCGGTAGTACCTAAGGGGCAGGCTCGCATTCGGGTGCAAATCTCGGCAGTACACGAACGCCACCACCTCGACAAAGCCATCAATGCTTTTACCGAAGTAGGTAAGGAATTGGGGGTGATTTAATAAACATTCTTTAGCCTTTCCTGAATAATGAATGTCGAATAACGAACGCTGAATGATGAAGGAGAGCTATTTTGCTTCAGAATTCGTTATTCGGTGTTCGATATTTTTTTATTCACCATTGATCACTTACCGTTGATTGATATGCAAGACTTACTCAAAGACTATCCCGTAGTTGTAGAACAAGCGGTGGCTTGGGGCGATATGGATGCCGCCCTTCACGTGAATAATACAGTGTATTTTCGCTATTTCGAAACAGGACGGATTAACTACTTCGATGAAGTGGGTTTTACAAACTTTACTGAGGTAGGTCCTATACTCGCCGAAACCAGTTGCCGTTATAAATTTCCTTTGGTATATCCCGATACTATTTCTATTGGCACCCGTACCCTTCCCGATAGTTTTTACGAGTTTGGTTTTATCATGGAATATGTAATCGTGAGCCATCAACACCAGCAAATAGCCGCTAAAGGCACTGCTCGCATTGTAACTTTCGACTACGTCAAACGCCAGAAAGCCCCCGTACCTGAAGTATTGAAAAATAAAATTTTGGAATTCGAAAATAAATAATCTCTTCACCTATGGTTTACCAAATCACCGAACCCACTGCGCCACGTGTGCCCGTTGTCATTAGTGTGCCTCATTGTGGGGTGGCTTTTCCTGACAATATTCGAGATCAATACGTGCCTTCTCTTATTGAAAACCCTGAAGATACCGATTGGTTTGTAGATCGTTTGTATGATTTTGCTCCAGCAATGGGCATTACCCTCATCAAAGCCCATTATAGTCGTTGGGTCATTGATCTCAACCGTAACCCAGAAAGTACGCCCTTGTACAACGATGGTCGGGTGATTACTGCCCTTACTCCTGCTACCAATTTTCTAGGCGATTCGCTCTACCAAGACACTCCTCCCGATGAAGTTGAAGTACAGAGAAGACTAGAGCAATATTACCTCCCCTATCATCAAAAAATCAGTGATTTGTTAGACGACCTGCAAAAGGAATTTACCCATGTATTGTTATACGATGCGCATTCTATCAAGCAAGTAGTTACTACGATTCATTCCGAGCCTTTTCCAGACCTGCTTTTGGGTAGTAATGATGGTAATTCGGCTCATCCTGACTTGGTCAACACCGCTTTGCAAGCACTTGGTGCAGGTGATTATTCTTTAGAACACAACACGCTTTTCAAAGGTGGACATATTACCCGATCGTTTGGGCAGCCCGAGCATAAACGTCACGCGCTTCAACTAGAGCGTAGTAAAATGTTGTATATGGATGATACCGAGACTCAATACGCTCCCGAACGCGCTGACAAACTCAAGACTTTATTAAAACCTATGTTTGAGAATTTGATAAAGACGTTGGAGGAGCTAAATCAATGACCTTCGTTAGGCGGTGTCAAACTTATGACTTGAGGCTTGCACCTTGTAATCAATAAAAGTTATATTTGTTGTTCAACACAACCTTGTAAGTTAAGCTATTTCGTTTTTTGAAGCATTGCCTTTTTATGGATTTTACGCTCTTTTTCGACACATTAGATGATACCATTTTTGAGGGAATCTCGGGTACTGATACCTGGTACGAGCATGTGCATATTCATACCCAAAGTCCCATTGACTGGCAAGGTAAGCATCTGGCCATTATTGGAATCAACGAAGAACGAGGTACCCAAACCAATCAGGGTACAGGACAAGCTGCTGACGAAATCCGCAAACGATTGTACCGCCTCAAAAAAGGCAAAGGGCAATATCAAATTGTAGACTTGGGCAACTTACGCAATGGCATCAACCTGGAAGAAACCTATTTACGCTTACGCGAGATTTGCGAATTCTTACTGCGCCAATCGGTATTCCCAATCATTTTGGGTGGCTCCCATGACCTTACCTTGGGGCAATACCTGGCCTACGAAAATCTGGATAAAGTGATTAGTATGGTCAATATTGATGCTTGTATAGATATGGATCAGGCCCAGAAAAGCGACAAGAGCGCAGTTCATGTGCATCAAATGCTTACTCACAAGCCCAATTACTTATTTACTTACAGTCATTTGGCCTACCAAAGCTATTTGAACTCTCCCAAGATGCTCGACACGCTCGAAAAGCTCCATTTTGATGCTTATAGTGTGGGCCAAATGCGGGATGATCTCAATGAAATAGAACCTGTGGTACGCAATGCCGACATGCTTAGTTTCGATATCACGGCTATTAAGATGAGTGACGCGGGAGGCAATCGCAACGCCCAAAACTTTGGTCTTACTGGAGAGGAGGCCTGTCAGCTTTGTTGGTATGCTGGATTGAGTGAAAAACTCAGCTCTATTGGTTTTTATGAATACAACCCTAAGGTAGACGAACGAGCCCAGACCGCTTCTTTGGTGGCTACTATGGTATGGTATTTTGTAGAAGGGTACTATCACCGTAATCAGGAGATTGATTTCAACAGCAACGCGTTTATGAAATACGTCGTGTCTCGCCTCAACAACTCTAGCAATATCATCTTCTACAAACACAAGGTTACCCAAAAATGGTGGATGGAAGTTCCTTATCCTCAAACAGTTACTACCAATCTAAAGAAAATGATCATTCCCTGTAGTTATAAGGATTATCAAGAGGCCAGCCGAGGCGATATTCCCGATCGTTGGCTCATGACTTATAATAAGTTGGGGTAGTGTTTTAACGTTGGCGCTGGGTGCAACACCAACGTTAAAAAATATGGGTATACTGTACGCTCTACGATTTCAATAGTTTGTCAATTTTCAAGAGTGTCTTTTTTGCGTTGTCATTTTTCGGATTGAGTTCCAACGATTTTTTATAACTCTCCCTGGCTCTTTCATAATCTTTAGCAACAAAATAAGCCTCACCCAAGCTGTCATATAGATTTGCATTACCAGGAGCTTCCGACACCGCAAATTTAAATACTTCTATTGCTTTTTGTACTTGTTTGCGTGACATTAAGTCGTAACCTACTTTGTTTAGATAGCCAGGGGAAGAAAAGTAAGTAGCCGTATCATTTTTCGAGGCTTGGTATTTTTTAATGGCTTCTTGGGGGTTATTCATAAATGTTGGCGCTACCGTTGACCACAAATTGACTTTTGGATATCGAATAAGGTCGTATTCAATTTTATTGTACAAATTTACCCAATTGGTCATCGCTGCTTCAGAATTATTGTTCATGATTAAAACCACCCCATAATTTGAATCAGGACACACCAAAACGATGCTTTGAATCCCATAAGAAGAACCCGTTTTCAAATAGAAAAAGCCTTCTTTTTTAGCAAAACCAATATCCCATAAATAGCCTAATTGTTCGTCATCATTTTTGAATAAAGAACGAACCGACTCTTTGATAAATGGTGCTTTACTTTCTAACTGAAATTTCAGGAATTTTGTCAAATCGGGTAGGGTTGCAAGAACGCCATAAGCCCCTCCTGACAACTGATTCTTATGCAAAGGCATTCTTTTTCGATCTTCTCCATAACCATTGGATATTCGCTTCTGGTAACGATCATACCCCTGCAAATAAGTATTATTCATACCCAAAGTCGCCAAAAACTCTGACAAGAGTGCTTTATAAGGACGTTTGTAAACCTTGGTCAAAATATAAGTCACCAACTCAGGTCCTATATTATTATACTTATAAAAGGTTCCTGGTTTTTTCTTTACTTCTACCTTTTTAAGATCATTTAGCAAATCATCCATGCTGTAATCGTAGGGTCGGTTTTCATAATACCCTGCCTTCGTTTTTTTGTTTACTTCTTGCAGCTTTGGAGGAGTGTCGAAGCCCAGTGTATGGGAGAGTAAATTTTTGATGGTAACTGGTGTACCCTTGTAGGCCAAATTCGGGTATTCGCCCTCCAAATACTTTCTAATGTCGTCTTCCAGTCTAATTTTACCCTCTAAAACAGCTTTGGCTGCCAGAGAGCCCACAAAAACTTTTGAAATAGAAGCGATTTCGTATAAGGTGCTATCGTTGGGGGGATTATTAGCTCCTTGATCTATCTCTCCATAATAATTATGGTAGGTTTTTCCGTTACTGTACACAGCTACTGCTAAAGAATTGATGTTTCCTTTTTTGAGCGTGCTCTGGGCATAGCGGTCAACAAATGTGGTCAATTTTGTAAAAGGTTCAGATTTTTGGTTTTGGCTTTGGCTTTGATCTTCACTTTGATTTTTATCTTTTTCGGGTGATTGGCATCCTAATATCAATAAGAATGCAACTAGCGTTAGAAACTTGTTCATGGTTTGCACTTTTTAAGAAGTAATTGACTTTAAATATGGTACTGTGTAAAGCTGCAGCAAATACTTTTTAAAGTCACCTCGTGCAAAGTAGAAGTTGCATTCTATAGAACAATTCTAAGGCTTTTAAGATTATCAAAGTGTATGTTGCTATCTGAACACAACATACACCTGATTCGCATTTATCTAAACCAAAGTACTTATCAGCCCAAATACATTGGCCGCTCCCAAAACAAATTCAAATACAATTCCCTGGCTAATTTGTTGGCTTGGTTTTCCGTCAGCACGCTTACTAATCAATCGGCCAATCAAAAAGCCTATAAAAACCAATGCCCCCACTACAAACGAGGTAAAGGTCATCAGGGGAACGATAACCCCTGACAAAATGATGATCCCTCCACAAAGCATCACCGCACTTACTCCTCTCATTTCGTTCAATAAGCTAGGGTCATTTTTCAGCTCAATTCCAGAATTTTTCGCATACGTTTTTACAGGATTGTTTAATCTCATAGCCCCTACAAACACTAACATTAAACTTGATAATGACAGGATAATAATCTTGATAATTTCCATTTTAGATTGCGTTTTTAGTTAATATTAGGGAATAGTGTCAAAATAAATTTACATTTTCAACTTCATCTTTTACTGTCATACTTCGTTAAAAAAAGCTTACCATAGCTCTGGCTATGTCACGTTTTTTTATCTCGTCTAACAATAAAATATTTTATTAAACTATAGAACTTTATTTTTCTACCATTCCTGATGCAAAGCTAAAATGGCGTTGTGACATGGGTGTGTCAGGGGTGTTTTTGCTACTGAATATAATTTTCAAAAAATTTCTTCAAGGTCATTTTATGAGGTGGAAATGTTTCGTCCAGAGGAGTCAGTTTTTCAATATAATCTATCCTAAAAACCCTAAAATCTTGTCGCAATCGGCAAAAAGCAATTAATAAAAAGTTTCCATTGATGCTATAAATGGCAAAGGGTTCCACATCCCGGGTAGTTTGTTTTTGTTCGGAAGAGTTATAAACGATCTGCAAAACCTGAAAATGAATAATGGCCGATTGAATCGGCATCAAGTTATTACTCGTTTTCTTTTCGCTGTTATTCCCACCAAAATAGACTCTTTCGGCCAACAAGTCGGCGTTTCCTTTTTGCGAATACCTTAAAATGGCTTTTATTTTTTCTATGGCACTGGAAGCATTGTCACTCAACGATCGATCTTTGTTTTTAGTAGCCAATTGTTCCAACGTAATCAAAGCATTGGCTTCATCTTCGGTAAATACTACTGGAGGCAGATGGTACCCCTCTACCAAAGAGTATCCTTTGCCCTCTTCGGTGACAATGGGAATACCTGATTTCTCGAGTGTGCGAATATCCCGGTAAATGGTTCTGATACTGACATTATGCTTCTCCGCCAAAAATGTAGCCGTGACAATTTTCTTGGATTGAAGCTGAGTCATGATGGCGGTTAATCTCGAAATCCTTGGCTTCTCTTTCTCTTCCATTGTTGTTTTATCTGCTTATGGCTAAGCATCTTTTAGCGCTTAAAAGGCATGGGTAAAGGTATGTAAGTATCATCTCCTGGTACTTTCGGAAACTCTTTGTTTTTCCAGGCATCGCTGGCTTGCTTGAGGCGATCTTTGGAACTGGCCACAAAATTCCAGAACAAATAACGGGGTTCGGGCAAAGCTGGCCCGCCAAACAGCAACAATTGAGTCCCAGCCTCCAACCATAAGCAGCATTCATTCTCCGTTTTAGAAATAAGCATTTGCCCTGCTTCTACCATATTCCCTTCGTCTTGTTTTGGGTCCCTTACGCTCCCCTTTACTACCACTACTGCTATTTCGCCTTCCAAATTTCCTGCAATATCCAGGTTGCCTTCCTTTTCGGCCAGCACATCTACCATAAATAAGGGCGAATGTACAGGTAAAGGCGAAGTGCGTCCATACCCGTCTCCTGCCACCAAAATCATCCGCAAGTCGCCTTCCTTCCATTGGGGTAAATCTTCTTTAGCCACAAAATCAAAGCGAGGTTCCATCTCTTCTTTTTCTAAGGGTAGTGCTATCCACACCTGATACCCATGCGAAAGATAGCTTTGTCCATTGCGTAAATGAGGAGGAGTACGTTCGGTATGGGTAACAGCTTTGCCCGCGGTCATCAGGCCTACATCGCCGGGTTTGATAACCTGATGGGCTCCAGTGCTATCTTTGTGTTCTGTTTCTCCAGCAAACAAATAGCTCAGCGTACAAAGCCCAGTATGAGGGTGTTGGTCTACATCAGAATAAACTTCGGGGCCTACCTGAGCAGGACCAAAGTGATCAATAAAAGTAAAAGGGCCTACCTGGCGTTTTTCCCGAAAGGGTAATAACCTGCCTACCATAAAATTACCAATATTACGGCTGCGCTCTTCTACCAGCATTTTGTTGTTTGCCATACGTTTTTAGGGGATTAGTTTGGAGATATTTCAAGATAAAGATTCTACCGAATGGGTACAAGGAAAAAGGAATGAAACTCACTTGTCGGCACGCTAGGTATCAACCATTCAGGCGACTTCGCTCACTCTTGACAATGGCCAGGTTGCGCTCTTGTTGCACCTGACGCAGGTAGTGATATTGAATCGTGTTATCTTTGATCACCCAAGCAATAAAGGAAGCGTCGTCGCTGGGGCTAAAACGCTGGAAAGTAAAGTCGTAAATATGATGGTGGCTAAAAAAAGGAATATCTAAACGGGGAAAATACAAAGGCTGATCAGCCACACTTAGTTTGAGGAGGGTTTCTTGTATGCTTTCCAAAAAAGGAATAAAAGTAAAGGCAGATAAACCTTGGTAAAAGGTAAGGTTAAATAAGGTATGGCAGCTTTCTACAATAATGCCTTGGTTATCTAACAGCACAAACTGATAGCCTGCTGGACTAAACTGGCTCTTGAATTGTTGTAAATATGTTAGATTACTGGATTTCATGAAGCATTTATATCGTCAGGTTTTAAGCATACGCTGGGCAATTTGAGCAAACATCAACTCCACATTTTCGCCGGTTTTGGCACTAGTAAAAAAACTCACTTCTACCGAGGATTGTTTCGCTAACTGCTCAGATAATTTTTGTAACTCTCCCGCACTTATCAAATCTTTTTTGTTTCCAATCACACAAATAGGCGCATCAGGCAGCTTAGTACGAATGTAATCCAAATCTGCCTCAATGTTTTCAAAAGAAGAAGGGCGTTGTACATCAAAAACATAAATAACGCCGTGAGCACCCAAATAATAAGATACCGGCACTTTAGTTTGAGTCACCTCTCCGGCAATATCCCACAAAATCAAGTTTACAATATTGCCTGCTAATTCTACTACTTTTTTATCGATACGTACCCCCAGGGTAGTTAAGTATTCGTCAGAGAATTCCTGAAAAACAAATCGACGAACCAAGGAGGTTTTTCCTACGCCAAAATTTCCTACTAAAATTACCTTTTTACTTACTGGTGGCATTGAATTGGTCAAAATAAGGTTTAAGATTGTCTGATACGTCAGCTTCAGTTAATTCATCTAATGGCTTTGTGAGGTGTTGTTCGGCAAATAACTCAAGATAATCCATGAGCTGCACTTTAAACTTCGAATTGACTGATCCTGATACTATAGCTGCTAAATAAAATTTATATGAGTTCTGAATGATGATCTTAAAAGTACCGTACTCAATCATATCCAGTGAACCGGTTTTTTGCTGAAAAGCGTCTTCTATAAAAGACTTAATAGCGGTGAGCATCCCCGCGATAATGTCTTGATCAATGGTATTTTTGTGAGAATATTTTCCGTGAAGTATTCCTGACTCCTGCGAAATCACAAATACTTCTTCTACTACTGGTGGAATTAGCTCTTTGATAATCAAATCTTTATGACTTACTCCTTCCCACAAGGCAATAAATTGTTTCCTGATGTTTTGTAACGAAAAGGTACGATCAAGTTGTTTATCTACATTTTCGGAAAGCTTTTCAAATTCTATTTGAATAAACTTACGGATAAGTCTTCCCATCAGAGGATAAATGGCCTCAATAAGGGCATCTTTTGATTCTTGCAATTCAGTACGAACTGTTTTTTGAATCACTGGTTTCAAGTCCTGATCATCACGAATTCCCTGAATTTCTTCCTGTAAATCCGCTACTTTTTTATTGATTCTTTCCTGGCTTTTACGATCTTCTTCCAGTAAAATCTCTTTCAGTTTTTTGAGAACATCCTGCATAATCGTAAAATTTTAGTTCACATAATACAAATGATGAAATCAAACCAGTTAAAATATGATTTAGCAAATCTGCGGTTTGAACACCAAACAAAACAAGGTTGAGAATCTACGAGGACTACATATTTTGCGCCAAATCACGTAATTTATCGGCAGCGCGGTCACGATTGGTATAGGTACGGGCGTACTCCGTTACATTTTTGCTAATTTGGTTAATCAACTCTTTGAATTTGGCATTCAAGCGTTGCTCCATCGCATCTACTAAACCTGATACTTCCTGAGCCATTTCCAAAATTTTCTTTTTGTCTTCTTCAAAATTTTGGGCCAATAACTTATTCGAGTCAGTAAGGTTTTGCTGCAAATCACGAATATTACCTCCAACAATAATTTCCTTTACCGCATCAAGGCGAGAATAGCGATCTATGCCTGAGCCTGATTGTACAGGTTGGTTTACTTGTTGATCAGCCAACACAATAAAGCCCTCGTCATTTTGTTCACGAAGTGAGCTATTGATCAATGAAGGAAGGTTTTTATAGAGATCTTGTAGCTGCATTTGAAAAACCCGACGGTTTTCTTCCAATACGTTGACAAACAGCGTACGCATATCGTTTACCTGGTTGTCATAATCTTTTTTGTTTTCTACCAACATAGTAGCAAACAACTCTTTCATACCCTGCAACTGCCCTTCAATCTCACGCTTGTCAGGGCCTACGATAAGCTCTCTAAAAATATTTACTTTCTCCTCGTTGCCCAATTCCTGGGCATTTTCTACGCCTTCGTTTTTTTTGTCTTTATCTTCCATGTCAGCGATTTATAAAATATTTTTGACGAATTACAATTGTTCACTTTCTGGTAACCTCATACCCTCGCTTTGGTGGTTAAGTTTTAGTCTGATTAAGCCTATCAGTGGGCTATGGGCAAATGAACAACTGTGTATACAATTGAAAAATAGTATGGTAACTATTCTGCACGCAAAGAATCCGAAATTTTCAATAAAGCATCGTTGAATGCACGCTTGCTTACGTGTGCTTCTTTTTGCTTATTCAATTCTTCATCAGTCGCTTTTTGTACTGCAATCAATCGCTCGTTGAGATTTTTCTCGGTATTTTGGATTGCCTCAAGAAGCTTCCCGTGCACCTCCTCAATTTTTTTCATCACCTCTTCACGGTTCTGACCAATTTTTTCTTTTAGTTCGGAAATTTTTTCATTATAAATCTTAATATCCGGACCAAAAATAAGGTCTTTTACTTCGTCTAATTTGTTTTTAGGCTCGTTTACGTTTTCCATCCTATTATATAATAATTACGACAATTGATGTTCTTCTACAGTAATGAATTTGATTCAAAAATACAATAATTATTTTAATAACAAACGCAATGTTCGTTCATCCACCTTCCCAGAAGCAAATATTTTATTTTTTATTTGGAACTTCAT
>DMXI01000039.1 GCA_003483885.1 Microscillaceae bacterium
AAACTATAGAACTTTATTTTTACACCATTCCTTATTTGATTTTTTCAAAACCAATTTTCTGATTTTTCTTTGATTTTTTTCGCGTCTGGCTTCGATTTATATGCATTGAAAACCCACGACGTGCAAAAAATTTCTAATTTTGCAGCGCAATTTTCTGCGGGGGAAGTATTGTTTTAGAACGTGTGGTTTTAAACCTACTCCTTTTGAGACCTTCTCTTGCGTCTTTAATTTTTGCGTTGTTCTCAATTCCCGACTTTCGGGGTTAAGGTATAAACTTATGATTGCTTGTGTCATCTCATTTGTGAGTGGCCACAAACCCAATCATGCTTCTGAAAATTTTCAAAACTAATGGTTTACGATCCCAAACAAATAGAGCCTAAGTGGCAGGAATATTGGCAAAAAAACGACGTTTACAAAACCGAAATAGATCATAGCAAACCTAAATATTATGCGTTGGATATGTTTCCGTATCCTTCGGGCAAAGGCTTGCACATTGGACACCCCTTGGGCTATACTGCCTCCGATATTATGGCGCGCTACAAGCGTATGCAGGGGTTTAATATATTGCACCCTATGGGCTTCGACTCCTTTGGCTTGCCCGCCGAACAACACGCCATAGATACTGGCCAACATCCGGCCGTTACTACCGCGGAAAACATTGCCAACTTTAAGCAGCAATTGTCCAAATTAGGATTTTGCTTTGACTGGGACCGTGAGGTACAAACCTCTGATCCTCAGTTTTATAAATGGACGCAATGGATATTTATGCAAATTTTCAATTCTTGGTTCAATTATGATAACAATAAGGCTGAATCAATTGAAAGTTTGTACGCCATTTTTACCAAAGCAGGAAACACCCAAGTAAACGCAGCTTGTGATGAAGATACTCCTTCGTTTACTGCCGAGCAATGGAATGCTTACTCCGCAGATGAACAATACAAAATCTCGTTGAAATATCGCTTGACCTATGTGGCTGATTCAGTAGTAAACTGGTGCCCGGCTTTGGGGACAGTATTGGCCAATGACGAAGTAAAAGACGGAGTTTCGGAACGAGGAGGCCACCCGGTAGAGCGCAAAAAAATGAAACAATGGTCGATGCGCATTACTGCTTATGCCGATCGTTTGTTGACAGGTTTGGATCGTATTGACTGGCCCGAGCCTTTGAAAGAAATGCAACGCAATTGGATTGGCAAATCGCACGGGGCCGAGATGGATTTTAAAGTAGACGGGCATGAAGTGACTTTGACTTGTTTTACTACACGTCCTGATACTATTTACGGGGTTACTTTTATGGTGATGGCTCCGGAGCACGAATTGGTACCTCAATTGACTACGGCTGAACAAAAGGCCGAAGTAGAGGCTTACGTAGAAATGGCCAAAAACCGCTCAGAACGTGAACGCCAAAGCGAAGTTAAAAAAGTATCTGGGGTATTTACCGGGTCTTATGTGATCAACCCTATTTCGGGTGAAAAAGTACAGTTGTGGGTGGCCGACTATGTATTGGCAGGTTATGGTACGGGAGTAGTAATGGCGGTACCCGGCGGCGACGAACGTGATTTCCGCTTTGCCAAGCATTATCAATTGCCGATTACTCCGGTAGTAGAAGGCACAAAATTGGACGAAAACGGTGAAGTAGCGGAGGCCAACCCTACCAAAGAAGGAATCATGATCAATTCGGGCTATTTGAACGGAATGACTTGCAAAGATGCGATTCAGGCCGTGATCAAAAAAGCGGAAGAGGATGGTACAGGAACTGGTAAAGTCAATTTCCGTTTGCGTGATGCGGTGTTTAGCCGTCAGCGTTATTGGGGGGAGCCGGTACCGGCTTATTTCAAAGACGGGATTCCTTATATGATCAAGGAAGAGGAATTGCCATTGACATTGCCCGAAATTAGTGAATACAAACCTACTGCGGATGGCGACCCTCCTTTGGGCAGAGCCGAAGGTTGGACTTACCAGGATCAATATGCGTATGAATTGACGACAATGCCTGGTTGGGCTGGTTCTTCTTGGTATTTTGCCCGCTATATGGACGCCAATAACGCCAACGAATTTGCTAACATTGAAAAAACCAAATACTGGAATCAAGTAGATTTGTACATTGGTGGTACCGAGCACGCGGTGGGGCACTTGTTGTATTCGCGTTTTTGGTCTCATTTCTTGTTCGATCGTGGCTTTTTACCTTACGATGAGCCCTTCAAGAAATTGATTAATCAAGGGATGATTCAGGGTAATTCGGCGATTATTTATCGCTTGAAGGATCAATCCAATAAGTACATTTCGGCTAAACAAAAAGGTGATTACGACCAAGAAAACTTAATTGAAATCCACGTAACCGTGGCCGCTTTGACAGGCGAAGATACGATTGACCCCGAGGTATTGCGCACTTGGAAACCAGAGGATTTCAAGGATGCCGAGTTTGTAGCTGATCCTGATGGAAACTTCTATTGCACTCGTAGAATAGAAAAAATGGGGAAACGCTATCACAATGCCATTGACCCGGTAAGTGTCATCAATGATTTTAGTGCCGATACTTTGCGATGCTACGAAATGTTCTTGGGACCATTAGAGCAATCTAAGCCTTGGGAC
Organism: Microscillaceae bacterium; assembly: GCA_003483885.1. Lineage (GTDB taxonomy): Bacteria > Bacteroidota > Bacteroidia > Cytophagales > Microscillaceae > Microscilla. The sequence continues at coordinate 2,590 of DMXI01000039.1, forward strand.
ACCAAAGGTATAGATGGGGTGCACAAGTTTTTGCGCAAAATGTGGCGTTTGTTCCACCAATTCAACGATCAGGGAGAGTTTGAAACCTCTGATGGCACGCCTGACGACGCTGAACAAAAGGTGATTCACAAGGCGATCAAACGATTGACGGAAGATTTGGAGCGTTTTGCTTTCAATACTCCAGTAAGTACTTTGATGATTTGCGTGAATGAATTGACCGACTTGAAATGCAACAAACACGAGGTATTGGAGAAGTTGTTGTTGATTGCTGCTCCTTACGCGCCTCATATTACCGAGGACTTGTGGGCTAAAATGGGGCATATCACCAGTATTCACCAAGCCACTTTCCCTAAGCACGACGAAAAGTACTTGCAGGAAAGTTCTTTTGAATATCCAGTATCTATCAATGGTAAAAAGCGTACCACGATTAAGGTGCCTTTGGATATGCCTAAAGAAGATATAGAGCGTCAGGTATTGGCCAATGATGTGGTGCAAAAATGGTTGGAGGGCAAACCTCCCAAGAAGGTGATCATTGTACCCAAACGCATTGTCAATGTGGTAATCTAGTATTAGATTTGATGTAAGTAAAAAATACAAGACTGCTTCTGAAAGGAGGCGGTCTTTTTTATTGTATAATTCTATGATGGAATAATCATATTACCTGCAGTGATTTGGCTACAAAACTTGTATCGAACTGCTGGAAGTCATATCGTAACCAAACGCTCTATCTAAAAAACATCCCTCCTACTCCTTTCACTAATTCGGTAAGCCCCTGATTTTCAAGGCATCTATTTCCGATGACTGATTTGACCAAGTCTTTGCCCGATTTGACCAAGAGATTATAAGCTTTTTTTTACTACTTGGAAACATAAATGCAAGTGCAATACGTAAAGGTTGCACAAATCTTTTAATCAACTACGTAAAATCAGGCTAATATTCTTTTAACCATATCAATGCTGTGCGATCAAAATAACCTGCAACTAAAACCATCTAACAATATGAATGCTATATTATCCAATATGCCAAATCGTATCAAAGTAGATCAGCTAAGCCACCACAAGTCTCCCCCTGACACGTTCAGTGTTTTTCTCTGCGAAGTCTGATACTTCGCTTCTCTAAACTTTTTTCTTACTCATTATCCAACAGATAATTCAACACCACTTACACTGCTATTTGGTGTCGAAATCAGGCAAAGTATGTCTGTGTGGTAGTTGGATTGTGCCTAGTGGTGAGAGAAGGAAATTGATCTTCATTTATTTAAATCAAACTTTTAAGAAATATTATATGAGTGCTGAACCAACAAATAACCTTACTACTTCTCAAAGTGGAATTGGGCGAGTTTCTAAAATTCAGCCTGTTTCTCATTTCTTTCTGGAAGGAACAGATTTTACCCAAACAGCTGAACAGTCATTTGGGGTGATAGATGCCCAGAAGTTTCGCACTACGTCTACGGTTTCGTTTAGTGGAACTAAAAATATATATGCTTTGTGTATGGGGACCGTATTTGTACAGCCTCAAGCTGGCGACGCCAACAAAGTAAATCTTGTTTTAAAACCTTATCGACAACCAGTCAATGGTTTAAATATCAAATACATTGTTTATAGAGGTTTACAGAAAAGTGATTTGATAGTCAGCGATGGAAAAGTTGCGGGAAGTGAAACCGAAGGGGTTGGCTTTGTGAGATATATTTGGGGACAGTTCAATCAGTTTTATGAAGGAGAAGAAGCGAATAAAATTCCTGATTTTGTAGCGGGTTTTATTGGGTTTCCTCATACTGCTGAGGCACTTACCGCTCAGGATGAGACTCATCTAATTGATCAATACTTCTATAAAATTACTTTGCCAAACGAAAGTAATCCTGCAGAAGAGGATGCAACTACGGCATATGAACTACCCATTGTCCCCAGAGGGATTCAACTAGGAACTGCCATTGGAGAAGTAGGTATTGATATTATTTTGAACCAAGGCGATTATCTACTGGAAAATGATCCTAATCCATTTCAATACAATCTAAAATATGCGCGCTTAGCGTCTCACACACTGGATACCAGCACTTTAACTGATGATTTTAAAAAGAAGCTGTTACGTGAAAATTGCACCGATTTTCTGGACATTGCCGCTTTTTATGGCTTGCATGCCAATGGTGCAGGTAAAATGTATGTGGATGAGCAAAATAAACCGCTCATAGAGAAAAATGCGATTTATGCTCGTATCCAAAGTTTTCATAATCGCAATCGCTTTTATTTGTACATCCAGAGCAATCGCCAACGCTCTTATAATTTTTATGGAAACTATGCCTACTCGGAAGCTAATACCAATGACTTGAAAATTGGTACATCATCGGACACACTCATTGAAACCACTTTTGCTACTCAAGGCTGGCCCATCCACGTATTCCAACAAAGTCAAATGGGTAGTCAGGATGTTCATCAGGTTACCCTACAACTCACTACGGATAGCTATCGGGATGCTGGCCTATTTGTACAAACCGGAGTTTTGGCTTCTGCTCAGGAAGAGAATTTTGTACGACAAGAAAACCTGCTACAAGAGGCTACAGAAGATGGAAGCATAGATACCAACTATACCCAACCCATTGTATTCGCCACTCCAGCGATGGGCGAACATACCATTGCCAGTTTTGCTCAAATTATTTATGAAGGAAAGCTATTCTTTGTACAGGAATATGCGCCACCTCCTGAACCAGATCAACCCTCATTGACTCCCGAAACTCATATTCTCAAGGATATAGATGATGTATTTGGCTTATTCAATGTTCGTAGTAGCGTCGTGCCTGCCCACGATCAGCAATTGCCCACCATTGTAGATGAAAAGCTGCAGCTTATCAATTTTCCTAATGGGGTAGATAGCACAGACATGGGAGCCATCAAATACAAAAAAGTTGAAGACCAATTGCTTAAGGATGATGGTAGTTATTTGAGTAGGGTAACTTTTGAGACGTTGTTGTATAGCATTAAAAAAGAGGTTGCAACCTTTACAAGAAGCTCTTCAGGTCATTCAGACAGTGTTAGTACACATACACAAAGCTACACTAATGAAAGTAATAGTTTTTACAAACCTCAAAAACCCTATTTATTAGGTACAAAAGTTTTTACAAGTTCTCTTACTCCAATTAATGGATTAATTCTAGAAACTACTTTCAATCATTTGCCAACAAAAAAAATATTAGGGATCACAGCAAGTGAATTTCAGGCACTTCAGGAATTGGCTACCACTCATAACTTAACCTACGCTAGAGTCTTTTTCAAAAGTTTATTTTCTGAAGAAGGATATATCACATCCATAGAGGAGGTCGCCTACAAAACATCTATTCTTGGTATAGTTACCGAAAACTCCTCAGGTACATTACAAGTATTTTTTCCTGACAACGAAATTTTAGTTTATACGATTGATCTTTTCGTTTTCTTTTCTCAGAGTTATAGCGAGTTTATTCCTGACGCAATTCAAGCATTATATCCTCAATACCAAACCCCTGAACTTCCATGAATCCAACCGCAGTAATTTCTTTTAATGGCACCCCGGTAAAAATTAAATCCGAAGTAAATGGGTACGATTTTACCGATAATTATGTGCTTTCTCACACAGGAACTCTTTTCAGTTTCGTAACAAATGATATCGAATACTTTTTTCTACGTAGAATCGATCTCCTAATGGGGCATCAACGGCTCGCTGATCAATCAAAAAACACCTATACTCCGGGGTATTATCGTAGAGACAGTTACCTTAAATACAGAAGAGGTCAATTAAGCTTAGCCAAGCTCCGTGACGAGAAAACCGTCAATGGATTTATCCATCGCTTCGTTGGACAATTCGAAAAAAAGGAAGAAAATTGGGGATTTGAAGAAGCAACCTTAGGAGACTTAGTAATATTTAAAAGATTAAGTCCACAATCTCCTTATACAACTTACTACCAGAATAAGAAATATATATTTAAGATCTCTCCTTCATTTGAGGGAAAAGGCTTTACTTATTTAAACGACTTTCCTCCGATTGATGCTAATGAAAGCAGTGAAACCTATTCAACCATTACTGTAGAAGATATAAATATCAATCCAGCCCAAAGCGCTTCCCCTCATTTTTACAAGGAGAACTTTGGTGATGTTGTAAACTCGGATACTTGGGATGAAGAAGTCCCTGACTTACTGGAGGACGATACAGTAGGCATTAATGATGGTTCTACCTATGTTACCAAAAAAGAATATGCAATGTATATGACTAGAATGTGTTGGCGCATCAGTTATATTATTAAAAATGTCCTCCCCAAAATTGCGATCAATCCTATTGCTGATATCGAGCTTTTCTACTGGGATCATTTACGTGACATAGATTTAGGAATTACTCCTGAGCCAGACAGCGACTATAATTCATTGCCTGATTCTGATAAAGCAGTTGCTGTTTTATTGCATGATTGGGGAAGTTTAAACAAATACGGCCCTCCAATTCATAAAACTTTCAAGGCTATTTTGCCGCTTAACCCAGATATTGAGCAATGGCAAGCTTATCGTAATGCACTCGACAACTTTTATTACAACCTTTTTTACCTCAGAGAAGAAGAAATTTTCCCAACAGATCCAAATCTGACTCTCGAACAAGATAGTGATCGCAGATTGATACGTTTAATTGAAATACTTCCACTTAGTGCACTGGCTTTGTTTCCTCTTCAGGCTAAAATTGACATTCTGCGTAGCATCGCAAAAGGGGATCTACCACCAGAACTAGAGATTGTTGAAGAAATATATACCTATGGAGGGTTTACAAAAATTAAAGATAGAATTCCATACCAAGAAGAATTACTGGTACTAAAAATCTTTAACACCATTAAACCTCATGAAGTGGATAGTTTTTTAGACCAGTTAGTAAGCATCAAAGTTGAGGTGGCATTTGGGCAAGTTACCTTATTTGAGGCATTATATAAAGAGGTATCTGATTCCAATGATCGACTACTTACATTCCATGATAATCGTAAGAAGTTGATGAAGCAAATGTACATTTTGTGGTATGTTTCCAAGTATAATCCACAAGAGGTTTTAGAAGGTGAAGACTATACTGCTTCAGAAACTTTATACGAAAACTTTAATAATGCTCCTGTCTCACTCAATTATAACCCCGAGAAGTTTTGGGGATTTTACTTGGACAATATGGACTTTTCCTTTCAGGGAGATAAGATTTTAGTGAAAGAAGATGATAAGGAGGCAACCAACACTTATAATTTTTACCAAGCAATCTCACTTCGTAACTACGAAGAAAACAGTACTGCTATCAAAGTACCTATGATTGCTGTTGACATTAATGGTAATGGCACCAAAAGCGCCCTAATTCCTTTATTTTTTCTGAAATACATGGATGACTTCGGGGATAAAGATGACATTTGGCATGCAGTAGGACTCGCCTTCGATATTGCGCTTACTTTTACAGGCATTGGTAACTTAGCAAAATTGAGGCATTTACGACATCTCTCAAAATTGAGAAAACTTTCAGTTTTGGGAGGAAGTGGGTTAAGTGCAGGCGAAAGAATCTTAGTATTAGAAGCTGTCACTGGATTGGCAGGAGTAGCAGAGCTTACTGCTTCCATAGCCGATATTATTCTAAAATATTATACTGACGGCTGTAAAAAATACCAGGATGCAGTAAAACAAGTCATAAAAGATGGCAATGAACAGGGCAAAATCCCTGACAATTCTGAATATGAATTTTGTAAGAAGCTTGACTCTTTTTTGTTCTGGGTACAGATTGCCTCAGCAGGCACTGATCTCATTTCTAGTTTAATGGTACGTAAAGCAGCTCGTAAAATTATAGATGAAGGTGTCCCAAACGATTTCTTAATCTTAAAAAATGATCAGGATATAAGGGCTTACGATGTGGTTTTAAAATTTGCTGTTGATTTAAGTCAGGCTAAACCCATTTTCAAAGCCAAAATAAAGGATAGTTTAGGTGGAGTTGAAAACTCTAAACTATGGCAAGACTTCAATAATCTATCAGAAGCTGACCAAGTTGATTTTTTAGTTGTTTATGGGAAAACATCAGGCAGTAATATCAAGCGAATGTACAAGGGGGAAGAAGAGTTATCTGCTATTGGTAGGTGGGATGAAATAAATAAAGCTGCTGGTAGAAAGGTAAAGCTTAAGAACTTATTTTTTGTTTCTGACGATAATGTTTGGGAATCGTTTACTTGGGTTAATAAAAACAAAAAAAATCTATTCTCAGATTATAGTTATTTAGATCCAGAAGAGATTGTAGCATTGAAGTATTACACAACACAACCTGGATATCAATCTAATTACTATTTAAGAATGAGGTCAGGGGAAAATGTGTCAATTCACCCAGTCAACACTTTAAGTAATAAACAAATGGATAAATACATATCCATATTAGACAATGCCTTTGAAAAACTACCTAGTTATACTGGAAGTCCTATTTTCTTACGATTAGAGAAAACAAGATTACAATCAGAGATCGATCAAATGGTAAAAGGCTTTAAATACAAATACCCCAATTTCATGTCGGTTGCAAAAAATAAATCAAGCGCATATTTTACCTGGGATAAACCTGTTCTTATTAGTGATCACAATAAGGATTACAATAGGTTAATAATGTTTGAAATTGAAAATACTAAAGATTATAAAGTAATTGATTTACAACCTTTCTCCAGGCTTGACGAAGAGCGAGAATGTGTCATAATTAGAGGGCAAACTTTGGAAGTAGTAGATGCAGAATACAAAAAAATTCCTTTAGGAAGTTGGGATGAGTTACTTCCTCATCAAATTAAACAATATGATGACATGGCACAAGCAGGACAACCTAATTTATTTGAAGAAATCAAGGAGGATGCTTTAAGGGAGTGGGCAACTCATTCAACACCCACTGTAGATGGGACAAAGGTGAATCCTAGAGCAATTTCTGAGGTAGAGTATGATGCATTAAACGCAAAACGTAAGGCAGGTAATGCAAGTCCTGAAGAACTGGAGGCATTAGAAAGAGCAGAAACCATCTTAACAATTAAGATGAAAATAATTAAATAAAAACATTAACGATTATAAAAATGAGCATAGAAACATTAACTCTTAGAAAATTTCTTGTAACGGAAGTCGCTAACAATAAAAAAACTGTAATAGCAACAGATTTGTATGAAAATATAGATAAAACAGTTTATATACAGCCTACCAAAAGGCCTCATTTTAATAGCTATGCAGTAGGTAAAATTATCTATGGAATAAGAAGCGATTCTCAATCAGATACTTGGTATTTGGTTACGGAATCTGAATTTAAAACAACTCCTGCATTAGCTAAAGGCAAAGTACCTGTAGACAATTATTTTAAAAGTATTGGCTATGATTAAATACATCTTTTTAATATGTATTTTTCATGATTATAAATTCAAAATTTAAGTAAGTGTTATCCTAAATCTCACCAAACCAACAATTCAAACGATCAAAACCATAAAATTATGCCAATACCTCAAACGGTGCCTGCACCCCGATTTTATCCTACCTTAGCGAGCGTGGTCGACAAAGATCAGATTCCAGATGCACTGGGGTTTCTCAAAGATAGTATCGACTTTCTGCTGAACAAAGTACACTACAAAGACTTGCAATATACTAAGAGTCCCAATGGTGACTCGGCCCACTATAGTTTGTCTATCGTTAGTCGCACAAGGCTCGATATTGAGATCCCTGGTACAGGTATTTACCTGGTACTCAACCCCGATTTGACTGGTGGCAATGTAGATATTTCTGCTTTCCCCATTACCATAGCATATGAATGGAAAGTATTGGCCTATCTACGATCGTTTGATCTTAGTAAGTTTGATTTTTCTCCTAAAGCATTTTTCGAAACCGCACTACGGGTATTAGGACTTTCTGAAAAACAAGCCATTGCTCACTTTATCAATATTTTTACTGAACCTGTAGACGAGGAAACGACTAGTTTGCAGCAGTTTGTAACTGACATTAATGAGTATGTTAGTGAAAACATACCTCTTCCTGATCAGGTAGCCAAGCTTGAGGACGTGATCGAAATCGTTTATGACCAAACCCAACAATATGCTACATTGGCTGCCTTTGGTAAATATATTCTCACTACCGATTTAGCCACCACCAAAGAAAATCTAGAGAGGTTCTTCAGGGCATTATTACCTCAAGATATAGAAACTTATATTAAAGATATTCTGATTCCTAAGTTTCGAGCCACTTTATTATTGAGTGCTGCTATAGAATTTCCCCGTAGTATTCTCCAGCCTGTCTACCCAGAAGATCACCCTAACTCACTGGATATCATCCCTCAAGATCCAAGTGACGAATTTCCTGATAATGTATTGATCAGTTTTGGCGAGGCTTTGTTTTATGCAGATACCGCCAAAGGCTTTGGTTATACCATGGATATTGTTTTGAATACCCTCACTCCTGCTATGATAGGTAATACAGGACTCATCATTGACATCCAAAACCTCAAAATTGACCTAAGCAAAACCGAAAACATTGCTGAAGCTGACCAGGAAAACCGCCCCAATGAATTTATGGGGGTTTATATAGAACGAACTGATATCTTTTTGCCAAAAAAGTGGTTCAAACAAGACACAGGACAAACGTTGGCCATTACTGGGGAACGTTTGTTAATTGGTACGGGAGGGATGTCAGGTACCATTGCCTTACGGGCAACCCAAACACGGGATGCCACAGGTAACGTCACTGATTATTATTCTGAGTATTTTCAGTTCAACTACCCCATTACTGCACTTACAAATGGTACTGAAGTCGTACTATCCTCTCATGATGCACTACTTAATCATATTAATGGTTTAACTAGTAGGTATCAACTACGTTTCAAATACCCACTACAAGTTGTTACCAATCAAACAACTACTTTTGAAAGTGAATCAGAGTACAATGCTTTTTTAAGTAGCATTGACCCCGACAAGTACATGTGGTTCAACCTGGGGCGTAACCCTGACAAAGCCTGGCGGTTAGGCTTCAATCGCTTTGATATCTCCTTCTACCAAGGTCGTGTTACCGAGTCAAACCTAAAAGCCCGGTTAGAAATACCCAAATTTACAAATCCGAATAGTACCAAAGCCATTATAGATTTAGAAGGACATTGGAAAGATGAGGATGATTTTTATCTAACAGCGGCTTATCTGCCGGATGGACTTCCCATTAACTTATTCGGCGTCCTCACGCTCAACTTACTCTCGGCAGAATTGGGTAGCGAAGATGGTCGATTTTTCATTGGAGCCTCTTGCGAGCTTTCCTTTAATAATCCGGTAATGAAAGGCATGCTCAAAGAGCGCAACATTTCACTACCCAACATTAGGATATACGAAGATGGAAGCCTGGAAATTACGGGGGGCAATGCCTCTATTCCAGTCAATATTCCTCTTGGCCTGGGACCAGTAGATGTTAATGTAACCACCATCCACTTTGGTTCACATCAGCAAGAGTACAATGGAGTTATGCGTAAATACAACTATTTTGGTTTTGATGGAGCCATTAGTTTAGATCCACTCGGCATCGATGCCCGAGGAGAAGGCCTTAAGTTTTATTATACCAGCGATAATGATGAATATGGTGGCGACGGAGATTCATTCCTCCACATTCAAACTATAGAAGTAGACCTAATCATCCCCGGAGATGCCTCGCCTGAATCAGCCACGGCCATTATCAATGGAATGCTTTCTATTCCCGCTCCTGGTAGCTCAGAAGCATATGAAGGTCAAGTTTCATTTAAACTTCCGCAATCAGGAATTACTGGTGGAGCCTCTATGACGTTGCAACCTCGTTATCCAGCCTTTTTGTTAGATGCCCACGTAGATCTGCCAGCACCTATTCCTGTAGGGCCTTTGGGTGTTTATGGTTTCAAAGGACTGCTAGGCTTTAGATATGTAGCCGAAAAAGAAGCCGTCGGCTTAAAGCCTGGCCAAGACACCTGGTATGACTACTACACCTATCCACCCAAGGGAGTGCACCACTCTAAATTCAGTAGCCCAGAGGAAACTGAGAAATATAAGTTCCCATTTTCTATTGGAGCTGGAGCAGTATTGGGTACCAGTTTCGATGGTGGTACCAGTATTTCGGTACGCACCATGATGCTGTTGTCATTGCCTTCTTTGTTTTTAATTGAGGGGCGTGCCAGTATACTAAGTTCCCGATTGGGACTTACTGATGATCGGGAGCCACCCTTCTTTGCCTTTATCGCCTGGGGAGATCGCTCCATTGAAATGGGAATGGGTGCTGACTTCAAAATTCCGCAAAACAACGGGCGAATATTTGATTTGTACGCTGAAGCTCAAGCTGCTTTCTTCTTCGACAATCCATCCAACTGGTACATCAATTTAGGTACTCAGGAAAACCCCAATACGGCAAGGGTACTCTCCTTATTCACCGCCAAATCTTATCTGATGATATCGGCCCAAGGCATTCAAGCCGGGGCCCGAGCCGAGTTGGATATTCGCCGACGTTTTGGCCCAGCCAGAGTTCGTTTGTACGCTTATATCGAGCTGGGAGGTCTTATTAGTTTTGAACGATTCCAGTTAGGGGGCTATATCAAGCTGGGAGGAATGGTAGATGTAGACATTTGGATTATAGGAGTAAGCCTGGAGCTCAATACCATTCTATCGGCTGAAGCCGCTGAACCTTTCTTATTGTATGCTGAGTTTCGGGTAAGAGCTTGCGCTCGAATAATCTTCAAGAAAGTCTGTAGAAGCTTCAAGATCAGGCTAAAATGGGAGAAAAATGGTACCGTAAATAACGACCCCATTGCCCCATTGCCTCATCCTGGTAGTGAAAACAAAATAGACCGTACTAAAGAATTGGTACAAGGGGTTCACATGCTTACCAACGAATCCTTTGCATTGGATTATTTGGGTCTTGATCTATCAGGTGAACCAGATATCTCAAACATTCATCAGGTCATCCCACTGGATACTTATATTGATATCAAAACGGTGAAGGGGCTTATTCCTGGAGCGGTATCGACTAAAATTGGGGGGCATACCGGAGGAGCTGCGGGCTATACTGACTTAATCCCTCCACGTAAAGTCATGGCGGGACGAGAACTCCGTCAGGTAAAACACAAATACTCCATTGAGGATATTAACATCAAAGCCTGGAATGGCACTAAATGGATAAATTACCATCCTTTTGAAGCATTAATTGAAGCCAGTGAAAGAGGAGCAGATACCAATAAGTTAAAGATCGGCTATTGGCAACGCTCGGGAGAGCAATACAATGCCATTCGTTTGTTGGCTACTACTCCTTTTAGCTTTACCGAAGCCAGCGAGCCTGGATGGTTTATCCCTGAGCAATATGGGATTACCGCTTCAGAACTGTTTTGTAAAAGCACTCCAAAGCCTTTGGCTTGTGCCAACTTTCTCAATAAGGAAGTAGGAACCAGGTATTATGCTCCCATTCAATACAAAGCTCATTATATTAATGGTGCCTATTTTACCTTGGATGGGGAAAGGCTCATTAAGATTGATCAACACGATGATGGTTCTCACACCATTACCAAAAATGTGGCTTATTTTGAAGTAACTGATCTGCCAAATTCGTTTAGCGATGAATATGATCGGTCGCTTTGCTTTGATAAAGACAATAAGTTGATAATTATCTTGCCTGAGCCTTCGGTAGAAGTACGCCTCAAGCTCAATACGCATACTCAGGGAGTAACCATTACTTATTATAAAACAAGCGGCACACAAGATTATCAACCTGTATATGAGCAAATTACGGAACAATATATCTCTGCCAGCAATTTGGATGAGGAAATTATTTACCCTACGTCTTTTAATGAAACCGATCCCGTTTTTATCACCAAAATCATGATTACACCTGGTGATTTTATTGCTTTCATTGCGAAGGAGCCTTTCTCTGGGGCATTGAGAACTACTACCAATGTCAACAATGCTGGATTGAGCGTTTTAAAGACTACTTTACAACAAGTATGTTGGATGGGTCTGGAAGACTTTGAATATAACCTTACTATTCCGGGGCAAAATAAAGTAGATGAGGAACAACAAGACATGAAAGCAGGTGCCGAGAGAACCATTCAACCCATTTGGCGACCCAATACTAATTATTACATCCATTTTCGCTTAAAAGATGAGGTAGACAATGGAGCTAGAATTGGCACATTTGATTATTATTATGGGTTTAAAACTGCCGGACCAGTAGGACACTTCCATAATGAACCCGGGGTCACCTACGGAGATGAATATGCTCAAGATGGCAGTATTGCTAATCGGGAAAATGGCAAACTCCAAAACCCTGACAAATATCCACTTACTTCGTTGCGTCAGTATATTGATTACAATCGCTCGTATCCTAACGCAGATGGTAATTTATTACAAGCCAAGCCTTTGTTTTATGATCAGCAACACGGTAAAATTGATATTTATTTTAGTAAACCGTTGGCTTATCATATGCTTTCTGGTTGGCCGGAATATGGTCCGGATAATAATGACGATGTCCCAAATGATAACTTACCTCCTATTGCCGGTGAGTTAAATATTGCCATCAAAGATCCAGCAACGAATATAATTATCCCTTATCCGTTACCCGCAGATTATGAGGAAGGAGTGATACCAAGACCTACCCCTCAATGGCAAGACGATCAAGACCCTAGAATACCTTTAAACCTTCAGGGAATCAATCAACTTATCCATCATATTACCAATGTTAACAATGGTTTTATCGATTGTACATTAACGCTGGGAGAACCTATTAGCCCTGCCAGTAAAACTTATACGGTGAGCTTAACTCATTTGAAGCCTCGTAAATTGTATACTGCTTTATTGTACAACGCCTTTGACAAAAACGCTTCTAATTCACTGGAAGATGCCGAGAATGTATTGGTCCATCAATTTGTATTTCAGACATCGCGTTATCCCGATTTCAAAGCACAGGTAGAAAGCTACATCCTCAAAGATCCCGAAGATGAGCAGGAAGATAATAGTCGCCAAGCCATATTTGATATCCCATTACCTTTAGGTAACCCCGACACTGATCCCACTATTGATACCTTATTTGCTTTGGTAAATGAAGATGCCACCGCAGGGGGAAGTGATTTGGCCACTCAATACCCTCATTTGTTTGAACGGGCTATAGAGGGCGTTTTGGGTTTACCTCCTATGGACCCTGCACAAACTACAGAGTTTAACCTTATCAAGAATAGTGATAGTGAAGGTGATATCATTGCCATACTGATTCGTAATCCTGAACCTTTTAATATACCTAAGATTCCAATAGAGGAAATGAAGCGAATCTACAATCTGGATGGTACCATAAAACAAGAAAATGTCATAGAGGTAATGATAGATTCAGAAACCATAGATGAAAACTATACGGTCTTGCATTCCAAGGATTATTCTCAAGCATTGGTGATGTGCAATAGTGTGGGAAATAAAATAACAGCTACATCCCTCAACTTTCAATTCAAGTACAAAACTTGGGATGGACAACAATCGGCTTATGTAACAGAGCCTGGCAACAATATTTACATACAAAACATTCAACTTAACTAATCAGTGAATCATGACTTTTTTTAATAACTATAAAAAAACAGAAAACAGCCGATATTACGATGCCACTCAGATTGGCAATGAAATATATAGTATAGGAAGGATCTTTGACGGGAGCAAGTATGCAGGCTTAGTCACCAAAGTAGATTTGAGTGGCAGGGTCATTTGGGAGAAATCATACACAGTAAATGGGCAAAGTCAAGGCTTTCGCTTTGAAAAAGTGGTAGCCTGTGTCAATGGCGACATATTGGTTGCAGGGATACTGGATCAAAGCCCAACTCACTTGATACTTACCCGAATAGCCTCCGATGGCTCTGTAGTGTGGCAAAAATATTACGCTGGCTTCAATGTACAGGAAGGGCACTTGGTTGGCTTGCCTCGCGATGCTTTCTATGTGGTGATTGGCAGTGTTCCTTTCACTAACAAAGGCGTTACTGCTCAACACCTTCAAATAATCGCAATATCAGGTGATGGAAGCATCATTAGTCAAACTGCCTCAAACATTGGACGACTAGCTGGTGCTACTGCTACCCCTGATGGAAATCAACTATTGTTGTATGGGCAAACCGATGGCGGATTAGCCGCTTGCCATATCTATGATTTCAATCAAGCCTTTAGTGTCAATAATCAATTCACGATTAGCATTCCTCGCAGTATTGGTCAGCTCTTCCAGGTGGCTTATCACGGAAAAACTGGATTACTCATCCGGGGAAACGTGAGGTCAACGACTACCACTGAGGCCTATGATTTTATTACCAAAGCACCCATTCCTGGGAACCCCGCCAGTGGAACGTTTCCAGTAAAATTACTGCCTTCAAGCGAGGGAGAACGCTTTGCCTTAGCCAATGATGGCAGTATTTACTTTACGCAAACAATTAGCGGCAATCCAGGACAAATCGTATCCCGATATGATGCAAATTTCACCTCGCTACAATCCAAGCTGCTGGATATTCCCACTCCCTTGACTATTGGTTACGTAGGCTCTCAGCAAATCGTATTGCATGGAAAAGATAGTACCTTGTTATCTCTAGGTTTAGAGCTGGAAAGTTGCAAAACAACTCCCGTGGTCATTGATCCACCTAACGATGCTTCGTTGTCTTTTGGCAAAATGGATTTTTCTCCTTCAGTGGCTATCCAATTTTCGGTAGGTTCATCTTCCGCAAATGCTCAGAATGTAACCTCAAGGATAGAAGAAATTTGTCCGCCAACTGGTGGTGGCGGAGGCGGCGATGATGGAGGGGTTGAAATCAATGAACTTACCACTTTCCAATCACCCTATCTCCATCTACTGGCGGCGGGTTCTACTGGTGAAGATAGTACCCAAGGCATCCATCTGCGGTGGATGTTTAGAGGTATATTGGGCGACACACATTTGCCCAAAGGAGATGCTGCCAATACTGATCATAACTTTAACAAATCCAACGATGTAGTAAGTCTGTATCGTGCTCCCTACCAAAAAGTAGTCACTACATTATCGTTTATGGAGGTTCCTGCCGAAATAGACGATGTCAATGCCACCTGGATTTACCGTTTTGCGGGGGATAGAGAGTTGCAGGTATATTTTCGGAATACCTCCAAGTACAATGAGTTACGTCCTAACAATACCCTTGCTTCTGGACAACATACAATTAAATTTATCACTGACTATGGTAGCAATATCATCGAAATTGAAAACAAAAAAGAGCAATTTTTTGCGGTAGAATTTACCATCGACGAAGATGAAGATGTAGCTCGTTTACTCACCGAAACCCTATCGGTAGAAGACAATGAGCTATTGACTATAAAAGCGGTATCGGCTCGCAATGCCTTTACCCTGGGCATAGATACCGAACTAAGGCTGGTTTGTGAAAACGGACGTTGTGTACGCTTACAACCTGAAGGTTCTATCTTGGAGGCAGTTCACTTTGAGTTTTACAACGATTTTATCTCCAACAGTATTGGCACCGATAGCTGGCAAAAAATAGGTGATTATTCCCTTACATTGGATAATAATATTGCTTTTGAACGTTTGGAACCCCCTCAATCCAATCTTGCGTCTACCGTACATGGCATATGGAAGCGCTATAACGATGATGCTTATGTCAATATTGATAATTACAAGAAAAAATGGGAACGTGATACCGAAGCCTGGGATCGGGATATTAAGCAAGTGGTAGATCGGTATATTGATTTAAGTAATAACGCTGATAATCCTACTGCTACCGAACAAGTAAACCTGGATGACGGAGGGAGTTTAGACGTTTCTAACCTGGATCTACTTAATTTAGCAGCTTATGATTATCACGTAGCACGCATGCTAGGATTGGGTTGTTTAGACATTGATTCCAGTATCATGACGGGTACTTATGTCTACATTATTAGCTACACTACCCTCGGTAACCTAGAGGATGGTCAAGGTGCTCGCGAAGTGCAACACCTCACGATGAGCTTGCCCACTACGATCAATGACCAACGCTTGCCTTTGCCTGTGAAGCTAAAGGAAGTGGTACCAGGAGCATTTTTTGGAAGTGAAGCCAACGGACAAAAATTAACCAATGATGAAGGATATGCTCAAAATGGAGAGAGTCGTTACGTGTCGTTATATATTGAGGAGTCCCCTGAAGATCAGATAGAAACCCCTTTTTATCAAAGTGGAGATGAGTTTTCGGCGGCTGACTATACTTATCCAATTTACGCAGGACTAGAGTACGGCACCACAAATGGTGAATGGGTAAAACCAGAGTTGGCTCATGACGCCACTTACACATATGAGGATGCCAATGGAAAATACATTTTTGAAACCCGTCCATTGCAATTGCCCGACGAAGATCAAGCCTTGTTTGTACACCAACAAAGAGTGAATGGCACCCATTATTACCGGGCTTATGGCATTAACCTATTCTCCCGGGCAACCTTGAGCGAGCAATCGAAGTCTATTGTTACTACTCTCCAGCCCAATATTAGTTTATTACCTCCATCGGATGTAAATGCCTTGCTTATTCGAACTGAAAGCCCTCTTTTATTGACCTCAGAATCAGAACAAACTCTTTTAGAGGCTATTCCTGACCAAGATCAAAATGGTAATGACAATGACAAAACCTTGATTCGGCTTACTTTTGACTATCATACCTACCAAGATATGATTGTGCGTACGGTACCCTCAAATTCACCTTTAAGCGACAGCCAATTATTAGAGAGTAATGCCATTTATCCTGATAGCCAAGAGGTCTTTACTGATCAAGCAGAAATATTGTTCCGTAACCAAATGCCACGTCAAGTAAGCGGAAAAGTTATTTCAGTTGAAGATCACCCTAGTAATGAGTTGTTATCAATTGTGAGAGTGGATGACTATTATATGGCCAGTGTAAACAAAACACTATCGCCTGAGATTACGCCTGGCACTGAAGCCAATTATATAGGCGGTACGTTTGCACTAGACAAACAACAACACTTGATACAGGATGTAAGCCTGGAAGCGGGTAAACCAGTATTTACGCTGTATAAAAAAGAAATTGGTGATGCACTCATCAATAACCTCCCTACCGCCAATGCCGATCAGCTGCAGGCCATTCAAATTACAAGAGATGGTTTGTTTATGGCAATAGAAAATATGCAAAATATAAGTAGTTGGGGAAATCATAATCCAATAATGCCCAATATCAAGATTGGGGATAATTGGCCCATTCATCGCGAAGTCATAGAGGTTCAAGATGATGATGGCAATTCAAATCGCCAGATTGAAAAAACCCGAGGTATATGGAATCAAAACGCAAACATTGACAAAGAGCTCGAGCAAGTAGCCCAGACTGACGCTGATGGCAACCCGAAGCTTGATAGTAATGGACAAGTGATGACCACTACTCAACATCGTGGACTCTATAAAATCACCTTAGTTGGGCAACAACTAGTCAAACACACTCAGCCCAATGTAGAATGGTTCCGAGGTGTTATCAGAGTATTTACCCAAGGAAGTGTAGGTACAGGATTACCCCAAAAAACCCGAAAAGTGCTCAAGGTTCTCAGAATAGAAAATATAGACGAACCCAATGATGTAGTAATTTATGCCCAAGACAGCAACTTTTCGCCTAACCTGGATTATGACCCAATTCAGACGGGCAGTGGCATCTCGGTGAATTTTTACCCTGGTTATAAAGCATATCTTTATGCCAATCCGGCCCATCACCTCGACGAAAGTCATATACTTCCGTCATCAGGCGAAAGAACTCGCTACAGCATATTTGGTTTGCGTAGTATACACACTGGGCCACCACAGCACACCTCCAAAATAAGTGTGCCCAGCCCTATGTTTGCTCAGGAAATAATAGAAGCCAAAACGCCCGAACAACCACTGGGCGCCTTGTATGCTACCCGTCCCGATTTCTTTGGGCGGTCTACTTATACTTTTACTACGCAGTATCAGCACAAGCCCCATGGAGTATTGTTTTATCGGGCAAGCGACGAAGTGATACTTCATACCATTTATAAGCCCTCAACAGTGCAACAAATCAGAGAAGCTTTAAAATCCCTGGGAGGCAACGAAGAAGCTTGGGTCACCGATCGCTGGCAAAACTTCCTAAGTTTTAATTATAATTATCCAGTAGACGATACCCTCAATGAAAACGGTAAATTTGCGATATATCCTCCCGAGGCAGAAGGTTATCGTTTTCCCAATCCAGACAGAGAAGCGTTGTTTGAATGGATAAACGAAATACGTGAAAAGTCGGGAGAAGTCCGTATTGACGAATCAGAATGGGGTAATATTCCAGCAGGAGACGATCGCTTGCTTAAATTTGTCAAAGGAGCTATCTACAATGTTTTTGCACCGCTCACTCAAGTACCCATTATTTATCAACATATCAATGGGGGAAACTATGAACCTGTGAATAAAAAACAGACCATTCGAGATAAAAATGGTTATGTGCTGGCTCCTACTCATCCTGACTTTGACATGGCACCTATGATGAAAATCGTAGGTACGGCTCCTCATAAAACTCAGTTTACTGATTTTACCCTGGATGGCACCTCAGACAACTTATATTTCTATGGCGTAAAAGAACTTGATACCCAAATGAAAATGGGAGATTTTAGCCCGCTTTTAGGTCCTATCAAGCTCGTAAATACCAATCCACCCGAAGCACCTGAGGTAAAACGAATTGTCCCCAAGCTGGAAAATGTGATCTTGAATACCCCACCAGCGGTTCAGGTAGAGGTCAATGCTTATCCTGCGGTGCAAAATATTCGCAAGCTCAATATCTATCGAGCTTTTAGTAAACTAGAGGCGCAATCGGTGCGCACTATGCAATTAGTAGATACGGTTGACCTAGAACAAAACTCTCTATTGAATGAAAGTATATGGAAGATAGAGGATACTTTTGCCGACCTGGCCGAAGTACCTTATGGTGACGGGCTTTTTTATAGAGTTACCGCTGCCCGTAAAGTGAAATATGCTAACAAGGGGAACGCTAGTGATATCGCAGTGGAGTATGCTCCCTCTCAAGCATCTAAAATTATGGCAACATTGATGGTAGAGGTCACCAACCCTCCTGCTCCTACGCTAAGCTACACCGCAGACGCAATTAATACCTTGGGCAAACTTCCTCAAGTAGTACTTAATTG
This sequence comes from Microscillaceae bacterium, assembly GCA_003483885.1. Classification (GTDB taxonomy): domain Bacteria; phylum Bacteroidota; class Bacteroidia; order Cytophagales; family Microscillaceae; genus Microscilla. The sequence continues at coordinate 21,713 of DMXI01000039.1, forward strand.
GGAAAAAACCTGCTATAAGGGCAAATACCATGTGTACAAAATGAATGCAAAGGGCAACTGGGAGAAAATCTATGAATTTGTGAATGAGCATAATCAGCCAAACATACAGGTAGCATTGCAAAACACTACCTTAGACACTGGCGACCGTTTATCGGTACGAGACGAAGATAATAACCTGATTTATCATCATTTTAAGGTAGTGACCGAAAATACTTCGGGCTTGTTAAGTACTCAGGAAAAAATCTTGACTATCTATTCAGAGCAAGAAGTGCCAAGCTATAATTTAAGTTTTAATGGCAATGATGCCTACCTCGGATCACAGCCAGGGTTTACACAATGGGGAAAATCACAGGCATTTACTATGCAGTTCTTTGTCGAGGACTTGGCTTATACTACTGGTAGTGGAGTGGTGCATAATCCATTGTTTTGCAGTTTGCCTAATGGCAGTGGAGGTGGAATGATCTTCGGATTCCGTAACGATGCTTTTATTATTTCTATTCAAGGTACTTCTTCCACCTATAACTCAAGGTTATTTAGTCGTGGTATCCCCTTTTCTGAAATTACCCATATTGCTGTGACTTATGATGGTAGTGGCTTATCCGACGGGTTTATGTTGTATTTAAATGGTGTGGCTCAAAGTGTGATCCAAACCAATAATAGACTGGGAGCTTTAGAAGTCCCTCAAACTACCAGCTTTACACTTTGTAGAGGCTATAGTTGGACAGGAGGTACCAATTATACCCAGACAAAAGTAAAAAATGTATCCATAGTTAATTATCCAAAAACCGAATCAGAGATATTGACCGATTTCAACACTGGTACTCAATCGGTAGGAACTGGGGCTTATCTATTGGCTTACGATTTCAATATAGACGTAGGTGTTCAGTCTGCCATCATTCCTGGTTTACATGGTAGCCCTGATTTAGATTTATTCGGAGCCACATTTTTATTGACTTAGTATTCATTCCCAAGTAAAGTAAGAAGAGACTGTCCCATACACATGGGGCAGTTTTTTTTATGAGTAATGGTATCAGAATTTTCTATATATTCCAGCGCTGGCAAGTATTGTCTAACCCAAGAAAAGAGTATATTTATGATCTTTGTAAAAAAGTAATCCCATGACACAAAAAGTCCCATTTACCCATCAATCTGTGATCATTACAATATTTATTAGTCTTGTCACCCTTGGCTTGTATATCCCGCTTTGGTTTATCACCTACCGTACTGCACTTAATTCACTCCAGGCACAAAAACAACTACCCATCACGGGGCCAGTGGTTACCTTGGTATTGCTTGGAACCTGGCACCTCTTCAATTTTTTGTCGTTTTTTACTGATTTTACTGGTGACAACGAATCACTCAACAATATTTATGACAGCATTTACTTTATTTCTTTCATAGCAGGCATTATTTGGAGTATCATTTTATCCTTTCAAGTACAACGCATGTTGAGTTCCTATACCCAAACCCAAAAATACGCGGTAGGATATGTGGGATTGTTTACCTTTCTTTTCAATATTTTTTACCTGCAATTCAAAGTAAACCAGCTCATTCGCTACGAAGAAAATCAGGTATGGGATATAGATAGCATAGGGCAACATCTGAAAAATAACTAGAGATTACGCTGGTTAAACATTTTACTTAAAAACAAAGATAGTCTTATTGAATTCGGTAAGACTTTTTTTATAATTTTACCTGATGAGCTTTTCATTCATTTGAACTCGGATGCAATTTTAGGTTAGGTAATGTTTCAAAAATAACTTTTCGATTTAGAGGAGATTTTTCGTTTGGCTACTTCTTTATTTTATTGCCTGTAGTACAATCAAACGCCTTTTCTCTGGCTAAACCTCTATGTCAGAAGAGATAACTTATTTGTTAATCATTACCAATTAAGATTTTTGGCATTTTTTTTAACATATATAAATAACCACGAACGAGTAACATTAGCAGAAACACCTATGCTTGGATTTAAAAATTCACTTAATAAGAAACTACACAAACAACTAGCACCTTTTTATTCCCAAAATGACATTAAAAAGGCAACGGAATACTATATCCCTACTCAATGCCAAAATATTGCACCCTCGAAAGAACATGAACCGGGTCATACCCATGCATTTGCCACTAAAGAAGACCTGATTCCTTTTTTTATTGAAAAAGCTTTCAAAAACAAGAGTGTTCAGGATCGTTTTTTTATCATTTTGGCCGACTCAGGAATGGGTAAAACTACTTTCATGATCAATCTTTATGCTTCTTTTGTAAAAAAGCATGGCCACGAGAATATTATACTGATTCCACTGGGGAACCCTGATTCTCTCAAAGAGGTAGATGCAGTACAACACGCCCGACGAAAAGACATTATTTTGTTGTTGGATGCATTTGATGAGGACAACCTGGCCATTAAGGATTACAAGGCACGCCTCAAGATCATTTTGACCAAGGCAAAAGATTTCAAAGAGATTATTATTACCTGCCGTACGCAATTCTTTCCCTCAGAAGTAGAAGAACCTCGTGAAACGGGTATTTTGAAATTTGGTGATGATGGAGGCGAATATACTTTCCGTAAATTATACATCTCTCCTTTCGATGATAGTGATATCAAAAAATATTTGCGCAAGAAGTACTCGTTTTTCCAAAAAAAGAAACAGCAAAAGGCCGCCGATATTGTACAGCAATCACCCAATTTGATGGTACGCCCTATGTTGCTTAGCTATATCGATGATTTGATCGAGTCAGGACGACGCTACGAACGTACTTATCAGATTTACAAAGAACTGATCAAGAAATGGATAGATCGAGAGGTAAATCGACGCCCCCGAGACAAAAAAGAATACCAGAAACAACTGTATAAGTTTTCTCGAGCCATTGCCATTAATATTTATGAAAACCACAAAAAACGAGGTGGTTTCTTTATAGATGGCAACGAGGTATTGCATTTTGCCCGACAGCAAGGCATTGATTTGCAAGAACTTGAGCTCAAAAGTAGATCATTACTCAACCGTGATGTGCAAGGTAAATATAAGTTTTCGCACAAATCCATCCTTGAGTATTTTCTATCTATGGAGGCTTTTGAAAACGATAACTTTATCAAAGATGGAAACTTTGAAGGTATAGAACAGGCTGAATTCTTTTTGCAGGAGATGTTCTACGACAAAGCCCGCAAATTAGACGGCGAGTTTCGTTTGAGCACCAATGTAACCAACCAGGCTTTTTCGGAGCTCAAGTTGCCTGACATGAAAAAGGTTGTATTTGTCTCTATCAAAAAAATAGATTCTCAAATTTTAAAGATTCTTAAAGGATTTACCAATCTGGAAATCTTGTCGCTGTACAATGTATCTATTATGCAAAATAAGCTTAAGTCGTTTTTGTATAACTCGGAGCTTAGCATTACCCGCAAATACTTGATTGATGCCAGTTTTGTCAGAGATTTGAGCCATTTGCGCAAGGTAGATATGAGTCATAATCAGATTACAGATACAATGATTTTTGAGAATATGATCCAATTGCAAAAGCTCAACCTAAGCAACAATAAAATTAGCAATATCAAAGCTTTGGGTAAGCTGGATCAAATCACAGACTTGAACTTAAGTAATAACCGCATTGCGGATGTATCGGCTTTGGTAAGTTTACGCCGCCTCAATAATCTCAAGCTGCAAAACAATAAACTGAGGAGTGTAGAAGAACTCAAAGACTTTAATCAGTTGATTTCGCTCGATATCAGCGAAAACGACCTCGATCCTCAGGAAGTAGAAGCACTGAAAGAGGCTTTGCCCAAGTGTAAAATCACTTTTTATTAGGGTTTATGAGAATTGAGAAGTCAATCGCTCATCCTAAAGCCCTCAAATTATTGACTGATGATTTTTTTTGGGATCAAAGCGATGAATTTGCTCCTTTTGGAAGTGACGAAGCTCATAATATCCTATCACAATTTACCCACTGGAAAGCCTTCAACCCTCATGCACCCTATCAGGACTTTGTAGTTGCCAGAAGCCTACAAATGAGCCTTACACCTCTACACCTTAGTCAATCGGTAGACGAACTTTCTCCTCAAGAATTTCAAACATTTTGTGAAGATTTAGACAGTGAAATCATTGCCATTGGCTTGGTTCAGTTAGTTACAGAAGGTAATATAGAGGCTCAGTTAAAATCCTGGACGACCTGCGCTGTACAAAGAAAACTCCATCCACAAACCATTGAATATTGGGATTTGGAAGGGTGGGATAAACAAGCCTGGATAACAATGATGCAAACCACATTGAAGGTATTACAACAACTGTAGGTCTGTTTACTGTTCCTCCGACTTTAGTACTATGCTTACTCAAATGCTATTCAGGGTATAATTTTCACCTGATTTCGAAAAAATGCAACCCCTCCTCAATTAAATTATCATTAGATAGAGGTATATGTATACCACGATCAAATTTATAATCTCTACCCATTACTAAACACTTATTGATAATGAAAATTTGGCCTTATTTTATAGCCTTGGTAGTGTACCTGGGCTGTACTGGACAAACCCAACCCGAAGCATCTAACGCGCAACCCAAGTATATGCAAAAAATTGATGCTTTGTTCAAAGACTTTAACAACAAAAACTCCCCCGGCTATGCCATCGCCATTACCAAAGGAAACAAAGTGCTTTATGCCAAAGGTTACGGAATGGCCAACCTAGAATACGATATACCCATTGGTACCCAATCGGTGTTTAGTATTGCCTCAGTATCTAAGCAGTTTACTGGAGCGGCCATTGCCTTATTGATCATGGATGGCAAACTCTCGCTGGAGGAGGATGTCAGCCAATACATTTCTAAGCTCAAGAAGTATCCTCACAAAATCCAAATCAAACATTTATTGTACAATACCAGCGGGTTGCAGGACTATTATCGTTTGCCCCGCCCCAGTGGCAAATCCTGGAGTACCTTTAATTATTTTGACATTGAAGAAGCCATTGCCACTTCGCTTAAACAAGATACGTTGCTTTTCAAGCCAGGCAAGCAGTGGAATTATAGCAATGTCAATTTTATGTTACTGACCCAAATCGTAGAAAAAGCGACGGGGAAAAAGTTTCGGGATTTTGTGTGGGAACGCATTTTTAAACCCTTGAATATGACCCAAACCCTGGTAAATGATGACATTACCAATATTGTCAAAAATCGGGTAATACCCTATAACCATCGTACACCAGAGAATATCGAGGCTTATAAGCAAGCAGGAATTAAACTCAACCAACAGGGCACATTTATTCAGCATTGGCGTACATCGCCACATTATGGGGGCAGTGGCATTATGACTACGGTAGAAGACCTGGCCAAATGGTCTATCAATTTTTATAGTAAAAAATTCGGCGGACAAAAGTTTTACGACTTAATGCACAAAACCATCAAGTTTGAGCACACGCGCGATAATCAAGCATTTGGACTATATTTGGGCGATTTTAACGGGCGGCAAATTGTGGCCTGGGATGGTGGTGCAGCAGGCATTAGTTCTCAGCTCATGCGCTTTCCCAAAGAAGGAATAAGTATTGTGTGCTTGAGCAACTTAGGCACTGGCAGGGCATTCGAAAAGGTCAACCAAATCGCGGATATTTTAATTTCAGAAAAGGTGATGAAATAAAATGAATTATGAACATCGAATGCTGAAGTATTTATGATACCCGCTTCACAAAGTCATTGGTTTTTCCTCGAGAAGACCAATGACCATCTTTTGTCAACCGATACTAGCTAATATCCTGAATCTCGATAATCTTGCCCTTGGCAAACTTAAAAACCGACCGTCCATTCAGTTTTAGCTCTTGTCCTGCCTTCAAGCCATTAGGTAAGTCTTGAGCCACTACTCCCTCGTAATCTATTTGGATGGTGACTGCCTCCTCGCTAAAATCTATTTGCGTGATGGTTTGCTGTCTTTCCGAAAAGATGGCTTTAGCTTGATTGGCTTGGTTTTCAAAGGCTTCCACGCCTGCCAATTCCATATTGACTTCACCATTGGCAATGTTTTTAAACACTACTTCTGGGTGTAAATCCTGAAGCATACCTGCTACATCGAAGGCATTATAAGCCTGCACGTAGTTTTCTATTTGTGATTGTTTTTGTTGGTTAGTAAGCATTACTCAAGCTAATGAATTGGGAAGATTTTCTCAAATATTATGATTGAGTATTTTTCATTGAGAGGTTGAGGAAAGGTCAGGTGAAATCTTTTGATATAATAGTTACTCAAAATAGCTTGTTGATGACGGCTTAAACACCAAACAAGAGCAATGAAGATGATGTAGACGTTTATCCTACCAAGTTCCCAACCCATTAAGTACGCCTCTTAACAAACTAATGACGAATTGGGATTTTTTACCCTTCTAAGACTTAACTTTTTAGTATCCAAAATACACCAATGAAAATGACAATTTACTTCCTGATCTATGGTCAGGTCGAGCTTGCCGAGGCACCTAGTACTGGGTAACTAAGCGTTGAAATTACAAGATGTTTCGGCTATGCTCATTTTTAGGTAATCTGTAACTCTATGAAACACTTGGTAGTCGGTTTTTAGGCAGACCCCTCAACAAGTTCGGGGTGACAAAACGCTTATTACTAATACCATTTTAAACATCTAATAATCAATGCTCTGCATAAAGTTATCATTAGGATGAAATAAAGAACCGAACCTGCAACTGTAAGTTAATCTTCTTCAAGCCCAGTATAAGCGGCTACTCATACTGATCCTTCCTACGTCAGGATGACAAGTTTATGTTACTGTTTATCAGCAAGTTGACGTATGTTTTAAGTAGCAAAATGTTACTTCTTGGATTAACAAAACACGCACTTTAAGTATTTTCCAATCAAATCCTCAACACTTCTTAATAAGTACGTCGTTTGTGATTTTATAAAATCTTCAAAGGCTAATCTTACTTCTTCTTCACAAACTTTTGCACAATTGTTTCCAAATTAGCAAAGTCAGTTTTCTGTTTCAGGTAATTATCTAGTTTAGGATCACCCATATTTTGCACTCTATAATTAGGCAAATATTGTTTAAAGTTTAGAGATACAAAAGTATCTACAATACGCTCTTTGAGTCCGTGAGGCACATTATATTGGCGAATAATAGAATGCTCTATACCAATATGGGTAATTTCGTGAATCAGGGTATTGATCGGATTTTTGTATTGTTTAAACCGACCATCTTGGGTAGTAAAAATAATGATAGAACCACGATCGGGATCATAACTTCCGCCTGGGCCATACAAGGTCAGGTTCACTTGATAGGCTTTGTACATTTTAAATGGCCATTTGAACTTCATTTGCCCAATTTCATTCACCATTTTGTTCAATAAAGATAAGTTTTTCTGAATGGCTTTATATCCTGCCTCATAATCTGCTTTACGATACACTTTATCCGTTACAAATTTTTCTAAGGCAGTGTAGTCTTCATCTGTCAACTGGTTTTTGCGGGCTTTGGCTTTCAGCTTTTCCATCAGTGGTCCTTTGGGCATGCTCACTTGATAATTATGCTTTTCGAAAAAACTAATGTCTCGAATATTTCGCCAAATGTAGGCTGCTTCCTCTTTGGCAGTAGGAATATTGACCTGTACTTGGCTTTGGCCAAATACCACGCTATGGATTAACAAAAAAACAATGATGTAAAAGATTTTCATAAAGTTCTTCATTTTAAGATTGGTAGGGTAACTATTTATCCCAACACTAAAGACAGTGATACTTGAGCTGGGTCGCACAAAGTTATAAATTTTGTTCTTTTTGGTACGTCTCCAAATATTCAAAAAACAATTCCAGTGCCTGGTGTTCATCATTGTGGGCCTCCTCCATCAATACTACTTCCCAAAAAGACACTTTAGGGTTACCCTTTTTGTGCAACAGCCAATGAATAAAGCCTTGTTCGCCAAAGAAATCATCGTCGTATAATTGAGCCCGCCCTATGCTATAGCCCAATAAAAAAGTAGACAAAGCCGATAACTTGGGTTCTTTGAGATAATTCCCTGGGCGTTGTTGCAATTGATTGAGCAAAAATTCATTGAAGCTATTTAGATCATTATTTTCCATTATATCACGCTGATTATTTCAGAATCAATATACTAAAAAGGCAAGAATTACTTCCTGCCTTTGAAACTTAATCTTCCTTCATTGCTTACTCTTCTTCAAACAAACTAGATAAATATTTAAGATCAGTGGGGGCACCATTGTGCTCAAAATCAAATTCTTGGGTAAGTTGTTGTACCTTTTCGGGCGTGGTAAAAATGTACATAGCAGTTTGATCTCCTGAATTCATTTCCTGAAAATATTCTTCACTTTGTTGGCGGATCAAAGATAGGTTTACTGCGGCGGCTATGGTAGAGCAATCATACCAGTCGTCTTGATGATCGGGATGAAATTTCACTTTCAGCTCATCTATTTGGAAGGTTACCGAAACCACCCGTGGTTTCCGTTGATATTGCCGTACATTCTTAGGGCAAAATTTACCTCGGCTATGGGCGGCAAATTCTTCAATCAACCGAGTGTATTGTAATGGCAATACACCTCCCTCTGCATCGTAATAAAAAAAGATTCCGGCTTTCTCGAGAAAGTATTGCACTTTGTCATTGGGTCCTAAAAATAGCTCGTCTCCTATATTTTCCAATAAATATTCATTGGAGATATCTTCGGTAATCAACTCCATTTCCCGCAACACCTCTATCAATTCTTCATCAGTTTTATACACATATTTCAAAAACTTTCGTACTTCTTCCCGGCTTTTTTCGGTAGGATAAAGATATGCAGTCGGCCCCAAGTCATCAATCTCCATAATCTGTTGAATAGCCATTGTCAGGTAAAACTTTTCCTGATATCCCCAGTACTTTTTTCCTTCGTATCGTGCCAAAATCCATTCTACCAAGTCTTCATCTTGGGTATTTTCAGCAATCATACCCAAAGCCCTCACCACTACTTGATCAAACGCATCAAAATCCAACAAAATACTTTTGAGGTAAGGCAAAGCCTCATATTTTGCAATTCGGGCGTAGCCCAATATCAAATTTTCACAGTCATCGTCTCGGTTTTCTTGCATATAGTTTTGTATAGCGTTTTCCAGGGCTTGCCTTACCAAAGGCTTGTGTTCTTGGTTACCATATTTGGCCAAAAATGATAAAATCAGGCTTTTCTGTTCAGTGTTGTCGTTGTCTTGCCTCTCATTTTCAGGAGCCGAATCGGGCAACCACTGAGGGTGGTGCTGTTGAATATAAGCATCCAGTACTTTCACCACTTTGGCAGGCTTTGCCAAGGTAGTTTGTGCCAATATACCAATCATCCAATTGTGCTCTTCCTCTGGCAATGCTTCCTCCCCCAGCAGCAGGTATTGTAGTTGCTTTATCTCAGTAGTGCGTAGGTCTCTTATGCCTGATAAATAATGCGTGGCAACTCGAGTCTTTTGTGTAATGCTCAAGGGGTTTTGCTGAGAAATGAGTAACTCCAGCAAGGCTCGTTTATAGCCAGGTAATTTACAAGAGCCCACAAAAGTGCACACTGTACTGCATAGCTCTTGCTCTTTTAAATGTTTGTAAATGTATTTGAGTAGTTGAGGTTCTTTTACTTCTCTGATGTAGTGTTCATAAGAATCCCAGTATTCGTATAGTTTCTTGAGGACTTTGAGGTTGTTCTTCTTGAAGATTTGGAGGATAGGCGCGTAATCTCCAGTTTTGTTATAATGACTAATGGCTTCTGCCGACTTGAGGTCACGGGATTTGGGTTTGTTGGTGGCTGGCTCATTCTGAAAAAACCTCACTTGGTTTTTATGCCGATAAAATAGTGAACTACCACCAAATAAAGCTTCTTCTTTTTTTTGATAGGTTGTGATAATGTGATTCATAGAATGTTGCGTTATTGATCAACGATTTTATTACCGAAAATAACGCTTCTCTCTCAACACTGACCGCTCAATATCTGGGCAAAATTTAAATTATTTTTTTTGATAAATATTTTTATCTCTAGCTCATCATTTTAACAATTCAAAAGAGATGCTCTTTCTTCCAGGCTTATGATTTGGATCATAAACTCCTGCCCTCCTACTCTATACATTTGCTGATATATTAAGAAGCTGTTCGAGTTCTATTCGATATTTTTGTTATGCCTCTTTTACGCCTGCTTTTCAGCTATTTTTTCGCACGTAGCTACAGGCTATGCGCAAAAAAAATAAGCTTTAATCAGACGCAAAATAACCTATAACAATTTCTACGACTAAAACTCAAACAGCTTCTAAGACTTACCAGAAATTTTATTATTAATAATATATCATTATGATAAGTAAAGAAAACATCCAAATAGTACAGTCTACGGTACCATTGCTAGAAACCAGTATTAGCAAAATCACTCAAGTATTTTATCAACGATTGTTCAAAAACCACCCTCAGCTAAAAAATGTATTCAATATGACCCATCAAGCCAAAGGTTCTCAACCAGAAGCATTGGCTAGAGCGGTGTTTATGTATGCCCGCCACATTGCCCAACCCGAGGTATTAGAAAAAGCAATTACTGCCATTGCTGAAAAGCACGTAAGCCTAAGTGTAACTCCTGCGCAGTATGAAGTAGTCGGAACAAATTTATTGGCGGCTATTCAAGAAGTATTGGGAGAAGATGTAGCCACTCCTACCGTAATTGATGCCTGGGCGGCAGCTTATCATCAATTGGCGCAAATTCTAAGCAATGCCGAAGAACAACGCTATGTCAAAAGAGCGGTTGCCACTGGAGGTTTTAGAGGACAAAAACCATTTGTAATTACCCAAAAAGTACAAGAAAGCCAATCTATTACCTCTTTTTATCTTAAGCCTAAAGATGGACAACCAGCCCCTTATTTTATTCCTGGGCAATATGTTGCCATCACAGTAGACATTCCTGGCGAAAGCCATCAACACACTCGTAACTATAGTTTATCTTCTGTGCATCGTGCCGATTATTTACGTATTAGTGTTAAAAAAGAAGGCCTGGTGTCTCACTATTTGCACGAGCAAATCAAAGTAGGGGACGAAATTTTAGTAGGTATGCCTGCGGGAGTGTTTACACTACAAGATACCCAAAACCCCGTAGTATTAATGGCAGGTGGGGTAGGTATTACGCCTTTGTTTAGTATGTATCAGCATTTGATTGCACATACCCATCGTCAGGTTACTTTTATTCAATGTGCGCTCAATAGTGAAGTCCACGCTTTTAAAAATGAAAGTTTTGGATTGGCAAACGAGCAAGCAAAAGTTATTACGGTATATAATGAGCCGACTGCACAAGACCAACTCCATGACCAATATGATTATGATGGGTTGCTTACTGCCGAAATTTTGAGCCCCTATATCGACTCTCAGGCCGAGTTTTATTTCTGTGGCCCCAAAGCCTTTATGCAACACACCCTGGCATTACTTTCCTTGTTGGGTGTAAACGATGATCGAATCTATTATGAATTCTTTGGGCCATCTGGTGAGTTAGAAAAACCTACGATTGATCCACAGGTTGCCTTGTAAGGCTTTCACCAACAAAAAAAGGGTAAGCATTTGTACTTACCCTTTCTCTTTTTAAATATTATATATAATCAAAGTAGTTGATTAATATCCACCACGGAACTGGTAAGTATCGGCTACTTTTTTGAGAGCTACAATGTAGGCTGCAATACGCATCGGTACTTTATACTCGATAGATTTTGCGTATACGCTTTCAAAAGCCTCTTTCATGATTCGGTCACTACGGCGTTTGATACGTTCAGCGGTCCATTTGTATCCCAGACGGTTTTGCACCCACTCAAAGTAGGATACTGAAACCCCACCAGCATTGGCCAAGATATCAGGTACCGCCAAAATACCCTTTTCATTAATGATTTTATCTGCCTTGGCAGAAGTCGGTCCATTGGCTCCTTCTACAATCATCTTGGCTTTGATGTCGGCCGCATTGCCTTCTACAATTACATCTTCCTTAGCTGCAGGTACCAATACATCAACCTCTAGTGTAAGTAAATCGGCTGGGTCAATTTTCTCCCCGCCGTCGAAACCTTCTAAAATACGGTTGTTTTTCGCGGTGTACTCAATCGCCGCTTTGATGTCAATTCCTTTCTCATTGTAATAAGCACCAGTAGCATCACTAATGGCGACAATCTTCACTCCACGTTCGAACAACAAACGTGCAGCATGAGAACCTACATTACCAAACCCTTGCACTGCACAAGTAGCGTGATAAGGGTTGATGCGTAGCTTTTCCATACCTGCCAAGGCACAAACCATTACCCCACGACCAGTGGCTTCTACTCTACCTTCAGAACCACCCAAAACCAAAGGTTTTCCGGTTACTACTGAGTGTACCGTCATCCCGTGCGCTTTAGAGTATTCATCCATCAACCAAGCCATTTCGCGAGGCCCAGTACCCATATCAGGTGCAGGTATGTCACGGTCAGGCCCAAAAACACCCAACATGGTTTGTGTGTAGGTACGCATCAGGCGTTCTAATTCACCTGCTGACATTTCACGAGGATTGCAGGTAACTCCACCTTTGGCACCACCATAAGGAATATCCACTACGGCACATTTCCAGGTCATCCAGGCAGCCAACGCTTTCACCTCATTTAGATTTACATCAGGATCAAAGCGAAGCCCTCCCTTAGCAGGACCTAATATATTAGAGTGAATGACACGATATCCTTCAAATATTTTGATTTTACCGTTATCCATCGTTACGGGTAAACCAACTACAACCTGTTTTGCAGGTACTTTGAGAATATCATACATTTCTTCATCAAAACCCAACAACTCGAAAGCAGTGTTGAATCGTTGCATCATCGATTCAAGCGGATTCTCTTTATCTTTAATAGGAGCGGGCTCAATGTAAGCCATAAGCTATGTATTTTTGTTTGTATAAAGTTGTTTGTTATTTGAGAATGCCCAATTGACAACAAGTCAGCCTCCAAAGTACTCAAAAAAGACATTTATCCTGAGCTATTACCTTTGATAATGAGGCACTTAAGGGTCGTCAAATGCTATATTTCTCAATGAGCGGCAAAGTTACAGGATTCGCTGTAGAAATATAATTTTTTCTTAAAATATTTG
>DMXI01000040.1 GCA_003483885.1 Microscillaceae bacterium
TTCGACCACTTCAAAAAGAAATCATTACCGCGATTTTGGATGATAAAGATGTGTTAGCCCTGATGCCTACCGGAGGGGGTAAATCCTTGTGTTATCAAGTACCTGCCTTAGTCAAAAACGGCCTTTGTATTGTGGTGTCGCCTTTGATTGCCCTCATGAAAAACCAAGTAGCTGCCTTAGCTCAACACAACATTCCCGCCGCATATCTCAACAGTACTCAATCGAGCGAAGAACAAGAAAAAATTGAAAACCAGTGTTTTAACAAAGAAATCAAGCTCCTCTACATTGCGCCTGAAAAGCTTGTCAATGAGACTTTTTTAAACTTTCTGAAAGTAATCCAGGTAAGTATGTTTGCCATTGACGAAGCCCACTGTATTTCGGCCTGGGGGCACGATTTCCGCCCTGAATATGGTAAACTAGGGCGTATCAAAGAAGAGTTTCCCAATAAGCCTATCATCGCTTTGACGGCTACCGCAGATAAAACTACCCGCCAAGACATTGTGCAGCAATTGCAAATCGAGGATTGTGAGGTATTTACCGCTCCATTTGACCGCCCCAACATCCGCCTCAATGTCACTACTGGCTTTCACCGCATGGAGCGTATTATCAAGTTTTTACATAGTCGTCCCAATCAAACCGGGCTGATTTATTGCCTTACCCGCCAAGAAACGGAACACATTGCCCATAAACTTCAGGAAGCAGGTTTTGAGGCTGCTCATTACCATGCCGGGCTTAATAGTACCGAACTCAATCACCGACAAAGTGCTTTTCTAAACGATGAAATTCGTATTGTATGTGCGACGGTAGCTTTTGGAATGGGGATTCACAAAAACAATGTCCGTTTTGTGATTCATTACAATATGCCTCGTAATCTTGAAAGTTATTACCAGGAAATAGGCCGGGCTGGACGCGATCAAGAAATAAGTGATGCCATTTTATTTTATTCTTTCAAAGACGTGATTCATTGGCGTACCTTAATTGCCGAAAGCCAAAATAACCAAGACCAAGATAATCATCAATTAAAAATGGCCAAATTGGCTCGCATGCAGCAATATGCCGAATCGAGTATTTGTCGCAGAAGGATTTTGATGAATTATTTTGATGAACCTTTGCAGGAAGATTGTGGCAACTGCGATGTATGTCGTAAACCCAGAAGTAAGTTTGATGCTACCTTATTGGCCAAGAAGGCGCTTTCAGCTTGTATTCGCCTCAAAGAGTCAGTACAAATGCCGGTATTGATTGATGTATTGCGAGGCAATAAAACGGCGTTAATTGCGGAAAAGGAATACGATCGTATCAAAACTTTTGGTTCGGCGAGTGATGTGAGTTACCACGAATGGAAGGACTATTTGCAACAAATGATTAACCTGGGCATTTTAGATATTGCTTATGACCAAGCATATGTGTTAAAGCAAGGCCCTCTGGGTCATCAGGTGCTATACGAAGATTACAAAGTAACTTTGGCGCTACCTGAGTTTGATTTTAGCCAGCGAGAGGGGCAACCACGTACCAAGTCTGAAATGTTGTATGAGGAATTGTTTGAGAAACTTCGGATTGTACGTCAGGAATTAGCCGTAGAACACGAGATTCCTGCCAAGGAAGTTTTCAATGATTATACTTTGAGCGAACTAGCCAAGGGGCGTCCCACTACTTTGTCCAACATAGGGATGATTTCGGGAGTGACTCCTCAAAAAGCGGAAAATTTTGGGCTACCGTTCTTAAAGCTCATTCGGGAGTTTTTGATTGAACAATACCACAATGGTGAAAAAATCAAAGGAGCTTTGTATCTCATCACACATAAGTTTTACGAGCAAGATCTTACGCCTGAAGAAATTGCCCGAGAGCAAGGTTTGCCCGTAGAAGAAATCTATGAGCATTTGGTGATATTGTATGAATTGGGGTATGAAGTAGAGCTGCTGAAGTTTATCAATCGCCAAGAGTTAGACCAAATACTGGCTACATTACGGCTCAAAAATGATCAAGTGAAGCTAGACGAACTCACCCAGCAATATCAGGATGACTATGATCCTTTTAAAATAAAGATTGCCTGGGCGGTTTATCAAAAAATGCAGGAAGATTAATTGAAAACAGGTATTGTTGGAGATAGATTATTCAGCAGTAGGAGTTTCTTCCTCAGAATCTTTCTTAGTATCTTCATCAGCGGCTTTTTCTGATTCTTCTAAAGACGCTTTTTCTTGCCAGTCTTGGTAACGTTGATCAATACGTTTGCTTATTTTTTCAAAGTTTTCCCAAGTATCTTCCACGTGATAAAACGAGGCCAGACCTGAAGTCAATAATTCTTCGTAGTCTTTTTTGTAAATACCAGTTTGATAGTACTCTTTAGAAAACTCATTGCCTTCTTTACTAAGCAAATCTTCTCCCAGGTAACCATCCCACATGGCACTCAGGATAGCTGCTGTAATTTCCCGTTCTTTGAAACGAATAATTTGATGTCCGGCTTCGTCTTCAAATAATTCGCTATAGAGGTCGTTTTCTAATACCCAACCCAAAAACATCCCAATATGTACATAGGCTTGCTCAATGGGTAACACATTGGGAAACTTGCCCATAAAATGGTGTTTGGCACGATCATAAATCAGTTCATCCGATGCTGCGTTATCTGCTGCCATGTATCTGAGAAATTAGAGTTACTAATAAGTTAGCAAGATAAATTTTAGTTTTCAAATATCCTATTGCAATTATTCGGAGTAAACATCAAATTTTGCCTTACCCTCGCCACAAATAAGGAAACAAAATAAAAGAGACCGTTACTACAATCATATTAATCGCCAAAAGGGTCAATAATTCGTCATAACTTGCGCTTCGTGCCAAGCCATCCATCGCATTCTTGGAGGTTTTGATGAGCATCAACAACATAGGCAAAATCACAGGAAAGCTCAAAATGGCCATAAGGGTAGCGTTGTTATTGGCTTTAGCCGCAATGCTCGATACCATCGTCAGCGTAGACGAAAACCCAACTCCCCCCAATAACATATTAAAGATAAACAAAGCAGGGTCTTGCACTGGATTACCCAATACCAGCGCATACATGGCAAAGCCAATCAAGGCAATGACCGTCATCAGCAAACTATTGTAAATAATTTTAGATAACACAACGCCTTGAGGGCTTACAAGTGTATAGAAGTATAACAATCGGCCTTGTCGTTCTTGCATGAAGCTTTTGGCCACGGCATTGATGGCGGTAAATAAAAGGATAATCCAAAATAGGGTATTCCAGGTAGGAGGTGATAATACAGCATTTTTGAGGTTAAAACTCAAATAAGTAATCATTACGGTGCTTACAATATAGAGCAATAACCCATTAAGGGCATAGCGCTCTCTCCATTCGAGCAGTATTTCTTTTTTAACTAGAATCTTTATTTCTTTGAATAGCATCGTTTTCTGTTCAAAATCCAACTAAAAACCGTACAAATCCAGGTTTTTACCAAAAACTATAGCGTGCAAAAAAACGTAATCTATTTGAATAAAAAATAAAATTTCGATGAAAAACTACCAGTTTATATTTTTTTTAATTTTTGCCTGCTTTTTATCATTCAATATTACTTATGGTCAGGGATTTCAGATCCCCAACGATACCTGCCCTAACGTACCCATTACGTTTACCAGTCCTGTTTCTACAGCCAATACTTATGACTGGGATTTTTGCACAGGAGATCTAGCCCTTAGTCTTTCTACTAATACCTTACTCTCTACATTGAACAAAACTCAAGCAAATAGAGTCGAGGGTATGACTACTGTTTTTGATGGCACCAACTGGTACGGATTTTATACCAATCGCGAAAATAATACGTTGAGCCGTCTTTCGTTTGGCACCAATTTAGCTAGCACCCCTCCTTTCCCAATAAATCTGGGCAATCCAGGTGGATTGTTAGCCTTACCCAGAAGTATCAAAATTTTTAAAGAAGGAAATAATTGGTATGGGATAGTACTCAACCTTGCCTCTCGCATTGTGATCCTCGATTTTGGCACCTCTCTCACCAGTACACCTACGGCCTCATTAGTACCTGTTTACACAGAGGTTACTGTACCTGCTGATGTAGATGTTGTACGTGATGGTACCAACACTTATGTGATAGCAGTTAATTATAGTGGTACCGCGTCTAATGTTGTCATACTTGATTATGGCTCCAGCATTACTAATCCTACGCCCACCATTACCGCCACAGGGGGATTACCTCTGCAGGAAGGCTACTCTGTAAGGGCGATTAAAGACAATAATCAATGGCATGTATTTGCCACCAGTATTGTACTGGGGGTTACTGGGCGTAAGCCTCAGTTTCTTGTCTTAGATTTTGGGAGTTCTTTGCACAATACCTCACCTACTGTTAGAGATTATACCCCCACCCAGGCCAATAATGATGATGATTTGAACGAAATGGTTCCTTTGATAGATGGTAATCATCGTTTTTCATTTGCCCTGACTATTACGGGTGATTTGTATCGCTATTCTTATGGGAACTCATTTACCAATACTCCCAAAATAGATAGTTTGGGAAATTTTGGTTCTATTGGAGGAGGCGGGGTAAACATAGGATCTGCCAGTCTTACCTTCAGCAAACAGAACTCTAGATGGTATGGCTTCACCTTTAACTCTAATAGTCCCAGCCCCAATTCTCAATTAGTAAGAATAAATTTTGAGGAAGTAGGTTGTAATTTGAGCGATGCCTCTATTACTGGGAGTCAACCAACTGTACAAAACACCTTTATAGATGCCAACAAGTTTCGGGTGTCTCTCACAACTCGTAATGCTGATGGGGTTGCCTTGGGATATTTTGTGGATAGCTTAACCACGGATGCCAATATTATTCCCAGCTTCGTTGTGACCAATAATTGCTTGGGGGAAACAGTCGTCTTAACCAATAAAAGCATCGGAAACGATAGCGATGTGCTTACTTGGGAATGGAGTTTTGGCGATGGCAGTACTTCTAATAATAAAAGCCCTACGCATACCTATACCCAACCAGGAAAGTATACTATTAGCCTCACCCCCAGAACTGCATCTGGTCTTTGTGACAATGCTTTCACGCAAGAAGTAAATATTCGTACGGTACCCAAAGCCAGCTTCACAATCAATGGCGATTTGGCTGCCAATAATGCCGTAACGTTGACTAATACCAGTACCAACTTTACCAAGAATGTCAATACTACCTTTCAATGGATCGTCAACGATGGTGTAGGCTTTCGTTATTTCAATGAAAACCCTTCCCATACCTTTTCTCAACCAGGTAATTATATCATTATCTTGTCGGTAACCGACACCATTGGAGGATGTACTTCGGTTGCTTCGCAAGAAGTTACTGTAGGAGCAATGCCTGAGGTTGGTTTTAGGTTAGATCAACAGGCTTGTACCCAAAACCTGATTACCCTGATAGATACTAGCAAGGTGAGTGATGCAGTAGGCAGCAAAATTGTAAAGTATCAATGGAATTTTGGAGGGGGAGTAGCCGATCAGTCCTTGAGCGCTCAACCAGATACCCTTCCCAATCCGATGGTTACTTTTGGTTTTGCTACAACTTATGAAGTTACGCTTACGGTTACGACTAACTTGGGAGTAAGCAATACCCTCAAAAAACTAATTACTTTTCAGGAGGGAATTACAAGTCAAATGTTGGCTTCTACAACGAGTGGAGATGCGCCACTCTTGGTCAACTTTACCAGCCAAAGTTCAGATGCAGTAAGCCATTTGTGGGATTTTGGTGATGGCAGCACCAGTACCGCTTCTAACCCCTCGCACACTTATACCAATCCAGGAATTTACACCGTTACTTACAAAGCTTTAGGTCCTAATGGCTGTAGTATTCCTAAAATTCAACAAATTATTGCATCTGCTCCTAACGATGTATTAGAAATTGGCCTCAATGATTTCAATATTGTAGGTGATCAGTTGCAAGTTTCGGTAACTAACAATGGGAATACTCCCGTCACTGGTCTAAGCTTTCGCAGAATAGTAAACCAAACAGATACCCTAAACTTGTCCTGGACAGGGGTCATTAATTCACTGACCAATGAAACCTTGACTTTCGATTTGGGTGCTGGCCAAGGAGACATTACCTGGCACGTTTGCTTGGATATTCTCACCGTAAACAATACCCAAGATAGCAAAACTACTAATAATCGTTTGTGTAAGAATACCATTGATGCTCAAGTGTCAAGTGTCATTGTTCAAGACAATCAATATTTGATTACTGTGCGCAATAATGCGGTAGTACCCCTCAAAAAATTAACAATTAAACTAGATGTGGGTAATAACCAGTTTACAGAAACGACTTGGGCAGGAGTACTCAACCCCAGTCAACAAACGAATATACTAGGGACTTTAGTCACCGATCAGCTACAGGGGGTACCTTATTTTTGTGCGACCATCACTCAGGTAAATGATACTACTGACGCCAATACACAAAACAACCTTGGTTGCCAGGATTTTTCTAATGATTTTCAAATTTTGACCATCAGCCCAAACCCTGCCATTGACTTTATCAATATTGAATACTTTCTGCCCCAAAATCAAGATCAAGATGTGGTACAGCTTCAGTTGATCAATAGCTCAGGTAAAGTTCGAGGTCGAGTTCAATTACTCAACTTATCACCAGGAAGAAATACTTACCGTTATAGCACTTCAGGAATCGCATCAGGTGTCTATCATTTGATGTTTATCCGGGGAAATCGTACCATTGTAGAAAAAGTAGTGATAAAATAGGTTGTTATGAGCGAGTTTGCCTTAAGAGTAGAAGGAATCAGTAAACGCTATCGTATTAATCACCAAACAAATTCACTGGCTCAAAGACTACAAAACCTGTTTTCATCCCCAAAAGAAGTCCAGCAAGCCCAAGATTTTTGGGCTTTACAAGATGTAACGTTTGAACTCAAAAAAGGAGAGGTTTTAGGGATTATCGGCAAAAATGGCGCAGGCAAAAGTACATTGCTCAAGATACTTTCCAGAATCACCCCTCCTACCAAAGGCGAGATTACAATTGAGGGGCGAATCAACGCCTTACTAGAAGTAGGTACTGGTTTTCATCCAGACTTAACTGGGCGGGAAAATATTTTTTTAAACGGTGGCATATTGGGTATGCCTAAAGCTGAGATTAAAAGACGCCTGGATGAAATTGTGGATTTTGCCAAAATAGGACAGTTTTTGGACACTGCGGTCAAGTATTACTCCACTGGAATGTATATGCGGTTGGCATTTGCCATTAGTGCTCACCTGGATAGTGATATATTGTTGGCAGATGAAGTACTATCAGTGGGTGATGCTAAGTTTCAACAAAAATGCCTGGGAAAAATGCAAGAAATCTCTGGCGAAGGAAAGACTGTCATATTTGTAAGCCATCATTTAGAGAGCTTGAACCGCATATGCCCTCAATCAATTTTATTGAATCAGGGAAAAATAAAAAGCATTGGCAAAACCCAGGAGATTATTCATCAATACCTTGAAAAACACACCCAAAGTAACGCCCAACACACCTGGGAGGACTTGGTCAATGCTCCAGGCAATCACATTGCTCGTCTAACTCAGGTGACAATTCACGACCAAAATTTCAATCCAAAAGATCAATTGGATGTAACATCATCTGTGGGTATTTCTATTGATTATCAGGTATTAAAGGAGGGGCATACTTTTACCCATGGTTGCAATTTATACAACGAGGATGATGTCAATATTCTCAATTCGCATGACATTGTTTCCTCCCTGCGACTTCTACCCAGAAAAAAAGGAAAGTATAGAGCCACTATGTGGATTCCTTCAAATTTGCTTAACGAGGGTATCGTAAAAGTAGGCGTCGCTTTATTTGAAGTATCCCCCTTTCAGTTATATTGCCAGGAAACCCACGTAGTAGCCTTTCAGATTACAGATCCTATTCAGGGAAAATCTGCCCGAGGTGACTATACGGGGGATTTCCCAGGAATTGTTCGTCCATTGCTCCAATGGGAAGCTAGTAACACTGACACGTTATGATAAAGAAGGTATTGCAAAAAATTGCTTTTAAACTGGCTAAATGGGGGATTCCAGAAAATCATCAATTGGTCTCTAAAGATGATTATGTTTTATTGCCCAAGGCCAATTTAACCTACGCCCAAGACTTGCTTTATACTTTTAATAATGCCGACTTTATACAAGATTCTCACTTTATTGAGGCTTACAATCTGGGCAAAGCTACTGATCAAACTCAAACTTTGCTTCCACCTAACTATGACATTCACTGGCGCATTCATGTGCTGTGCTGGGCCGCCAATCAGGTAAAACACCTCGAAGGGGATTTTGTAGACTGTGGTGTTTTTTCAGGTATTTTTGCTCGCTCGGTGATTCATTTTGTCAACTTCAATTCTCTTGATAAAACTTATTACTTAATCGATACTTTTGAAGGGTTAGATGAGCGATACAGTACACCTCAAGAACTAGAAAAAAGCTACCATGTAGGGTATCATAAGGTGGCAGGGCTTTATGAACAGGTACAGCAAACTTTTAGTCCCTTTAATACTTGCATTATCAAAGGTAGCATTCCCGATGTGCTATCTGAGATAGATACTACTCAGGTTTGTTTTTTGTCTGTAGATTTAAATGCCGCTCAACCTGAAATAGAAGCACTTCATTTTTTTTGGGATAAATTGGTTCCAGGCGGTATCATTGTACTGGATGATTATGGCTACCCAGGCTACGAAGGGCAGAAAAAAGCCCATGATCGTTTTGCTGCTTCTAAAAATACCCAAATACTTAGCTTACCTACTTGCCAGGGCATTTTGATAAAAAAATAATCCTGACTATAGTAGGCTAAGCAGCCCAAAGAAGGCTCACTTTTGTTGGAATAGAGGGCTAAAACCTTGTAGATTTGGCCATTGTATGCCGAATTTAATGAATAGATATAATGAAAAAGTGGTTGGAGAATTTTTTGACACCTTCTCTCTGGAATGGTGGAGAACGGGTAGACATTGATTACAATAAAGAAATCGTTTTTGAGCGCTTAAAAAATATTTATGAAAAGGCGCATCTGAGACGTTATGAATTTGCACTTGAACAGGTTGGCCCTGATGAATTTTGGGGAGATTTTGCCTGTGGTAGTGCTTATGGTAGTGCCATGCTGGCTGATAAGGTAGCGCAGGTAATTGGGGCCGATATTGACGAAAAAACGGTGCGAGTCATTAGAAAAAGATACGCCAGTCGCTATAATTTGTCGTTGCAGCAAACCGACTTACGTCAACTCAATTTTAATGAGGTATTTGATGGTATTGTGTCGTTTGAAACCCTGGAACACTTTACCCAAGAAGATATGCAAAAAGTATTGGCCAATTTTCATAAGGCGCTCAAACCCAATGGAAAGTTGATATTTTCGACACCATATATGGAGGAGCGTAGCCCTATAAAAATAAAAATGGGATTTCATTTTACCTTTGACATTGATGAAGATAAAATGAAGCAATGGCTTACCCAAAACGGGTTTCGTATCTCTAATTTTTTATACCAAAATTACGTAGACTACAAGGTTGGCGAACACCTAACCAAAAAAGATTTTCTGATCGGGATTGCCGAAAAGATTGCTTAAAAATTCACTATATGCCCAAACCTGAAGTATCTATTTGTATCCCTACATATGAACAAACAACCCATTTAACCAAGCTACTGGAGTCACTACTAATCCAGACTTTTCAAGATTTTGAAGTCATTATTACGGATGATTCTCGTAGCGATCAGGTGGCTAAACTAGTAGAAACATACCAGTCTAAATTCAAGCAAAAGTTTACATTTATCCGAAACCAACCCTCGAAAGACGTACCCGAAAACTGGAATTTTGCCTTGAGTAAAGCTCAAGGGCGACTCATCAAAATAATGCATCATGACGATTGGTTTACTTACCACGATAGCTTGGCTTGTTTTGTAACTGAATTTAATCGTCAACCCACGTGTATTTTCTACAGTGCATCGCTCAATTATTACCCGAAAAAAGATACTTATTATGTAAGACTTACCTCGCCAGATCAATTAAGTCTTATCAGAGAAAAACCTCATCATTTAATTTTTCATAATTACATTGGCGTGCCTAGCTGTACAATTTTTCAAAACCAGCAAACGCTCAAGTTCGACCAACAACTAATATGGAGGGTAGATGTGGCATTTTATGTACAATTATTATTAGCAACGCCCAAAATCCATTATACTAATCGCCCATTGGTAACCACCAGTATGCTGGGCAATCATAACATTACCAATGACTTTATTCAGGGTAACCCTCAAGAGCTTGAGGAATTGTTTCACCTCTATGCCCAACTGCATCAAGACATAGCCAAAGAGCATCGTCATCCATTCTTAAAATTTATTGGTTATCAAATGGTTAGGTATCAATATACCCAAATGCAAAAGACTCAAAACTACTTTCCAACAGTTGTATTCCCTCGCTGGATGTTTATCCTTGCCCGTCTCAATAAAGTGTCTAAATTAGCCGCTAAAGCATTTCTTAAAACCATTTGAACAATGCCCAATACTGAAGCTTTGATATCGGTGGTAATGCCTGTGTATAACGCTGCCACTTATCTACGTGCTAGCATTGAGAGTATTTTGGCGCAAACATATGCCAATTTTGAGTTTTTGATTTTCGATGATGGCTCGGAGGATAACTCGTTGGACATCATTGAAAGTTACCAAGACTCAAGAATCAGGGTAATTAGGAACGTTACCAATCAGGGGTTGATTGACACCCTCAACAAAGGCCTCCAGCAGGCCAAAGGCACTTATATAGCCCGTATGGATGCCGATGATATTAGTTTACCCCATCGTTTTGCTGAGCAAGTTGCCTTTATGGAGGCCCATCCCGCAATAGGTGTTTGTGGCAGTTGGGTAGAATACCTGGGGCAACATGAAGGCACAGTTATGCAATATCCTACTGAGCACGACCAAATCCTCGCCCATATCTTTTTCAACAAAGCTACTTTTTGCCACCCAAGTGTATTGCTGCGGAATACCGTATTACAAAAACACCAGCTTACTTATTCCTCTGTATATCCGCATGCCGAAGATTTTGCTTTTTGGATTGCATTGCATCGTCATTGCCGATTGGCCAATATACCCCAGGTACTGGTAAAGTATCGCAGACATAGCCAACAGGTCTCAGTCCAATATCAAGCTACTCAACGTCATTGGTTTATTTACAATGCCAAACAATTTATCCAACATTATACGCCTGATGTTACTCCTGAAGAACTAGAAACCCATTTCCATATATTTCCATTTCAGGCACCTATAAGCAATGAGCATCTGGAAGCTGCTAACCAATGGTTATTCAAACTATATGAACGGTCTTCACCTTCCTTTCTCGGTACACCATACGCTCAGCAACTATTACTAAAAACCTGGATGCATTTGTGCCAACTTTCTACCCCAAAAGGCCTCCAAACCCTGAAGCTTTTCTTGCGTTCACCATTGCGAAAAAAGCATCCAATAGGTTTCAAAAACACCTTTGTTTTTATGGTAGATTGTTTGCTCAAACGAAAAAGTAAATATTTAGATTTATGAGTGCCAGTCCTCTAGTTTCTGTCATAACTCCGGTACACAACACCGAGGCTTACCTGCCTGCCAGTATTCAAAGTGTTCTGAATCAATCTTTGAGCAACTTTGAATACATTATTATCGATGATGCCTCTACTGATCGTAGCTGGCAAATCATACAGGACTTTGCCCAACAAGATGATCGTATCAAACCTGT
Source organism: Microscillaceae bacterium (assembly GCA_003483885.1). Taxonomy (GTDB): domain Bacteria; phylum Bacteroidota; class Bacteroidia; order Cytophagales; family Microscillaceae; genus Microscilla. The sequence goes on from DMXI01000040.1 coordinate 11,715, forward strand.
GAGAAACCCTCAGAAACAATCGTTGGCCCAAGTACGCAATCAGGCCCTGGAAATGGCTCAGGGGAAATACATTGCCAAGATAGATGCCGATGATATCAATGAACCGCAACGCTTACAAATGCAAGTAAGTTATTTAGAAAAAACACCTGAGGTAATATTGTGTGGAGCTGGAGTACAATACTTTTCCGAAGATCAAATGTTGGCAACCTGGTGGCTCAATGTCAACCCCATGGAGATCAAATGTCGCCTTCTTTTTGAAAATTGTTTTGCGAATTCAACCATCATGATGAGAAAATCTGTGATAGATCAACATCACATACGTTATCAATCTGATTTTGATTTTTCAGAAGATTATGGCTTTTGGTCGGCAATGTCTCAGCAAGGAAATTTGGCTGTTATTCCAGAAATATTGGCCAAGGTAAGACAACATACTCAGAAAGTTTCGGTTAAATTTACCCAGATTCAGCGAGCAAATGCCGAAAAAGTACAACGATTGGCCTTACAGGAATTAAACATTTCACCCACACCTGAAGAACTTCGTTTGCATTTTGATTCAGTACATGGAAGCGCTTCGCCTGACTTGAACTTGCTCAAGAGTTTGTCGCAATGGCTACTCAAACTCCAAGGACAAAATCAGGCTAAAAAGATATATCCTGAACCTGAGTTTACCCACCTTCTCAAGCAAATTTGGACAAAACACACCGCAGGGCAAACGCACTTAGGTCCTGCATTTTTCAAAATTATTCAACAAAACCCTTTGTCAAGTTATCATTCATGGAGTGCCTATCAACAGGTAAAATTCAAAGCCAAATGTTTATTAAAAAGATAGGGAGAAGCTAAAACAACCAGAAAATAACTAAAATAAGAATCGCCAACACTACCCACAGGTAATAGCTTTGAATATTGCCGTTTTGAAAACTACGGGTAAAGCGTCCGACAAACTTGGCCAAATATGCTAAAAAATTGACAAAGCCATCTACTACCGCACGGTCTATCCAAGCAATGATATGGGCAAAAACTACCTGAAACTTTGCCACCAAATTTACGGCTCCATCTACTACTTTGCGATCCAATTGGGCCACTCCAGCAGATACTTTGACAATACCATTGGTAAATACCCGATGATAAACCTGATCGATGCTAAAACTTTTGTAGGATAAATTGAGAGTGAGTTTTGAAAAGGCGTTTTTATACAACTCATTGACATATAACCCATTGCGAGACATATGAAACAGGGTAGGGGTGCCCAATAGCTCATATTCAGGGTGAACACGATGGCGACGAAACAACAGATAAGCCATTACAATGCCCAAAGAAGCCAAAACAACTGATGCTAAAGCCGTAAATAGATGCATATGATGACTCCCTTCTACCAAACCCTCAAAAACCTTTGCACTGACCACTTTGCTACCACTAGTGGCATGTAACCACTGCCAAAGTGCGCCACTTTCGGCATTAAACGGATTGGGAGATACCAAAATCCATAACGAACCCAAGGCCAACACTCCCAAAGGGATTCTCATCTTCAAGCTTACAGGCTCTACTTTTGCCAATGCCCCTTTTGCTTTTTCAAATATTTTTTCCACCCCAAAATTTCCAAAAAACACCAAAAATAACTGGCGTCCCATATAAAAAGCAGTCAAGAAAGCAGAAGCAAAACCAATCACAGGAATGACGTACCAAATCCCCCCTCCTTTGAAGGACGCCCAAGCCAATGAGCCACTCAAGATAGCATCTTTAGATAAAAACCCGGAGAAAAAGGGTAAACCTGCCAGTGCCGCCGCCGAAAGGGTATAACAAACAAACACAAAAGGCATGGCTTTACGTAGCCCTCCCATAAGATACATATTTTGGGCATCAAAGTGCAGGTCAAGGCGATGCTCTAGCTCGTGCATGGTATGAATCACCGCTCCAGCACATAAAAACAATCCTGCTTTGAAAAAGGCGTGGGTAAACAAATGCAATAGACTGGCTTCGTAAGCCCCAATGCCCATTCCCATCACCATGTAGCCCAATTGGGAAATGGTAGAATAGGCCAATACTTTTTTGATATCGCTTTGGGCTAAAGCCGAAAATGCCCCAATAAATGCGGTAATCCCACCAATGATAGCAATCACCGTAAGGGCTTCTATATTGAGCATAAAGAAGATACGTGCCAATAAGTAAACTCCCGCTGCCACCATCGTAGCCGCGTGAATCAAGGCTGAAACAGGGGTAGGCCCTTCCATGGCATCGGGTAGCCAAACGTGTAACGGAAACTGAGCTGATTTGCCCACTGCTCCGCAAAACAAACATAAACCTATGATTAACAAGACACTTCCTGACAACCCGGCTAGTTGAGGGCTTTGGGCAATCGTGGCAAGGTTAAAATCTCCAAAATAGCTGAATACCAATAAGATGCCCACCAAAAAACCCACATCACCTATTCTATTCACCAAGAAGGCTTTTTGACTGGCCTGAGTAGCCGATTTCTTTTCGTACCAAAAACCAATGAGTAGGTAAGAAGCCAACCCTACCAATTCCCAGAAAATATATATGATCAACAGATTGTAGAAAATAACAATCCCAAGCTTAGCAAAGGTAAATAACCCCAGATAAGCAAAATAACGGTTGTAGTGTTTATCGCCTTTGATATATTCCAGCGAAAACACGTGCACCAACAACGAGACAAAGTTGACAATAAGTAGCATCAATATGCTTAAATTGTCAATGTACAAGCTTACTGCGAAATCACTACTCCCTAGCTTAAACCAACTTACCTCAAGGTGAAAAGCCTTATCTTTCCCCATTTGCAGTATGGCTACTACTACCGCCAAAATGGTATTGATCAACAAAATGCCAGAAGCTAAATGACCTCCCCATTGCTTCATCTTTTTTTGGCCTGCCAGCAGCACCAAAAAGTTGAATAATGGTAATATTAAAATAAGCAATATGAGGTATTTAAGATTCTCCATATCAAAAAGGGTTTTTGATCAATTGAGTCAAAGATAATACATAGCGATGGAGACTATTGCTATTATTTTGAATAAATTTTACTTGAATTTTGTCATTTCCACTCAATAAAGTATCACAACGTAAAGTCACGTCTCTTTTGTGCTCAATTTCGCTTTGTTGGTATTTCTTCAAAATCTGATATATGGCCAAGTCCTCTTCAGGCTGGGTATGATCGTTATTATACAAAACCAAGCCTTTAAAACTGAGGTACACATTCTTCTGTTGTCCATAAGTGGCATAGTCCAAAAAATTCATCAGCATATACATCCGATTCATCGCGCAACGAAACTTGGCCTCTATCCCTGAAAGAGATCGATTAGTCAACGAAGTTTTGAGCTCAATGAGCCATATTTGCACCCGAAAGGTTTGCTCAAACTCTTGCAAAAGCAACAGTGCAATCTCAGGCGTACGATGCTTGGTAGAGATTCCTTCAATGTCTTGTTCCAGATTGACAACCAATACTTCACGCAGGTTTTCTACGTCTTCTAACTGGTGAATGATCAATTCATTTAGCTCTGGGGCTTTTTCATGAGGACTGCCCTCTACCCGTACTTGGTCGGTAAGTGCAATAGTTTCTATAAACCCTAAACCTTCACTGCGCAAAGCCACCGGAAATAGATTTTGCAGAAGCCCCTTATCGCTGTCATGATTAATCAAGTAAATCTTCTTCATCGTCGGCAAAATCTATGTAATCGGTCAAAATCTTCCCTGTATTGCTTACTTCCCGAGATACTTTGTAAAAGTCCCGGAAATGTATTCCAAAATCGTTGGATTCATCCTGCAAGTCAGTCACCTTACCCCGCTTAAAAAAATACACCCCCAAGTCCGCTTGTTTCACATGAATGTTTGGATCAATATTCAAGCGATTTTGCTGGATAATTTTAGTCACATCTTGTCCAGTGCTCTCTTTCAAAATGTTTAAATAAACATAATTATTGATGTTTTCTACCATCAACGGACTATGGGTATTCAATAAAATACGGTTGTTATGTTGGGTAGCAAATTTGAGCAAAAGATTACTCAGTTTTACCTGATTGCCTGGATGCAGATTTTCCTCGGGTTCATCTATAATCAAAAAGTTGTTGTGCTTTTCGGCCCAGTATTTTAGATACAAAAACAGCGTGGTGAGCTGATTGACCGAGGAGGAAGCCAAAAACATAGGCAAGTGTTGTGCTTGCTTGGCCAATTGCAACCTAAACTCTACTATCCCCAATCCTTCTACATTATGTAGTACAATTTCGCCCCCTAATAACTCTCCCAGCATTTTGAGCAAATCCTGATAGTAATCCCGCGCTACCGAATGCGTATTAAGCTCATACATTTTGTTAAATAAAGTATTGGTAGGGGCAGTGTAAGGGCTTTGAAAAGCCTCTAGGGCAGCTTCTAGGGCTTGCTGTAACTCGTTGGTATTGGACTGAAGCAATCTCAACAAACGCGACATTTCGGTTTCCATGCGTTGCTTATCTTCGCGTTCTAGTTGGAACAAATACTTATAGAAGGCAGGAAAAAAGATGCGATTGGCAGGCAAAAACAAAGGTGTCTGCCCAATCGTTTGATGAAACAATAAGCGGGTAATACAATCAATCCATTGTTCAGCGGCAGGCATCCCATTTTGGGCTTCTATCTCTAGGCTACCTTTGGCTTTTACCATTTTTATAAGCCCCCCTGCACTAGCCAACGACGGGTAGTGCAGCTCTACCTCTAGTTCATTGATGGCTTCAGCATCAAACCGAAAATCAAGCTTTAAGGCTTCGTTGGCTAAAAACTCTTTGCGGGAATCATTGAATACCTCGGGTAAAATATCTTGAATGATGAACTCCGCAAATTGGGTAGTCACTGCCTGGAGTAGCCCTTCACTCAATGTCAATCGTTCTTTTACCTCGCCTATCGCCGTTACTTTTTTGGCAAAACGCTGTAAAGTATCTTCCGAAAAAATACTCCAAATCAATTGTGAAAGGTAGGTTTTGCCACTATTGTTATACCCCACAAACACATAAATGCGACGGGTAAGGTCAATGGTGGCTTCTTGAATAGGCCCAAAGTTTTGTAAGTGCAGTTTCATGGTGACTGAATCGGTAAGTGCATGCTTAAACACACGCTAAAAAATCGGATTCAATCTCTGCAATAATGAGCAAATTCGCAAATAACAAGGTTTGCAGTCGAGCACTTTCCCTCATTACTTGATTATCAACGATTATTCAATGGCTACAATTTTGTATAAATGCTCCACCCCAGTCGAGTAGATTTTCTTTAAACGTAAACGATAGGTCTTACCTTTTGCTTGTTTTTCCAAAATATTGTTAGCTACTGTAGTCTGGGTTTGAATGATAAAACGCTCCTTATCTTTGGTCAGTTCCTGTATACTTACCTTCGCAAACTCCCCTACCCGATCTGCATATAGCTTCTGGTAAATCCCCTGATAGTATCGTGTGTTTTCATTCCTGGTTTTACCTGCCCAAAATATCCCAAAAATCAAGGCATGTTCTACCCCTGAAGAGGTATGGTAGCCTAATATTTTCTTGTCTTTATATTTCTCTAGCTTCAATTCATTAACCAGTTGGGTTTGTGTCTGCTTAAATTCTTCTAACCTTGGTAGCAATGGCCTAAAGTTAAAGGTGTAAAGTACGATCCCTAATACTGCACCTCCATACAGAGCCATTTGGTTGATTTTGAACTGGAATTTGAAGCTTTTATATAACACAAACCAACTCATCAAAGACCAAGGCAATACAGGAATGAGATAATGATGAGCGTAATGCTTAGCCACAATAAATATTTGTAACGTGAACGCGATCAACAAAAAACTCAATACTCTAAATCCGATAGTCACCACTTTTTGGGGCTTAACTCGACCGTATACCCAGGCACCTAATAGGGCTAGATAGGAAAAGGCAAAGAAAATATTTTTAGAAAAAATCGCTTTTAATCCTACCGTAAACAACGACGGCGCCACAATGATGAGTTCTCCACTACCATACTTACCCGACCCAACGACCAAACCAATGACCCAATGCGCTAGGTATTGCACCGAAAACAGCACTGGAAAACCTAAAACCAAGCAAGTAATCAGAAAAAAAGCCAGGAAACGCCCCAATCCCTTGATATAAATATTCAAAAAACCTTGTTTGTAAGAAGCTTTGGAGAGTAGGAAAAGCGTAGCTACAAAAAGCGGTAGAAAAGTAAGCTTACTAATGAGACCAATCCCGCAAATAATCCCTAGACTACGACTATACACCATATATCGCTGCTCGAAGTCATTATTCAATAACATATTGAAAATGACATACATAAAGCACATAGAAGCCACTAGAACAAATGACTCAGGCTTTACATAGGCGAGTTCATACACCACCTTTGGGTGGGTAAATAAGCTAAACTGGAAGAATACGCCATATTGCCATCCGTGGTTTTTGGCAATACGATAACTCAACACAAACAAGGTCAATAATACCAGCCCAATCAACACATAATTGATCACCTGCAAGTACTTTTCGGGATGAGATAATACGTCTTTTTGTACATTCTCGGATTGTCCAGCAAGTAAATAAGTACCCCCAATGCTCAATGCAGCTACCTCTTGCAAAGTAGTCCCAGGATTATCTACATGTCCAGGAGGTTTTCCCTTTACCAAGTTTAAACCATTCAGTAAATACATGTATCCAGGGTCTTGATTCGAACCCAAATAGTAAGCCCCAATATGGCTTTTCAAGGTCAAAATCAGGAACAACAAAACTCCTGGCAATAAGATTAATAACAATCTATTTCTCATTTCAAGGGCAGGCACAAACATCTCATAATTAACTATTTAGCCAACTAGCTCAAATAAGTTATTTATATTTAGGGCTAACAATCAAATTCAATCTCTGCAATAATGAGCAAATTCGCAAATAATAAAATGATGATGGATTGAGAAAACTACTAAGGCAACAGATATAAAAAACCTGCTATCAATAACACCCCTATACCTACCAATAACAAAGCAGCAGAAACAAGTCCTATTCCTATCCCATTGGGGGGCTTCACTACGTTGATCCACCACAAGATAACGCCAGAAATTACCGTAATTAGCAATCCTAAAAAGAGAAGAATACGCTTGAAGGGCCAAGATTTTCGTGCCATTATTACCCTTTCAATTCGTTCAAATCATCCAGACGAATGGTTTTAAAGTGCTGGTAGACTTTCAGCACAATGGCGAGTGCTATAGTAGCTTCGGCGGCAGCAATCACTACCACAAAAAGAGTAAAAACTTGACCTTGAAGGCGCTGAGGGTCAAATTGACTAAATGCCACCAGATTAATGTTAGCCGCATTGAAGATAAGCTCGATGCCCATCAATACCACAATGGCGTTGCGTTTGGTGAGTACCAGTACCACGCCTGCACAAAACAAAAAAGCGCCAATATATAAGTAGTATTCTAATGGGATCAATTTTATTGATGATTAATGTTTGATATTGAATTCAATCTTTGTTGGTATTAGCGTAAAGCATTACCAACAAACAATATTACGATTTAGAGTATGTTTATCAAATTTAAAAACATCTGATAAATCTCCAGGCCTAAAGCAAAAAAACCTTTCTCAATCCTTAGATTAAGAAAGGTTCGCTATAGTTTTTCAATAATTATATGGACATTTTATATGATAAAACTTGGCTACTATTTAATTCTTACGGTACCGTATTGAGATTTAATGCTCACCTTAGATTTAGCGTTGCTGTTACCAAACTTCCCTTTGTAGTAATCTCCAATTTTCTTACTTCTCATCAGAGCCGATACCAACTTGCCAAATTGAGTATTGATTTGGTAGTCAAACGAAGCCCCGTTTTCAAAGCGGAAATCCATCGGACTATACTTTCCATCAATGTCTATTTTTTTGAAGTTTTTATTCACTCGCTTTACCTCAAAACCTTTGGCATATTTAAGTGCTAGTGTGCAGCTATTATTCAGCACTCCAATCCGCACTTGGTCAGATGCAGAAGTACCTGAAATATTGTCTACCTCTGCCACTTTTAGCTCACCGTATTTACTTTGAATATCCAAGTTCTTTACCTGATTGATATCCACTGAAGAGTTTTTATTAATTACTTGCACTTTCTCTCCATTCTCTAGTTTCAGTGAGCCGTAAGCGACAGTAAGCTCTCCTTGCTCTACCTGGTCTATATCCAGGCTGCCAAAAGCTATTTTTATTTTTTTATCTTGTGGGTTAATAATCTTCGCGGCTTTGATGCTTCCGTGGGCTACATACATATCCAACTCTCCACTAAAATCTCCCAAAAACACATTTCCGTAGCGATTTCTTACCTTTAATTTTACATTCTTAGGCATCGAAATCAGGTAGTTTACCTCAAACGAGCGCTTACTATCTCGATTCAAAGAACGCGTAGAGCGAATCCCGGAAATCACACTGGTTCGAAAACTAATTTCATTTTCGCCTTGTACATTTATTTGAAGCTTATCCAAAATACTTTGGGCCTTGGCCTCATCCGACGATCTGCCGACCATCGTCACATCTACCTTGATGGTATTGCCATCATTAGTATTGATGTGAATTTTTCCAAACTTATTCTCAATATTCAAAGCCGTGCTACCCGTCACGGGGTAGGACTTTGATATTTTTTTGGTTCGTTCTACCTGAGCGTGCACCCAGGCTGTGTTTAGTACCCAAAAAAACAATATCAACTTAAATGTCCATTTTTTCATTGTTCTTTGTTTTTTTCTGTTGTTTCTTTTCCTTCTCTTTACGAGTCTTCTCTAAAATCTTAAGTTGTTGATTCAAAATCTCTATACGTGTTTGCAAGTTCAATATCATTGCCTCACTTACTTTCTCTTTGCCGGGTACAGTGTACAATTCTTTTTTCAAAGACCGATAAGTAGAGTCTAGTTCAGAAATATCTCCTTTAAACTCCTCTTTCAATGCCAGATCATCTAAATTGTACTGATCCAATGCTTTCTTTTTCTCGGCAATTTTTTCGGTATAATAACTTTCGGCTTCTGCCAATTCCGGATCAATTGTTTTAAGGTCTAATCCTCCTTTGTTTAAATCTGCGGTGGCCTCTTGCAACAATTTGGTGGTAGCATCTCCTCCTTTGGCAATGCCTGGATTACTGGTATTATTTCCTCCCCACAACTTAAACCCTACAAAACCTACCAGTACTATGGCTGCGGCTACTGACGTCACTCGCCAAAGTGGACGTTGCGTTAATGCGATCACTTTGCCTTTTTGGGTGGTATCTAGCTCAGCCGATACTTTTTGCCACATTTCGGTAGGAGGTTCAAACAATTGCAAATCCTCTCTATGTTCCGTAACAAATTGTTCCAATAATGTTCCCTGATTGTCTTCTATATTTTCAGGAACAGCTTCTTTGGCATCTTCTAAATCTCCTGCAATCTTTTGCCAAATATCCGCAGGTGGTTCAAACATATCTAAAGAGTTTTTGTGGTTAGCTACAAAACTCTCTAATACTTGTTCGTCAGAATTATTTTCAATGTCTGTTTGTTCTAATTCACCTGTGATTTTTTGCCATAGCTCAGCCGGAGGTTCAAAAAGATTGAACGCCGCCTGATTGTTGCGTACAAAGGTTTCTAATTTATCTTCCGCCAATTCACCAGAAGTAGCTTCCTGCTTGTCCAGTTCCGCCGAAATGTTTTGCCACATTTCTGCTGGCGGATCAAAGCCGTCTAGCCCTTCCCGATTTTGGGTGATAAATTTTTCCAATATGTCTTCGTTCAACCGATTCATATCAATACATTTTCTCTAATAATGCTCAACAAACGCTTTTTAGCACGATTGTATTGCGATTTGGAAGTAGATTCGGTGATTCCGAGTACCTCCGATATTTCTCTGTGATCGTACCCCTCTAATAAATATAAAGTGAGTACTACCCTAAATCCGTCTGGCAATTGTTGAATTGCCCGATGTACTTGTTTTACTTGCAGCTTGAGTTCCTCGTCTTCTCCTGAAAACTTTTGAGGAGGTTCTTCGCCAAAGTCCATGTTGTCTACCGATACAAAATCCGCCTTTCGTTTCTTGACGTGATTGATCGACTTATTGATCACGATGCGCTTTAGCCATGCTCCAAACGTGGCATCTCCTTTAAAAGTATCCAACTTGCGAAACGCATCTACAAAAGCCTCCTGTAATACATCTTCGGCTTCGGCGTAGTCGTTGGTTATGCGCATACATATATTAAACATGGCTTTGGAGTAAA
>DMXI01000043.1 GCA_003483885.1 Microscillaceae bacterium
AGCAGTAGAGAATTATGATAAAGCCATTGCCCAGCAAAGCAGAGTACCTGCATTCTATGCTAACCGAGCCATTGCCAAATATCGTCTAAATCGCTATTTGGCTCGGTTAGCATAGAATGCAGGTACTCTGCTTTGCTGGGCAATGGCTTTATCATAATTCTCTACTGCTCCTGTATAATCTCCTTGATTCAGTTTTATATTGCCTTGGTCGAAGTATTCTTCGGCTGTTTGCGCCCATACGCCTGAAGTTGCCAACAGGCTCATAAATAATAAGAAATAAAGTGGTCTGCGCATTGATATTAGTATTTGGTTCACAGTTATCTTTTTCATACACAATTGTTGTACCTAAAGCTTTGTATTTCAGTGCTTATAGCTTTAAACTTTGGTAAACATTAAAGAGCAAAGTTATAGTTTTTGGCACAACCTTCTGCAAAAAAGACAATTTAAATGCAATAAAGTAGTATCAATATAAAAAAAATGCAAACAAACCTACCAGAATTTCCGAATGTTTTTAACAGACTCCATCTAAATAACCATTTTAGCGTGTTTTTAAACACTCATTGAAAAGCATTCGGAAAAACTGCAACTAAGAATAACACAAGTATACTCAAAAATGTAAGCGTATTTTTTCGTCTGTTTAAAATCACTCATTAAGAGGGTAAATCCAATGAATTATTTTCGAGGTATTTGGCAGAAGCTTTTAATTGTTTGAAAAAAGAAACCCCATAAGCACGGGCATTGAGCGCTTTTACATGAGAAAGAATATCCATTTCGCTTACCCCATTTTTGCTGGCTTTTCGTAGTTGGATAAGCGCATCAGCACAACGCTGATAGTTAGCCTCAATTGCTTGTACTTCGTATATTTCAAAGGCCGCATTGACTTCTTTTTGGATAAATTCAAGTGTGTATTCTCCTTTAAACTCTTTAGTCATCTGTAGCAGGGCGGGAGAGGTCGTAGTTGCTTGTTTTTTATCAGTAGTACAAGAGGTGAGTATAAGGCATAAAAAAATTATCCGAAGGCCAAAGCCTCCGGATAATGATAATATATTTTTTGATACGATTTGCATAAGGAAACATTAATTCAAGGCTAGCTCGCTTTTATGGATAGTTTGTTTACGATCGGGGCCAATAGATATCAACGTAATGGGTACTCGGGTTTCATCTTCGATAAATGCTACGTAGTCTAACACTTCGCTTGGCAGCTCCTCAAACGTGGTAATGCCCTCCAAATCTCGGTTCCAACCTTTAAAAGTTTTATAAATAGGTTCTACTACATCTTCGGTAAGATCGTAAGGCAATTGGTCGGTAATTTCACCATTTTTGAGCTTGTAATGGGTACATACTTTGATTTCTTCAAACCCGTTTAACACATCGGCCTTCATCATCAAAAGTTGTGTCACCCCGTTGATCATCACCGTGTATTTGAGCGCAGGTAGATCTAACCAGCCACAGCGACGAGGGCGCCCAGTAGTAGCTCCAAACTCATTACCTACTTTTCCAAGCTTTTCTCCTACTTCATTGAGTTGTTCGGTTGGAAAGGGACCACTACCCACTCGGGTACAATACGCCTTAAAAATGCCATATACATCACCAATATGATGAGGCGCAATACCCAAACCAGTACAAGCTCCAGCCACAGTAGTATGTGAGCTTGTTACGAAAGGATAAGAGCCAAAATCAATGTCCAGTAAAGAACCTTGTGCCCCTTCAGCCAAAATACTATCTTTAGACTGAATGGCTTCATTGATCATATATTCGCTGTCTACAAAATGGAATTGCTTAAGGTACTCTACGGCTTCAAAGAACTCTTTTTCCATCTCCGAAGGGTCACATTTGTACTCTAAAAACTCGAGTAAACGAGCGTGACGGGCCAGGTGCTCCTGGTATTTTTCTTTGAAGTTTTCGCTGATCAAATCTCCCATACGGATCCCATGTCGCCCGGTTTTGTCTTGGTAAGTAGGGCCAATACCACGCAAAGTAGAGCCGATTTTCTTGTCTCCTTTAGCTTGTTCATATGCTGCATCCAACAACTTGTGGGCAGGCAAGATCACGTGAGCTTTTTTCGATATAAACAGATTACTTTTGAGGTCAAGGTTGTACTTGGCCAGTCCTTCTATTTCTTTTTTCAACACAATAGGATCAAGCACCAAACCGTTTCCGATAATATTTTTAGTATCAGCCCGGAAAATACCCGATGGAATTTGATGCAGTACGTGTTTAATGCCATCAAACTCTAGGGTGTGCCCCGCGTTGGGTCCGCCCTGAAAACGTGCTACTACTTTATATTGAGGAGCCAGAAAGTCTACAATCTTTCCTTTACCTTCATCTCCCCACTGTAATCCTAGTAAAATGTTTACGTTCATTTTTTAATATTTGAAATCTTAGATAATCACCTCTCCTGTTATTGCGTGAGGCTTTTATGTAATCTTGGAAACTCCAGCGCTAAATCTGCTTTGCGTGGCGCCTTTCGTTTTTTGGAATTGATGTCACTATATTCCAAACCATATAATAATAAAAGTTCTAGTCTCTTCTTCGTCTTTTTATCCAACTTTGCCAACAACTCAACCATCTTCTCTTCTCCAATCTTGTCAAGAGTTTGCAATGCTACCCCTCCCAAATCATAGCAAAAAGATGCTCCACCACAGTCAAATTGAATAAGGTTTTTTAATGACTGAGGCTTTTCGGCCAAAACTCCTTTGATATATTTAACCAAATAATAGTTACTTTCTTTAGAAAACTCGAAAAACTCATCTGGAATAATGATGCCTTCTACTTGCTTTTGAGGTTTGCTAATAAACTGACAACAAGTAAAACTGAATACCAGGAGCAGAAAAATCCTAGTATAGTATAGCTTGTTTATCATATGCAGTTAAAGTTATTATTCGTTGTCAGAAGTACCAGCCGAAAGTTCTTGTTCCAACAATTGCATGGCTTCTTCCTTAGAGTAAGCAATGGTGAATATAGCTGATAACTTAGTAATAATCAGCAAATTCTTGATCTGATCAGAAGGATTAATAAGCACCACTTCCCCTCCTCGGTTTCTAAACTTTGTAAGTACTAAAATCAAGGTATTGATCCCGGTACTATTCATATAACGCAACTTGGATATATCAATGGCACATACCCGAACACCTTGTTCTATGGCATCTTCTATAACAATCGTCAATCCGGTATCACGTGGAATTTCTATCAAATCTCCTTCAAATTCCAATATCAGCTTTTGGTTTTCTATAGTATGTTCAAAAGTCATGTCTTTACATTTAGTTCAAAAGGACAAAATCTGGGAATGTGCCTACCCAACTCGCTTTTGTTTTATTATCCAGCCTTGTTAGTTTCCAAGGCAGCTTTGTTTTCGCAATTGGTGCGGTTACACTTGCCATAAAACACCAAAGAATGATGCATGATGTCAAACTTGAGCAGATCACCCACCATGTTTTGAATATTTTGGATACGAGGATCACAAAACTCCACCACATTGTGGCATTCAGTACAAATCAAGTGATCGTGTTGTTTGTAACCATAGGCTTTTTCATATTGGGCCAGGTTTTTTCCAAACTGATGTTTGATCACCAAGTCGCAATCTACCAGAATATCTAGCGTATTGTATACTGTAGCTCTGCTTACCCGATAGTTTTTGTTTTTCATACTGATGTAAAGCGACTCTACATCAAAATGTCCACCACGAGTGTAAATCTCTTCCAGGATAGCAAACCTTTCAGGTGTTTTCCTCAAGGATTTGTTTTCAAGGTACGCAACAAATATTTGCTTTACTTTATCTAATTCTTCGTTATTGAATGCCATAATTAATCTTTAAAATCTACGTTGAATAGTGTTCATTACTTTATGTTGTGGTTGGTAGTTACCTCTATTTTAAAGAGCGTGTTTTTTGTTTAATCTTTTAAACTTTGGTATACCATTTTTCTATACAAATATAGAACAATTTTGTTTGCTTAAAAGCTTTATTCGTCCGTATCGCAGCGATCCACACTTACGATTCCCTCCACCAGTCTAATTTTAGTAATGAGTGTCTCTAGGTGTTGGGTGTCATATACAAATACCTTGATATTACCCGCAAAAATACCTTCATCAGTAATGCCGATATTCATCGCACGCATGTTTACCTGCAAATCTCCCGAAATTACCTGCGTAATATCTTTGAGTAAGCCCAAACGATCGGTTCCTTGCACCTTTAAGATGGCCAAGAAGGCGAGCTCTCGCTGAGATTTCCACTGAGCTCGAATAATACGATCACCGTGTTGAGCCATTGCTTTCACCATTTGTGGGCAATCGGTTCGATGAATTTTTATGCCATCATGGATTGTAATAAATCCAAATACATCATCGCCCGGTAGGGGATTACAACATTTGGCCAGCGTGTATTCTATGCCACTTTCATCCCCGATAAACAGGGTATCTATCTTGGCTTTGTTTTTATTTTTTTTCAGGTTTTCGCTTTCAGGAGCCGCTACTGCAGCTTTTTTGGCTTCGTTATCCCGCTTTACTTTCCATTCTTTGAAACGGTTGATGTGCTGGGGAGTGATGTAACCTTTGCCAATGGCATGCAGTAAATCGTATGATTTTTTGAGCTCCAGAAAAATCTTGATTTGGTCTAGCAATGTTTCATTGTAGTGCAGCCCCAAATCTGATAATTTTTTTCTGAGAATATGCAGCCCCTTGTTTACTACAATTTCTTTTTGGCTTTTGAGGTATTCTTTAATGCCTGCTTTGGCCTTGGCACTTTGCACAAATCGCAACCAATCGGCACTAGGGGTCTGCTTTTTGGAGGTAATAATTTCTACCTGATCACCATTTTTGAGTTGGTGGTTCAAAGGCACCAGTTTTTGGTTTACCTTAGCTCCCAGGCAATGGTAGCCAATTTCGGTATGTACATGAAAGGCAAAATCCAAGGCAGTAGCTCCATTGGCCAAGGTGAGCAATTCCCCTTTGGGAGTAAATACAAACACCTCTTTCTCGAACAAATCTTGTCGAAAATCATTGATAAACTCAGTAGCGGTCCATTCTCCTTTTTTGCTTTTTTCTCTCAAGTCACGAATCACTCCCAGCCAAGCATCTAGCCCTGAGTTATCTGACCTTTTACCGTTTTTCTTGCTTTTATTTTTATTTTGCTCTTTGTATTTCCAATGAGCCGCGAAACCTTTCTCGGCAATTTCGTCCATCCTTTCGGTTCTTATTTGCACCTCTACCCACTTTCCATCTGGTCCCATAACGGTCGTATGCAGCGATTCATACCCATTGGCTCGGGGCGTACTAATCCAATCCCTTAGACGATCTGGATTGGGGTTGTAAGAGTCTGTTACCAGAGAATACACCCGCCAACAGTCCGACTTTTCGTTTTCTGAGTTTACATCTATTATAATGCGAATGGCAAATAAATCATACACCTTCTCAAAGGGGATGTTTTGCACTTTCATCTTGTTCCAGATGGAATAAATAGACTTAGGGCGCCCTAAAATACGCGCTGGGAAACCAGCGTTGGAAATAGACTCGCGCAAGGGTGCAATGAAATCTTCAATAAACTTGTCTCGCTTTACCTTGGTCTCATTGAGTTTTTGAGCAATATCACGGTAGGCTTCCTGGTGGGTATACTTTAAGTATAAATCTTCCAGCTCTGATTTTATTTTGTACAACCCGAGGCGGTGGGCCAGTGGGGCATAAATATAGATGGTTTCAGAAGCAATCTTGAGCTGCTTATGACGAGCCATACTATCTAATGTACGCATGTTGTGCAGCCTATCGGCGATTTTGACCATAATCACCCGCACATCATCCGACAGTGTCAGCAGCATTTTGCGAAAGTTTTCGGCCTGCTGAGAAATGTTGCGATCAAACTCAAAATCTTTTACATCGGTAGAAGAAATTTTAGTTACTCCATCTACGATTTTGGCGATCTTGGTGCCAAACTCTCGCTCGATTTCTTCAATGGTTACCTCTGTATCTTCTACTACATCGTGCAGCAAAGCCGCCGCAATGGCAGTAGGACCAAGGTTAATTTCCTCTACTACGATTTGTGCCACCGCAATTGGGTGAAAAATGTAGGGTTCTCCCGTTTTGCGGCGCATTTCTATGTGTCCGTCAGCCGCAGTTCTAAATGCTTTTTTGATCAATTGGGCATCCCCTTCTTTAAAATAGGGACTGGCCGTTTTTAGTAGGTGGCGGTATCTTCTTAGTATTTCTCTTTTCTCCTCCTCCGTCTGGTTATCAATCTTGTGCGCCATTTTATTTATCATCAATCTAATTTCTTAATATCATAATCAATACAAGAACTAATTTACAGTTGTTCCAGGCTGTTATGGGGATTTTTTAAAATTATTACCTGAACATCAATGTGGTGTTTATGCCATCACTAACCACCTACAGGCAGCTATGAATTGGCTGATGGTAAAATGCTAAATTTCTGTCATTTTACACTTTGCAATTAACCTTCAATTCATTGTCTTTTGAATGTCTGTAAAAATTCAATATACTTAATTTTTCATATAAAAGGAAATGTTTTATAGAAGAACTGACGGTGATTTTTATCCCGATTTGGTTGTTCTTTTTGTGATAGTTGGCCTTGGAGATAACTTTTCGCAAAAATGTTAAAATATCTTATATTTACCTTTATACTATTGTATAATTGAACCCACATACTTTTCGTTGTAAAAAGTATATATTTAATTTACCGAACTATATTCAATTGCAGACACCTATCATGAAAACTAAACCGTTCACTCGTTTTTTACCTTTTTACCTGTTCTTTTGCTTCTATTTTTCATCATCCATTGCTTACCAAACATCGGCACAAGAAAAAAACTGGGCTTTGGTGATGTCTAAGTACACCAAGTTTACCCGGCAAGTGTGGCTTAAGAAAAGTTACTTTCCTCGGGACGATATCAAACGTTATTGGAAGCTTGGCTATAACATTACCGATATTTCTTATGGCGAGAGTCGTTGGATTGTGATTTTATCTAAGGGCACTCGTTATGGTACACAGTCATGGGCTACCCGTACCAGCTTTCCACGCGAAAAAATCAATGATTACTGGCGTAGAGGTTATACCGTTACCAGTTTGGCCTATGGCAACGGACTTTGGGCCATTGTAGGTACCAAAAACAGTGGACTGAGCCGACAATATTGGGCTACCAATTCGATGCTGCCTAGTAACAAGATCAATGAGTATTGGCGTAAAGGCTATGCGGTTACTGATTTGGCTTATGGAGCGGGCAAATGGGCTGTGATTATGTCTAGAGGCTCAGATTACCGCTCACAAATCTGGGTACGTAGTGCTAACTTTCCGGCAAGTAGAATCAAAGAAAAGTGGAGCGAAGGGTATTCTATCACAAATTTAGCTTATGGTGGCGGAAAATGGATTGTAATGTTTAGCAAAAACACAGGGTATCGTCAATCCTGGGCTTTGAGAAGTTATTTCCCCAATACCCGCATTGATACATATTGGAAAAAAGGCTACGCGATTACCAACTTAGTACAGGGTCTCAATGGCTCTTCTAACAATAACTCCTCAGTTGTAGCGACTACCAAACCCAAGCCTGTCATTCACTGGAATGCTCCCTCAGGATATTCCATAAGTACTCGTAAGCGACGGTTTCCGATTGATGTATGTATTAGATCGGCTTCCCAAGTAAGCCGAGTAAGGGTGTTTGTCAATGAAAAGTTACTGGCTACACGTGGATTTGAGGTAGTAAAGTCCAACGAATGTGCCAAAAGTGTGCGCATGAACGTGTTTCTTACGAGTGGTTCCAATGCCGTAAGAATAGAGGCTACCAATGCGGGGGGCAAGGTATCTTCTACCAAACGTATCCGTTATATTCCTGAAGCCATCGAAAATACCACAGCCAAAGCCACCATCAACTGGACCGCCCCCAATAGCTATACCACCACTACCAACGATCGTAACTTCACACTACAGGCTTGTGTAAAGTCAGCATCCAGAGTGCGCAAAGTCCGTATTTATGTAAATGGAACCGCTCAGGTAACCCGTGGTTTTGAAGTAGTAAGTGCCGAAAACTGCGCCAAAAATATTAACAAAACCATTGCCCTGAGAAGAGGAGAAAACAACATTTCGGTAGTGATTACCAATGCGGCTGGGGCAGTAACCTTTCGTCGAAAAATCACTTCGCGAAACACGATCACCAATACTGGAAACACCACTGGTAAAAGATACGCGTTGATTATTGGGAACGCTGATTACCAAAATGCGCCGCTGAAAAATCCAGTAAACGATGCTAAAGCGATGGCGAGTGCTTTACGAAGGGTTGGTTTTGATGTAATGGAATACACCAATGTAAATCAAGAAACTATGGAGACAGCCATTACCCAATTTGGCAATAAGATCAAAAAAGGTGGTGTTGGCCTGTTTTATTTTGCCGGCCATGGTCTACAGGTCAAAGGTGAAAACTATTTACTTCCGTTAAAGGCTAAAATTGACAAAGAGCAACAAGTAAAGTATCGTTCGGTAAACTTAGGGCTGGTTTTGGCCGAAATGGATGCGGCCAGCAACCCGATGAATATCGTGATTTTGGATGCCTGCCGAAACAACCCCTTCAAGCGTAGCTTCCGCTCGGCTACTCGAGGCTTGGCCAGCACTACGGCACCTACGGGTACTTTTATTGCTTATGCCACCGCGCCTGGTTCGGTAGCAGCCGATGGCGAAGGTGATAATGGCTTGTATACTCAAGAGCTCTTGCGTACTTTAAAAACTCCCGGATTGACCATTGAGCAGGTATTTAAGCGGGTACGTGCCAAGGTATTGCAAAAAACAGATGGCAAACAAACTCCTTGGGAAAATTCATCTATCATTGGCGACTTCTACTTTAAAAAATAAAATTTGATGATTAATTATACTGCCTTTGGCTTAATATGATGTCTGACTATTGATTATCAATACATACACATTAATAACTGAACATCAAAAAACGATACACAACACCTATAATCAAACATTAAAAATCAATTGAGGCTTTAGCCGAAATCCCGATGAGTCGGGATAATCATTATACTTACCTAAACATTCAATTATGAAACACTACTTCTTAACATTTTTATTGGCAATGCTCAGTGTTGCCGGGTTTGCACAGGAATATAGCCTGGGGATGGAAATAGATGACGACAAGTACTCTGAAGTTCCACTTAAGGCCACCTTAATGACTCGGGATTATACTTCACTGCCTGCCAAGGCTTCACTCAAAAAATGGTGTCCTATTCCCAAAAGCCAAGGGCGATATGGTACCTGTGTAGGTTGGTCTTCGGCGTATGCTGCTCGTACCATCGTAGAGGCTAAAAGTAAAGGCTGGACTGACAAACAAAAAATTACCAGTAATACGTTTTCTCCTGGTTTCTTATACAAACTCATCAAATATAAGTCGGATTATGGTTGTAAGCGAGGTTCGCATATTTCGGATGCGATGCAAGTGATGGTAAATCGCGGGGTGCCTAAATTTACCGTATTGCCTACCAGTTGTGTATCTCAGATTCCGAGCAATGTATTTACCAAGGCCCGAGGGTATAAAATACAGGACTATGCCCGTTTGTTTGACCGAGGTTATGGCAAAAACCTGAAGATTCGTTCTATGAAAAAATCGTTGGCAGCTGGACATCCGGTGGTGATTGGGATGAAGTGCCCTCGTTCTTTTTTCAAGGCTAAAGGGTTCTGGAAGCCCGCCGAAAACCCCAATTTACGCTATGGTGGCCATGCCATGTGTGTAATTGGTTACGATGATAACAAGTATGGAGGTGCTTTTGAAATAATGAATAGTTGGGGGACCAAGTGGGGCAATGGTGGTTTTATCTGGATTAAGTATGATGATTTTGCCAATTTTACCAAATATGCCTATGAAGTCATTTATTTCCCAAAAAAGCTTCCTGGCAAAGTAGATCTCTCAGGTGAACTAAAGTTTGTCTTGGCCTCTGGCAAAACAATGGAGGCGGAGTACATTCGCCAAACCAATAAAGTGGCTTATTATAAAATGAAACAGCCTTATTCCTCAGGTACCCAGTTTCGGATGTATATCTCTAATAATCAACCCGCCTATGTGTACGCCATTGGCTCCGATTTGACCGAGGAAACCTTTATGATTTTCCCTAATAGCTCCAAGATAAGTCCAGCCCTGAATTATAAATCAAACAATGTGGCAATTCCAGGAGAGGAGTATTATATCAAGATGGATAATAAAATTGGGACTGATTATATGTGCTTTTTGTACTCTAAGAAAAAGTTGAATATACGCCAGATTAGAAGACAACTCAAAAAATACAGTGGTTCGTTGATAGATCGTATTGAGAAGGTGATGAACAATGACTTGGTGGATAGTAAAAATGCACGATTTGGTAATGAGAAAATGAAATTTAAGGCAGCTAGTGACGGTAAATCGGTGGCAGCCATTGTAGTGGAGATTGCACATGTGAGATAAGAAATCCACTGCCAAAAATACATTGAGCCAATGGACAAAAGTCTGTTGGCTTTTTTATTATGACCTGTACCTGGGCTTACTTTTTTACCAAGTATGAATCAAATCGGCTAAGTCCTTAAGATTTGGAGGAAAACAAAGGGTAAAATGCGTTTTATGGGCAGGTTGGTAGCCCAATTGATAAGCCTTGGCAAAATCTTCGCAAGCCAACCGCTCAACTGCGGGAAAACGGTACTTATCCCAAAATCCCCAATAGGCAAGTCCGCGGTAAAAGTAGGCTTCAGCCTTTTGAGGGTTCATAACTTCTACTTCACTAAAATCTCCTGCGGCCCATTGGTATTTTTTGGCTTTGAAGGCATTCAGCCCTCGTTGAAAATACATGTCGGCGGTGGGCTGCTCAGCGTAACGAATGGCCCGACTATAATTGATGTAGGCTACCTCGGGTTGTTTATACACCGAATCGTTGATTTTACCAATAAGCAAATGCGCTTCTACTAATGTGGGATTAAATGCTACGGCTTCGTGTAAGTGCTTAATGGCCAAATAATAATCTTTTTTCTGCATATATTCCACGGCCCTTTGGTAGCGATGTCGAGCCGCAATATAGCGAGAAGCATCATAAATATAAAAACCAAAAACAAGTACCCCAATGCCTATCACTCCCGCCAAAATATTGAGGTTTCGTCTTACTTTTTTGGGAATATGAGCGTAACGATATTTGGATTTGGGGCGATATACTCTTCGGGTTTTGTAGCTCTGTCGAGTGGTGTTTCTATAAGGTGCCTGACCAGTATTAGGATTGGTTCTATAATAGTTGGTATCAGTAGATGAAGTAGTGGAGGTAGCAGCAGTAGCTACTGTTTGATAAATTTGAGCTTGGTCGTATTGATAGCGTTTTTGTTGATCAGAAAGGATTTGATAAGCGGTATTAATACGTTTGAATACCTCTTCGGCGTAAGGGTTATCTACATTTTTGTCAGGATGGTATTTTTTGGCCATTGTTTTATAAGCGTCTCTAATTTCCTGTGAGGAAGCCGTAGATTTAATGCCTAGTACGTCATAATAATTGGCCATATTCAATGATTTAATGAAGGTAGGGGTTGTGCAATAGTAGTGATTAAATAACAAGATAAACAATCAAAGGTTGTATTTCTCGAGTAAAAATATTTTTAACTCGACTTTAGTATTTTATCAAGTCAATGATACTACTATACATTTTTCAATTGTGAAGACACAAACGAAAGCGATAGTCTTCATCCTTGCCTAAGTTCTTCAAGAATATCATGTTTTTTTGAATAAGAAAAGATGTTTAACTAAAATTTTAGTTAAAACCTTATTCGTAAATCACATATTTTGTTATTTTTGTGCATATCGCTGTAAATCAAGAGATCAAGCCTTATTCAGAGCTGTTTTGTTCTCCTGCATTATATACAGCTAAAACACTATGATAACTAACAAAACAATGTGATTATGAAACTGAAAACACTATTTGTCACCCTATCACTGTTGCTATTATTTTCGGTGTTGGCATTTGTCAGGTGTAGCAATCAAATGCAACCTGCCAAACTCGAGAAGTTAAGCCGAGATGCCTTTACGCAAAAACTGAAAACAAACTTTACCACCTATCAACAAACCCACGCTCCCGAAAAAACTTATCTTCATACCGATAAGCCCTTCTATTATCCTGGGGAAAATATTTGGTTGAGTGGGTATTTGCAGGCAGTGGACGATATCCCTGCGGCACAGTTGAGTGATATTGCCTATGTGGAGCTGTTGAACCCCAAAGGGAGTGAAATAGGCAAGCTTGCCTTACCCGTGCGTAACGGTAAGTTTTTTGGCGATTTTAGCCTGGGTCAAGAGGCTGAGGGTGGGATGTACACCATTAGGGCTTACACCCAATGGATGAAAAACCTGGGGCAAAAAGATTATTTCTTTGAAAAAAAGCTACAAGTGCAAAAGGCCATCAAACCCCGATTGTTGCTCAAATTAGATTTCAAACGAGAAGCTTATGGCCCCAAAGATAGCGTAGAAGCTGAGTTGCAAGCGCGGGATTTGCAAGATGAGCCTATTGCGTTGCAGGAGATGAGCTATCAAGTAAAACTAGCCAATAGTGCGTACACGTCAGGCACCACAACTACTGATGGTAAGGGAAAAGCCAGGATAAAATTCAACTTGCCTGATAAGTTAGCAAACAACGATGGTATTTTGACGGTATTTGTATCTCATCAACAAAAGATAGAATCCATTACTCGATCTATCCCGATTGTTTTGGGAAATATTACAGTAGATTTTTTCCCGGAAGGGGGTACCTGGGTAGCAGGTACCGAAGGAAAAATGGCCTTTAAGGCGCTCAATGAATTTGGAACCCCAGCGGATATAGAAGGGGTGATAGAAAATGAAAATGGAAAAGCGGTAGCCCAATTCAAAAGCTTTCATCAAGGACTGGGAGCGTTTCAATTAAAACCCACCAAAGGAGAAACTTATCAATTACGCATTACCAAGCCAAGTGGAATAACCAAAAAGTATAAATTACCGCTGGCTAAGGCCGATCAATATGGGTTGAGAGTAGAACAACTGGATCGTAAAAAACTGGAAGTGCGCTTGTATAGTCATCAGCCTGACACGATGTACCTGATGGTGCAAAGTGGTGGAAAAGTGATATACAGCCAGAAAATACTGTTGCAAGGAAGCAATACGCAGGCTATTCCCATTGCTGATTTTCCAGTAGGCATTGCCAAGATTACTTTATTTGATGCTGCCCAAAAACCTCAATGTGAGCGCTTGGTATTTATCAATCCACACAAGCAAATCAAGGTGGCCATCAAGACTACCCAAAAGAATTACCAGCCTCGAGAAAAGGTAACTGTAGATATCTTGACAACCAACGAAGCAGGTCGGCCTATTGCAGCCAACCTTTCGGTAGCGGTGGTAGACGACAAAGTGCTTTCTTTGGCCGATGATAAACAAGATAATATTTTGTCTTATCTCTTGATGAGTGCCGAGCTTAAGGGCAAGATCTACGAACCCAATTTTTACTTCAAACCCGATGAGCCTAAGGCTACTCCTGCGTTAGACTATGTCATGATGACCCACGGTTGGCGACGCTACGAGTGGAAAGACGTGGCTGTGGCAAATGTTCAACCAAAGTTTAAAAAGGATAAAACCAATATTATCAGAGGGCAGGTAAGCCAAACAGGCGAGGGTAAGGTTGTCCCGATAAAGGCAATTGTGAGTTTATACGAATTGGAAGGGAAACGACGCAAACTTGAAGTAACCACGGGAGCAGATGGTAAGTTTGAATTTAAAAACATTGATCCAGCGATTCCGGTGCAGCTATTTGCCCAAAGTGTGGCCAACTACGCTTCTCCTTGCAAAATATTGTTAAAGGATAATTTAAGAATGGATTTGAGTCCAATGAGTTTGGCTAGATTGAGGGCTGAACAGTCAAAGAGGTTTGCTGAAAGTAATATCAGATATAAAAAATCAGCAAGGATTGCTGAAAACAAATCCGCTTTGCCTATCATCCAGCAACCAGAAGTGGTAGAAGTGCCCGATGAAGAAGAAATTATAGATGAAATAGAGGTAGATTTGAATTTGGAATTGGAAGATAATGGCTTGGCAGCGGACACTACCCGGACGAGTATAGGATTGTATGACATAAGCGAGCCTAGAAATGTAAATGATGTACTGGATTTATCGTACCTTGATCTAAAGCAAATAGATTTATCTCCAGTGATTTATATGCTCAATGGCAAACGATATCAGTATTTGTCAAGGGCTAAAAATTTTATTCCCAGTCAGATAAGCTCGGTGAGTTATGTAAAAAAGGGAGATAAACGGGCACGCACTACGGTAAAGGTGACGACTAAAAACACAATAGAAGATTATCCAAATAACCAATGGGTCCAATCGGTAGATTATGTGTATTTGATTGGCATGCAATATTCTAAGGTGCGTATCTATCGTCCTAAAGAGTATAAGGCAAGCGAACAAAACCCCGAAACACGCACTGACTTTCGTAATACCATTTATTGGAATCCAGCGTTAGTGACCGATAAAAATGGGAAAGCCACTTTTATTTTTTGGAACAACGATGCTTTGACTACTTTCCGAATCATTGCCGAAGGGGTAGGAGCCAATGGAAACCTTGGACGTGCCGAACAAACTTATTTTACCAAACTGCCGCTTGAGCTAACTGCCAAGGTTCCGCCTTACTTTTCAGTAAATGATGCTTTGAAGTTACCCATTTACCTCACAAATAATACGGGTAAGGAAATTAAGGGCAACCTGCAAATGGTTGTTCCTGGAGCAATCAAACTTGAACGTGCCAACCAAGTCATTCGTATTGCACCACAAAGCACTAAAACAATCTATGTAGCAGGTGTAGTTACCAGGGTTTTAACGCGTAAAGACAGCAATCAAGTCATTGTAAGGTTTAAGAATGCCCAATATTCAGAAAGCTTTACGCAAGCAATTGGTATTTTCTCCAAGGGTTTTCCACAGGCTCAAGCCTACTCAGGAAACAAACCTACGAATAAATTTAAAGTAGAAATCCCTGAAATTGTGGATAGCACACTGGAGGTAGAACTAGTAGCCTATCCTAATATTTTGGGCGATTTGATGGAAAGTATTGCCGCCATACTTCGGGAACCTCACGGGTGTTTTGAGCAGGTGTCTTCCAGCACCTATCCTAATATTTTGGCGTTGCAGTTTATGGAGAAAAACCAAATAGCTGATCCTCAATTTAAGGCAAAAGCCCTGGAGTACATCCAAAAAGGCTATCAGCAATTGGCGGCTTACGAAACCAGCGACAAAGGTTTTGAATGGTATGGTGATACTCCACCTCACGAAGGGTTGACGGCTTTTGGATTGATGGAGTTTTTAGAAATGAAAAAGGTATACAAAGGCGTAAGCGATGAGATGATTGCCCGCACTAAAGCCTGGTTGCTTTCCAGAAAAGATGGAAAGGGTGGTTTTAAACAAAATGCTGGAAAGTATGGGTTTTCGGGTGCTTCTAAAACCGTAAACAATGCTTATGTACTCTATGCTTTGACTGAAGCGGGAGAAAAAGAACTGGACCTGGAGTTTAAAAATGTGTATCAGGAAGTGCAAAAAAGTCAGGATACCTACCGTACGGCATTAACTGCTTTAGCAGCCATGAATTTAGGCAAAACCGCAGAGGCCAAATCACTCTTGAACCGTTTGCGTAGCCAAGTGAGCCAACTCAAGCCTGGGAAATTCAAAGTAGACCATAGCATTGTACGTTCGGGAGGAGTGTCGCTACAAATAGAAACCAGTGCCTTGATAGCCCTAGCCGAAATGCGCCAACCTACCCCTGATATGAACCGAGTATTACCCTTGGTCAATTATATCATTGCCCAGCGTAGCGGGGGATATTTTGGTTCTACCCAAGGTACCGTATTGGCCTTACAAGCCCTGACTCAATATGCCGATTTACAAGCTAATAAGCCTCAAAATGGTCAATTGCTGGTATACCGAGGTCAGGAAAAAATTGGAACATTGGCTTTTAATAAATCACAGTTAAAGGTGGCTAGTCTCAAAGGTTTGGAGAAATATTTTAAACAAGGGGCAAATGATATCTCAGTTCGTTTTGCCAATGAAAAAACATCCATTCCTTTTACCTTAAATACACGCTATTATGCCATTACACCAACATCCAGCAAAGCTTGTGCACTGGCCCTCAATACCCAATTGGCAAGTGCTCAGGCGCAAACTCAAGAAAATGTGCGCTTAACTACCACCATCCGGAACAAAACCGCCAAAGGTTTACCATCAGCTGTGGCCTTGGTGGGGATTCCATCAGGATTGAGTGTGCAGCCTTGGCAACTCAAAGAGTTGCAAGAACAGGGCAAGGTGGCGTATTATGAATTACGCAAGAGTTATGTGATTTTTTACTTCCGTGAAATGGCTCCCAAAGCGGTTCAAACCATTCATTTAGACTTGAAGGCAGAAGTTCCTGGCATCTATCGGGCACCTGCCAGTACGGCTTATTTGTATTACACGAGTGAGTTAAAAGACTGGCAACCAGGAGCTAAAATTACGATAAAGTCTGCGGTGGTGCAGTAACTAAATAAATACCAAAACCCCGAACTTACCCAAGCTTTCGGGGTTTTATTTTGAACTTCATCACCTCATAAATGATTCGGTATTTGTTGCGTATTACTTGTATATTTTCCTGAAACCTAATGTTTTTGGTACGCCAACCTGGAGCGTAAGGAGCTACTTCGTATATATGAAAGTGCAAATGCGGACAAGTGCTAAACCCAGTATTACCACTATAACCAATAATGTCTCCTACGTTTACCCAATCACCCTTCTGTACAAGCGACCCTTGATGTTTTAAATGGGCATATTGCGAAAATTCATCATTTGCATGAGCAATGGTAATCCAATTAAGGTATTGATTCCCAAGATACTTTTTGCGAAAACCACCTTGGCTTGAGTCCACTTTTACTTCTATGACTTCTCCTTCTAAAGCGGCCAAAATGGGAGTATTGACTGGCAATAAAAAATCTAGGGCATGAGCGAGAAAGTTACTGTGGAGTTGTGGATCAGAAACTACTTTGCCCAAATGTGGTGTAGCCAAGGGCAGCCGGTAAATGTTCAAAGTTTTGTTCAAAAAAGAAGGCTTTGATAAAACACAGTTTTAATATTAACTAAACAATATTGAGTCATTGTCAATTTCAAGAATGAAATCGTCTTAAGGGTTATTTACTCCACCTTCACCTTCATTCCTCTTACCCCCATATCTACTACTTGTTCGTTGAGGTCTACATCCCATTTGCCATTGGCGTTGGTGTCTTGCCACTCGAAGCTTTGGTTGGTAGAGAGCATGACTGTAATGACAATATCCTGAGTTTCGGTACCTGTAATTTGCAAAGGTGCATTAAACTTGGCGGTTACTACGCAAGAACCCGCAGGAATAGGCGAAGTAGCGGCAATAGGGTTGGGTACAGTGGTACGAGCGGCATCTCCAGTGGTGGTATTAAAGGCGGTTTCAAAACCCCAATAGCCTTGTAGTTTGTTGGCGTTTACGCTCACTTGTTGGTCTTTGATGGTGTAAGACTTAAGATAAGTATTGAATCCCAGAAAAGATGCCACAGTTCCATCTAGTTCAGTGCCTTGAAAGTTGAATTTGATGCTATAATTTTGGTAAGAAAGTGATACCCGTAAGTATTCATAATTGCCTGCTGCAATACTGCTGATGGGCACCTCCAAATAGGTCTCGTTTTCGGCTTTGATAATGCTTTGCTCAAAATTGATGGCTTTGTCGCCGTCCGTGGTTACTTCAGGAGCTTGGTAGAGTACTTGCCCATTGCCTAATTGGGTAAAAGCAGTAGGCGTTAATTCAAAATAATGGGCTCCTATGGCGTTGAAAGTAGGGTTTTGTCCAGCATTGCCTGCGGGTAAGGTGGCGGGCTGTCCTAAGTTATCGAGGCGCTCTTGAGTAGGATCAAACTGAAATTTAAATATGACCTTGGGGCCTTCAGTTTGTGGATTTTCGTCTTTTTGATTGCAGCTCTGTAATATTACAATGCTCAACAGTATGATACCTAAAAAGGGAATAGCGAGTAATTTTTTCATATGTATATCAGAAGATAAAACAGCTTTTTCGAAGAAACGAAGTAACAAACTTTTTTATACAAGAAAAATAGAGAAGTTTCTGTATTTTAACTAGAACCTATTGCTTGACTACACCATACCCTGAATTTGTTTTTTCATTCGATGCCAGTCCTCCCAAAAACGAAGATAAGCTTTCCAATCTGCCTTTTCTTCAGGCAAGTTTTTGGTTTTACTTTGGGCGTAAAAATCTTCTACTTGCTGGGCCAATACCAAGACAATAGTTTTCCATTTGGCTAAAGAAATACTGGCTTGTTTGCCCCAGCGAGTGGTATGAGTTACCCGCTTATTTTCATAGTGAATGCTCCAGTCAATCCCGTTTGGGCAACCAAGCATATGGAATTCCTGCGTGTTTTCATCAATGATCATCATATGCCCACAACAAGGTACCAATTGAGCACTAAATTGGTTCGGTTTATAAGAATGATTGAAGCTTTTCATAAGGTTAAATGCGGCAGCACTCAAAGTCCAGCTTCCTTCTTGCTCGGTAGTCAAAACCTCCCCTCCAATTTGAATAAATGCCTGCCCGTGTAAGCACAAATCATCTGGATTGTTAGTATGATCAATCCAATGAAAATTAGTAAACCTGATTTCGAATGTATCACTCATGAAGGGTAGTTTTTTGACAAAATTAGCGAATTCCTATCAGAACTTTACCACTGGTTGGTTTACAACAAAAAAAGCCCTAAAATTGAGGCTAAAATACACAGAATATTATTTTGGAAGAATAATGGTAGGTTTGTGCGAAAACCAGCCATTTTGATAAGTATAAACTATGGATTTAAAAAAAACTGCCCTTCACGATTTGCACGTATCTTTGGGCGCCAAAATGGTGGAGTTTGCTGGATATGCTATGCCAGTAAGGTACACCTCAGATAAAGAAGAACATTTTGCGGTAAGAGAGAGCGTAGGTGTTTTCGATGTATCCCACATGGGAGAGTTTTTGCTCAAAGGTGAAAAAGCTCTAGACCTTATCCAGAAAGTATCTTCTAACGATGCTACCAAGCTGTACCCAGGTAAGGTACAATACTCTTGTATGCCCAACGATAAAGGGGGAGTGGTAGACGATTTGGTAATTTATATGTTGGCCGAAAACGAATATTATTTGGTAGTCAATGCCTCTAACATTGAGAAGGATTGGAACTGGATTAGCCAACACAATACCTTTGGGGTAGAAATGACCAACCTTTCTGAGCAAACCGCCATGTTTGCCGTACAAGGCCCCAAAGCCACCGAAGCCCTACAGTCGCTTACTGATGTAAATCTGAGCGAAATGGGATATTATACTTTTGAGCGTGCCACTTTTGCCGGAATTCCTGATATTATCATTTCTGCTACTGGCTATACTGGCTCAGGCGGAGTAGAATTGTACATGCCTGCCGAACACGCCGAAACTATTTGGAAAAAGGTGTTTGAAGCCGGAAAAGATTTCAACATTCAGCCGATTGGATTGGGAGCCCGCGATACTCTACGTCTTGAGAAAGGGTTTTGTTTGTATGGCAACGACATTGATGATACCACTTCTCCTCTAGAAGCTGGCTTAGGCTGGGTTACTAAGTTTACCAAAGACTTTGTAAACGCCGAAGCCCTGAAAAAACAAAAAGAAGAAGGTGTAAAACGCCGTTTGGTAGCTTTCAAAATGATAGACAAGGGTATTCCCCGCCACGATTATGAATTGTTGGATGTGAATGGGGAAAGCATTGGTAAAGTAACTTCTGGTTCTATGTCTCCTTCGCTGAACGTGGGCATTGGGTTGGGTTATGTACTAAAGCCTCACAATAAAGTAGGTACTGAGATTTTGGTGCAAGTGCGCAAAAAGCAACTCAAAGCCGAAGTAATCAAATTACCTTTTGTATAGGCCCATTTACTTGTTGGTTTATTTTTTAGTAAAAGTTTTCCTCTACAATGTTTTGGAAAACTTTTACTGTATTAATCCCTACGATTGATCATGGATGCACAAAATCAAGTGATTTACCCTATCATCAAATCCAAAGACTGGGTAGGACTTCAGTCGGGAGCCTTGAGTACTTCTTTGGATATACCAGCACCCGTGGATGTAGTCATTGGTTATGGTTATGATGCTGGAGAAATGTTTGTTTTTTTGACAGAAGAAGACCTAAAGTCAAAAAGCATTGAGCAGTGGAACCAAGAAGCCTTTGAAAATCTACAAGTTTTGCCACGAAACTTCGAAATGTTCAAGGAAGGCATGCTTTTGTGTAGTGGTAAAGAGTTTTGTAGCGAAAAAATATTAGATACACAATTTATGCAAAAGGCTTGCGAGCTTTTGAACAGCGATGAATTGTTGGTTTCTATTCCGCGAAGGTCTTGCATGTATGTGATAGACAAACAGGTGGAAGAACAAGTGTTTGAAGAGTTCCTGTATGTTCATAACCATACCTGGCAGGATGACTCTTTTGGCAATGCACCCATCTCTCCAATGATTTGGGAAGTGCGTCAAGGCAAGATCATCCAGGCTAAGTCTGAAACAGCAATAAGAGTCGCCTACCAAGACCGCCAGATTGCCCAGCTTGATCATAAAATAAAAGACACTGCAAGCAATGCGGTCATGTCTAATAAATTTGATGCGCAATGTGTTTTTACCTCCCACGAAATCCATTGCTTTGACAAAGTATATACTTCAACAGAGGATAATGATACTTGGGTTTATCTGCTGGAAATAACGCTCGATGAGGAAGAGTTACCTATAATTCATCACAAGGGTACCACCATAGAAAAAGGAAGTGAAGCTTTTTATCATTATGCCTTGAACCACTTAGGAAATGCCAATCTCAAAAAAACAATTGAGGATGCACGGAGTCATCAAAAACTACGATACTTATACTTACATTTGGTGTTAGAAGAAGGAAAGTTCAAAGAGGTTCAAATCAAAGAATTTTCAATCTTTAACGATCATTAACAAAGCGAATACTACTCTAAAGAAATCCTGCATGAAAAATCTGGAAGTTTGCTTCACCCCTGATTTATTAACCTATTACCCACCCGAAGGCAAAATAGTCGTGGTGATTGATATTTTTAGGGCCACCACCACAATGGTTACCGCTTTAGCCAATGGCATTGAGAGTATTACACCAGTAGCCAGTCTTGAAGAATGCAAAGCATTACAAAACCAAGGTTATTTGGCCGCAGCCGAAAGAGAAGGTAAAATGCCTGAAGGCTTCGATTTGGGTAACTCTCCCTTGAGCCACATTGAGCAAGATTTTTCAGGACAAAAACTCGCCATGACTACCAGCAATGGCACCTTGGCCATTACCAAGTCCAAAACAGCTGATCAAATCATTATTGGTGCATTTATCAATATATCGGCAGTAATACAATACCTTCAGGGGCAATCCAATGATATTTTACTACTATGCGCAGGATGGAAGGGTCGGGTAAATATGGAAGATAGTTTATTTGCAGGAGCTGTGGCGCACACCTTGGCTTCAGAAGTGACCATTGCCAACGATGCAGCCGTCATGGCTTTGCACTTGTACCAAACTCATCAAGAAAATATGGCTGGTTTTCTGAAAGATGGTCTGCATTATCACCGTTTGCAGCGTTTGGGGCGCTCCGAAGACATTGAGTTTTGCCTCAAAAAAGATGTCTACGACTTACTACCGATATATCAACAAGGGATTTTAATGGCAAAAGCTGAAAGCATATGAAAACGTATCTTAAAATCTCCCTTATTTTTTCATTGACCTACTTCTTGACAGGTTGTGGTGCCAAACAAACCTCCGAAACCGTTGCCCAAACCTTGGTACAATATTACCAAAGTAATCAGTTTCAAGAAGCTTTTCAATTGTTTTTGCCCCAATCCGAAGCCTACCAAGTGGCCGAAGTAATAGGAAAATCAAAAAGTTTCTTAAAAGCAAATGGGGTAGGAGGAGAAGCCGAATATCGAGAACACATTGCGGATGTATTGAAAGCCAAAAGAAACAGCTTGAAGATTCCCTGGAAACAGGTAAAGTTTGAGAAATTAACAATTAAGACTACCAAAAAGCATTTAGAATCTCTTGAGATGCTCGAGGGGCTGCTATTGCTCAAAGGAAAGGTCATGTTTCAGCAGCCTGTCAAGTTAGTGAAGTTCAAAGGGAGGCTTTACCTTTGGGAAGTAGGTAAATTGGATCGTCATCGGGGGAAATCGCGTAGTAAGATTATATAATGTGCTCCAATTCACAAGCTAGTTTCATCCTGTTATCAAACCTCCTCACCTGTTTGCTTGAATTTAGCAAGTGAGGAGATCTTTTTAGTCTGCTTAAGACATTATCTGGCCGCCCATTTATCCCAAATTTGGTGATCCTATATGTCCCACCTTTCATAAACCTATTCCATAGTTATTTACCTCAGTATTCAGCAAAAAAGGCCCTTGAAGTGCATTTGAAGGGTGGATGAAGGGTATTTGCAGGTAGGCAAGTTTAGGGCAATTGCCTGGCTTGACCTAATTTTGGACATCTTTTGGCCACAAAAACAACAAGCATATGTCCAAACTAGTACAACGTACCGAGCACCAGTCCAATGTTTCTGAGCACATTCAGGTAAGTCAAAAGTCTATTCAAGCCAAAAAAGGCTCCATTCAGGCGAAACAACAACCCATTCAGGCAAAACAACGGCCTATTCAATCCAAACAGAGACCCATACAACGCAAAAAGTCACCCATCCAGACGAAACAACAGCCCATACAACGCACCACAAATGGCCCATCGAGATCGTCTGAGATTGCTAAGGCTATGGGTACCCAATATGGGGTAGATACTTCTCCTTTACAGTTCAACCACAACTCCTCTTTCCCAGATAAGGTAAATGCGGAGGCAACGATTCAAGGCAATAAGATAGATTTTGCTCCTGGAAAAGATAGCGACCACACGATTAAGCATGAGATAGGGCATTACATAGACAATACCCTCAATGGCACACCTGCTGGCAATGCAACAGTGCAAGGGCAGCGTATAGACACCACCCGCGAGCAGGCCGCCGACAAAATGGCAGATACACCCTTGCAAAGAAAACAAGGTCTGGAGGGAACGGTAGCGAGCCAACCGCCTCAGCACGATGTAGTACAACGAGTAGAGAAAAAAGATATTAAGGAGGGTATGTACCTTAAGTTAGAAGACTTTATGGGAACTGAGTTTTTTGTGGTTTTAGAAGTAAGAGAAAAAGGGGTTTTTATAAGAGCCCTCTCGTCTGAGGGCAAACCTTATGAAATAGCCTACGATAGAATAAAGGACTGGGAGATTTCCAGTGAAAATGAATTCAAGGAAAATAATAAGGGCGAGGAGGAAAGTAAGTTGAAAGAGGATGAATTTGCGAGTA
The DNA here is from genome assembly GCA_003483885.1 of Microscillaceae bacterium. GTDB lineage: Bacteria > Bacteroidota > Bacteroidia > Cytophagales > Microscillaceae > Microscilla. The sequence goes on from DMXI01000043.1 coordinate 23,379, forward strand.
GGGTAGAAAAAGAGGGTGGATCATTTAATCTGTATATGGATATGCTTAATTATTTTGCACCAGGTAATTTTGTTATAACAGGAAGCAAGGCTATGCAACTTTGGGGGAAAAGGTTAGGGGTAGATACAAGAGAGCCTGAGGATCTAGATGTATTGATTAGTGAAAGTGTGTTTGAGAAAGTGGGTTCAAGTATGAGCGCAATTATCACTGGAAGACACGATACCTCGAAGAATCTTGCTTTACAGCCTGCTAAAGGCGGTATAAAGATAGATATGACCACAGAGGGAGGGTCCAAAGGAAAGATAAGCGATGCTGTCTATATGGACGGTATACCAGTATTGCCAGTAAAGGCCTTATTGAGATCAAAACAAGCATCTGGTGCCAAGGCTGACGATATTAAGAAATTGAAAGAAATGCAAAGGAAACAAGGCAATAAGCATTAACTGGTGTTAAACCTTTGTGGCAATGTGCTCAGGATGTATCTTTAGTACATTTTAAGGAAGAAATAGGAGTAAAAAGCCATCTCCCGGAAGTCATTTCCAAAAAACCTACTTTGGGTTTTATAATCTGCGGTTTTTTGTTTTACCTTGCAAAAGGTTTTGCCTTTACAAAACTAACCGTAGCTGACTGAATCTGGCAATGACTAACGTAAAAAATTTACTCCAAAATATAGCAGTTGTCCAATCTCTGGGCAATGCTGACCTACATATTCAAAATATTCATTTTGACTCGCGCAAAATCACTCCACAAGATTTATTTGTGGCGGTAAAAGGCACTCAGGCCGATGGGCACCATTATATTACTCAAGCCATTGCCCAAGGGGCTACTGTGATTGTATGCGAAGAGTTACCCGAGGAAATCAATGACGCGGTTACTTACATTCAAGTAGCCAGTAGCGCCAAAGCCTTGGGTTGGTTGGCAGCCAACTATTATGATAACCCCTCGCAAAAATTGAAGCTGGTAGGTGTTACCGGAACCAACGGCAAAACCACCAGTGTAACTTTGCTTTATCAACTGTTTCAAAAGTTGGGTTATCAAGTGGGCTTATTATCTACCATCCAAAACTACATCCACGAAACAGTGATCCCAGCACGCCTTACTACACCCGATCCGCTGGAAATCAATCGATTAATGGCCGAAATGGTCAAAGCAGGTTGTACCCATTGTTTTATGGAAGTAAGTTCTCACGCGGTTGTTCAGGAGCGTATTGCTGGTTTGCAATTTACTGGAGCGGCTTTTACCAATATCTCCCACGATCATTTAGATTTTCACGAAACCTTTGCCAACTACATTGAGGCCAAAAAACAGTTTTTTGACCAATTACCCGCATCGGCTTTTGCTTTGGTCAACGCTGATGACAAACGGGGGATGGTAATGTTGCAAAACACGCGCGCCAAAACCCAGCGTACATTTGCCCTTAAACAAATGGCTGATTTCAAAGCGCGGGTAGTAGAAAGCACCCTTCAGGGCCTATTTGTAGAAGTAGAAGGGGTAGAGGTTTGGTTTCAGATGATTGGATACTTCAACGCTTATAACTTATTGGGCATTTATGGTATTGCGATGTTGTTGGGCGAAGATTCTATGGAAGTATTAACAATTCTATCGGGGTTAAAATCGGCCCCTGGTAGATTCGAAAAAGTGATAGGCAATGCAGGCACCACTGGAGTAGTAGACTATTCGCATACGCCCGATGCGTTGGAAAATGTGCTGCAAACAATTTTTGAATTACGCCAGGATGGGCAAAAAATTATTACAGTGGTGGGCTGTGGAGGAAATAGGGATGCGACCAAGCGCCCGGTAATGGCCAAGATCGCCTGCCAATACAGTGATTTGGTGTTACTTACTTCGGACAATCCTCGCTTTGAAGATCCTATGCAAATTTTGGAGGATATGAAAAAAGGCGTATCCATTGATGATGAACCCAAAACTACCATTATAGAAAATCGGCGAACGGCCATTGAGCAGGCTTGCAAACTATCCAGTGCGCGTGATATTGTACTGGTGGCAGGCAAAGGTCATGAAACTTATCAGGAAATAGAAGGCGTAAAGCACGATTTTGACGATCGTTTGGTACTTAACGAATATTTAAACCAATAATTTATAAGATTACTTATAAGCTGATTAACTTTGATATTTACACTGCAGCTCTAAAACTACTTTTTACCTTTGTTGGTGTGTTAACAAAGCGACACTAACAGATCTTATTTTAGAGCAATTTTTTCGCTTAAGGCACAAAT
>DMXI01000137.1 GCA_003483885.1 Microscillaceae bacterium
TGCAATGCGAAACCTTTTTTTAGTTAAAACAATATCTTTCATAGTATTCGGAAAACCATTCATTTACACAATCTCTTTTAACACACAATATGGAAAGTTTATCTTTGACTCAGATGGAAAATTTAGCGATAGAACCCAGTAAATTCAGTCCTCAAATAGATTTTGATAGCACCACTGGTGTTTTAAAAATCACTGGTGCATCCTTTATGGAGCATCCCCTTGAGTTTTACGCCCCAGTTCTGTTGTGGCTTGACCAGTTTTCCAAAATACCCCACTCCCAATCTACTCTTAAGGTTCATCTTAGTTATTTCAATTCAGGTTCTTCTGGAATTATATTCGATATTTTGCAATTATTAGACAACAAGGCAGCTACCAGCCCAGTAATGGTAGAGTGGCATGTAGACCCCAACGATGAAGAAATGCTTGCCGAAGGCGAAGAGTTCAAGGATTGTTTTGAAAAACTGGAGTTCAATATTATCCAGAATTAATTCTAAACCTTTGGGCGCACCAATGGTTTATCTTTAAAAAGATGAAGTTTGGATTAAGATAAACCATTGAATGAAACTCAAAATCAGCACTTTAGTACAACAAAATTATCGACAAGTTTTTGACGGCTTCACTCAAGACTTGTTTTTGAAACTCTCCCCTCCCTTTCCTCCTGTTAAGTTGAAAAGATTTGATGGCTGCCACACCAACGACCGGGTCGAGCTACAGCTCAACTTTATCTTTTTTAAACAAACCTGGGAAAGTCTCATCACTGATTTTCAGGATACGGAGCAGGAGATTTACTTTATAGATGAAGGGGTCAAGTTGCCCTTTTTCTTAAAATACTGGCGACACCACCACCGCATTGTCAAAGAAGGCGAACAAACCAAAATCATTGATGACATTGCCTTCAAAACACCTTTTTTGTTAATGGACTACTTGATGTATCCTGCTTTGTATTTACAGTTTTTGTATCGCAAGCCAGTATATCGTAGGGTTTTTAAAAAGAAAAGTCAGCCTAAAGTCGATAAGGTTTCTTGATGAATAACATTTACCTACGCTCCAATCACATTTGGGCAATCTCTCCAATTATTTGAACAATATCTCCAACTGTTTATCATTTTTTTTAAGCTGATTGTAAGAGTATTTTAAAAAATTATAATCCAGGCTAAAAAAGCGGTAGAACAGCACTAATTTCAGCATTTTTTTCATCAATAGCTTTGGCTATTCACTCAAAAACGTGCTTCATTATTACTGATCTCCCATCATTTTTATCTCCGAAGATAAAATTTAAACATACTCTAATCAAAATTTACAATACTCACTTATGAAAATGAATACATCGTATCGATCTTCGCAATTGGTGCAGCTACTTACAAGTTTAGTCATTTCTTTGCACATAGTTTCTACTATTCAGGCTCAAGCGCAACTCAATCCAGAAAAGTTTTACCAAAAAATAAGAGGGCTGTATCAAGACAAAAAAACCAATGAGGTAGTATTTGTAAGCCATGACCATGCGCTTTTTTATCAGCCTAATCCATATTGCCTCAACAACCAGGTAAAAACAATGAAAGAACGCTCATTGGATGTCAAACAAAAACGTCTGCAAGTCCAATTTACCAAGAGCACTTATCGCTGTACATTTGTATTTGCCGCCAACTTTCAGTCTTTTATTTGTATAAACCCTGATGGTGGCCAGCAAACCTTCCAGCGGGTAGATCAAGTGATTCATAAACCCTTTGCTTATTTTTTAGCCCTTTTTCCAACACATACTGGCAAGCAGTATCGGGTTTTGCCAAAGCCTGCTTACTCCAAACAACTTCCTCTACAGGTTGCCTATGAATTTATAATGCGTACATATGATCCTTATAATCTGAAGAAATCTAGGCTATACCGCCTTTTTTTAAGTACTTCCCAAGCAATGAAATGGCATTATATGGGCAAAAACACCTTGTATGCAGTCAAGCGCCTTTATCTCAGCCCCAATTTCTATAGCTTGCTTGTACACCAACGGGGAGTTGGCAAAAGCGGAGAAGCCACCTACGATATGACCGAGCTTTGTAACTTCGATTCAAGCGGCAAGCAATTGGGTTCTTTGGTGGTAGGCCGCATACTAATAGGTTTTAAATCTCATGAATCACATATAACCAGCATTATCAAAGGCTCTCAAATAAAGGTACAAGACAAAGATTATAACGGTCTATACTCTAAAAACAAAACTCCTAAAGTGCAAACTAGTTTCTATACTTTACTACCCAATGGTAAGTTTAAATTAAAAGAATAGGTGTTACCTTGGTAAAAGTATATTACTGGATATTTTTTGGTTTTGGAGATACAAAGACCTACACAACTTTATCTTTTTTAAACAAACCTGGAAAAGCCTCATCACTGATTTTAAAGATATTGAACAGGAAATTTATTTCATGGATGAAAGTGTCAAACTACCCTTTTTCTTAAAATACTGGCGGTACTAGCTCCGCTATAATTCCCTCACTCACCACACTTATGATTTTCGGAATTTCCTTGGCTTTTGATGATGGTGCTGTTTAAGGTGAAGGTTACCTTTTTTAGATAGGTGGTATTTTGTAGACAAAGTTTGACCTTTTGTTTTATGTTGTTGTTTGGGTGCTTTTTTCTTTTTTAGCGCATGCAATACACCTTGATCCACACGACTGTAAGTATACTCTTCGAGTCTATTAAAATGTGTCAATTTATTCGGAATCAGTAACTTCCCTTGCTGTTGACGGCCCTTTTGAGAAATATTACCATATAGTAATAAACCTTCTGATACAATTTCTAATTTTGTAATACTCTTGAAATAAGTCGTTTCTCAGTATTTGTTTGGATAGCAAGATAATCAGAAGTCAGGATAAATCTTCGCCATTTCAAGCGTTTTAAGCCATAAGCCAGCATCAACAAGGATCCAACAATACTTAGAATAAACCTATTAAAAAAGCTAGTTGCCAAGCTAAAAAATAAAAAACCAAGTAACAGGAAAACTACTATTGCTTTTTGTACTACTACCTTTTCTATAAACTTCTCTAAGATCCCCAGGTATTTTTTTGAGGGTAAATTAAATATATAATAAAAATCACCTTTAAAATGGAGATTACTCAGGGTATCGGCCAATACTGGGGTAGTTGTTTCTGAGGAAAATCCATTTTGAGTACTCGTTAGAACAACTTGTTCAGTATTTATTACAATTAATTGCTCTTGGTGAGGATGTACCTTATTAAGCAGCTTTTCATGCTTATTCCAAAACTTTTGTTCTTGACGTTGCGTTTTTTGTTTTTTTATTATTGTACTCTTTTCTTTCACTTCTAACCATTGCTGCCAGTAAAGCGCTGCTTTTTGTTCTACTTTGCATGTTTTTTGAGAGGGTTTTGGAAAGATTAAACATTCCTCTATAATCCCATTACTTTACAATGTATAATTGCCTTACTTTATTTTTATGTGAAAGCCTGTCTCCTTTGGAGCGAAGAAAACTCTTTTATTTGTATCCTTAATCAGTATCTCCTGCCTATCTGTAAAGTTTACTTTAAGGTACTTTCCTTTTTTAGTTACAATTGGAGGAGCTACCACTACAGCTTCAATACCACTAAAGTTTGCTTTTTTCCCGTGATATTCCCCTCTAAATCCTAATACAACTTTTGTCCCTACAGGGAAATTAAAGTTATTTGCTTGTTCGATAAAAAATTGACCACTTTTTGGCTTATAACCTACGGTATTTGCGGGTATTTTTTCGATTTTTCTAGCTTTGCCAAATAAAGGTCTCTTTTCTTTCTCTAGCCCTTTGTCATGAACTACTAACTGATTTTCTTTATCAATATTCAATGATTCCTGTGAAGTTCCTGTAATAGAAGCATCGGTAGCCTTTACCAGTGTGCCTTCTATCATTTTTAAAAAGTTGCCCATGTTTATTTCTCCTTTTGTCTTTTGGCTAAACTCTTTGAGCTTCCCCTTTAAAGCCTCCTTGATATCAATTTTCCCCTCGTACTTCTTACAAATACTTACTAATTCACGGGCTTGTGCAATAGTAAATACCCTAAAAATGGTTTTATCTTTGCCCTTCATTAAACTATCCAAAACCATTGTAGCAACCAATTCTTTGGCTACTTCGTTTTGATTAAGTATTTCATTGATTTGTTTTGCACTACCTCCACCCTTAGTAGAAGTATTCTTGATATTGATGTTTTTTTTCTTGACCTTGTTATCTTTCTTTTTGTCAACAGAACCTTCACCTTTTTGGGTAGCTTTTGTTTGGGGCCCTTTCTGATTTTCACCAATTGATTTACGAACATTAGTAGTTGTATTTCCAGTTTTTGCATTCTCATCAGCTTCTCTTCGATCTTGGGCCAAAATTGTAAGAAGTTCTATAGCACTTACATTGTTATTTGCACTAAAAATAGTAGTAAGTTTTTGAGGTTTGAGAACAAAAGCTATTATAAAAGTTAGTGCTTCTATTACATCAAAGACGATATTCAAATGAGCTATCAATCTACCAGCAAAAGCTAAGGTACGTCCCCCGATCTTTTTACCTAATCTGGTAGAATACTTTGTGGAAAGCTCCTTTAACTCATCTAAGTTTTTTATAATCTTTTGTTGAATTTTTTTAGTGCTTCTACGTTTCTTTTTTATTGCCTTGGACAATTCATCTATTTCTTTATTTAATTCTTGCATATTTTTAGGAATCCCTTTATCAAGCCCAGCCAAGCTTTTAGCATATCTTTGCTTACCTTCCTTAAGCTGTTCAATACTTTTATTAATATCTATACGCCGCGTAGAACCAGGTTTACTTCGAGCATGTTTAAAAGCATTATCGTTAGCAAAATTTTTGGCTGGTCGATCCTTTAGAGGTACATTTTTCATATCATCTAAAGCCATCGCTTGGCGAGCTTTTATCACTTCCTGATATTCTTTATCAAGGGATTTCAGCTCTTTTTGCAAACGTTCAATTCCTTGATCATAAGATTTTGCAAATTTATCAGACTTCAGCGTATCGAGGTATTTTTGATACTTTTTGCGATATGACTTGACAATTTTTTGTTGTTTTTTGAGAGCAGCAACCTCTTTTTCTACTTTTTGAGTAACTTCTTTATATTTTTTAGCTAGCTCATCTATTTTAGCTAACTTTTGCTTTTGTTGTTTAAGGATATCTAAATCAGCACCAATCAGCGAAAGCTTTAGCTCAGTTTGAAATGTTAGTGGTATATTATTTTTCACAGCATACTCTACCAAAGGCATTCCCGCAATAATCTTAAAGTAGGGATTCCCTGAACTCATTGTTTGCTTATTTACTATTCCTTCGAGTTTAAACGAAATATTCAAAAAATCCATTTCAAACCCCATTCCAGCTATACCTTTACCCATACCTCGATGTTGTTTAGGTACTTCAAAACCGGCTGAAGCTGATTTTCCACTAGATTTCAATTGCTTTCTATCATCCAGTGAGGTCTTAAATTCAAAGAAACCTAAGCCTGCTGTGATTTTTACATCATCCATTATCTTTATCCCTCCACCACTAATGTCAAGATCTAAAAGTTTACGAGAGTATTTACCAATAGCATTTTTATTTTTAGCAGTATTTGCTTCAACAGCAGTAACAGTACCAGCCTTACTTGCTAAAAGACCAGCATCTATCGTTTTAGTATTAGATTTTATAAGGATAGCAAAGTTTGCATTTACTTTATATCCTTTAAAAACAGAGTCTTTAAAAACCCATTTAATTAATGCGAGGTCTTTTATTAGAGGCTTACCTTGTTGAGCATTGAAAAGATTTCTATTCTCAGTTTGGGGAAAGTTGAAAGGTTTAGATTTACCTTTAAATCCTTTCCCTAACTCTTCATTACTAAACGAAGACAAATAGTTTTGAGGAGGAGCTAATGTAGCACCTTGGGAAGTATTAGTATTAGAAGTAGTTTGAGTAGTTTGATCCTTGGTAGGCGCTGAAGTGCGGGTATTGCGGCTCATAAGAAGTGTAAGTTTGATTCACTTCCAATATATGATATGACGAGCATTTTACCAAACCATACTTGCTCAAAAACCCTCCTTGCTTCTAAAATAATTTCAATATTTTCATTACAATTTTCGAGGCCTTTCTTAACTTGTAAAATTAACCGCAAATGTCTCCAAAGCGTAGCGCGACTATTGACACTAACAGAATACTCATGCAAAAAAGATGGATTTTTAAGGATCAGCCTGACTCCAAAATAGTAAAAAAACTGGCCCAATCACTTGAAATTGGTGATTCTATGGCCACTTTGCTGGCCCAACGGGGTATAGATACTTTTGACGAAGCCAAACAGTTTTTTCGCCCTTCGTTGCAAGAACATTTGCATGATCCATTTTTAATGCAAGACATGGCCAAAGCCGTTACCCGCCTGGAGAAAGCCTTGACAAACCAGGAAAAGATCTTAATCTACGGTGATTATGATGTAGATGGTACTACTTCGGTATCGTTGGTGTACGGTTTTTTGGAACAATACCACCCCCACTTAGATTATTACATTCCTGATCGTTATCTGGAAGGCTACGGTATTTCTAAAACCTCTATCGACTGGGCCAAAGAAAATGGTTTTTCACTGGTGATTGCCCTCGATTGTGGCATTAAGTCGGTAGAACTGATGGACTATGCCAATACTCAAGGGATTGACTACATTATTTGTGATCACCACTTGCCCGGAGAGCAAATACCTAAAGCACACGCTGTACTAGACCCCAAGCGCAAAGATTGTCGTTATCCGTTCAAAGAACTCTCGGGTTGTGGGGTGGGCTTTAAGCTTATGCAAGCCTATTGCGAAAAAAATGATATTTCGGTAGAAAAGCTCTATCCCTTTTTGGATTTACTGGTCATTAGCATTGCTTGCGACATTGTACCCATTATTGGCGAAAACCGGGTATTGGCCTTTTATGGGCTACGCCAGCTCAACCAAACTCAAAGAATTGGCCTAAAAGCGCTCATAGATGTAGCAAAGTTTAGTGATGACACCGTACTGAACATATCCAACGTAGTTTTTGGTTTGGGGCCGCGCATCAATGCCGCGGGTAGAATTCAACATGCCAAGAAAGCCGTTATGTTGTTGGTATCGGGCAATAAACGGGAAGCAGATTATGTAGCCGAATTGATCAACAAAGACAATATACAACGTCGTGACTTGGATACGAGCATTACTGAAGAGGCATTGTCTATGATCCATCAAAATCGCTTAGAAACTGCCAAAACCACGGTGTTGTTCAAGGAAAATTGGCACAAAGGGGTCATTGGCATTGTAGCTTCACGATGCATAGAAAGCTATCATCGCCCTACAGTTATTCTAACCCAGCACAATGGCAAAGCGACGGGTTCGGCTCGATCGGTGCCTGGCTTTGATCTTTATCAGGCCATCGAATCTTGTTCAGATTTGCTGGAGCAGTTTGGAGGTCATATGCATGCGGCTGGCCTCACAATGCAGGTAGAAAACATTGATCACTTCCGAAAAAGATTTGAGGAAGTGGTAGCCAAAAGCATCAATGACGACCAACTGACCCCATTGATAGACATAGATGCGAAATTGAGTTTAGACGATATCACTGGGAAATTTTATCGTATCTTGCAGCAATTTGCCCCATTTGGCCCAGCCAATATGCGCCCAGTGTTCGTAAGCGAAGAATTATATGCCGAGTACCCCAAATTATTAAAGGAAAAGCATGTAAAGTTTCGTACTCGCCAAAAGGGTTCATCGGCTTTTTTTGATGCCATTGGCTTTGGAATGCCAGAGTATTTTGAGCGAATTGCCAATGGGGAAAAATTTGCGTTGTGTTACAACATTGACGAAAATCGCTATCGGGGACAAACCTCGTTGCAATTGAGAATAAAGGACATTAAGTTTTATGATTAGTCCACGGTCAATAGTCAACCGTCCACAGTTTTTTTGCTGAAACTACATTTTACCTGTGGACCATCGACCGTGGTCTGTGGACTCAAAAAAGAAATATGAAATTAGTTGCGGAGAATTTAGTTAAGAGATACCGGGGAAAGGCCGTAGTAGACCACGTATCTATCGAGGTAAACCAAGGAGAAATCGTAGGTATGTTAGGCCCCAATGGTGCGGGTAAAACGACTACTTTTTATATGGTAGTGGGGCTTATTAAGCCCAATAAAGGCAAAGTATACCTAGATACTGAAGACATTACCAAACTACCCGTCTACAAAAGAGCGCGTAAAGGAATTGGATATTTGGCCCAGGATGAATCGGTTTTCCGGGGTTTAACGGTAGAAGAAAATATTCGCGCAGTATTGCAAATGACCAAGTTGAGCGTCAAAGAGCAACGCGAAAGAGTAGATGCGCTCATTGACGAATTTAACCTACACAAAGTACGCAAGAGTTTTGGAAAGGTACTTTCGGGAGGAGAACGTCGCCGCACCGAAATTGCCCGCACGCTGGCTGTAAACCCTAAATTTGTATTGCTCGACGAACCTTTTGCCGGAGTAGATCCTCTGGCAGTAGAAGAAATCCAAAGCATTATTTATCATCTTAAGCACAAAAATATTGGCATCCTTATTACTGATCATAATGCCGATGCTATTTTATCTATTACCGATCGTTCGTATGTGATGTCACTAGGGAAACGCTTTGCTGATGGCCCACCTGAAGAATTAGTAGAAAACGAAATGGTAAAAGAGTATTACCTGGGTAGAAACTACACCCTCAATCGTAAATTCCGTAAGGAAGATATTCAGTTGAAAATAGATGAGGAAGAAAGACGCAAAAATGCGGGAAAAGGTGATTTAAAAGCTGGATCGTTAGATTGAAAAAAGCATCTGCGGGATAACGCTTCTAATACTGAAGAAAATATAACAGCAAAATAGTTTGATACAACCAGACAAAATATACAAGAGAGTGCTCCTACCAGGTAAGCACTCTCTTTTTGTATAAATCAAACCCCAAAAACTACCTTGGCTCATTGATTTCTCCAGTCTTAGAGGATTATTATGGTAAAATTTAATGATCATTCGAAACTAAATTTTATATTTGAATGATACAATGGCAATGATTGCCTCTATTCTATCATAGGTAGCTTCGCTTAAATTGAGAGTTACCAATCCCAATGTTTTAGATAGGGTAATATCCTTATCAGGATTTTATAAGGATAAGCAGTTGTGAACAACTTATTTTCATTAAATGGAATTTGTCTGTACATATTTTAAAACAATCCGTCTATTTTTGCCATTTAATTAATTGCTAAGGAATACAATTTTTAATGAGTTAATATGAGCATAGTCGAAAATGTCATTCGTTGGGGTTTAAGAAGGCGCTGGCCTAAGATCAAGCACTTTATGAAACACCCCGAGGAAGTACAACAACGTATGTTCACGAAGTTGGTGG
>DMXI01000135.1 GCA_003483885.1 Microscillaceae bacterium
GCTTTGGCTATTCACTCAAAAACGTGCTTCATTATTACTGATCTCCCGTCATTTTTATCTCCGAAGATAAAATTTAAGCATACTCAAAGTTAGACTATTACGAGTTATGGAAGATAAAAAAAACAAGCTTCGCATCAGCGAGCGCATATTTTACATGGTAGCCATTGTAGGTCTGCTACTATGGATGCTATTTCAGTATTTTGATCGCAAAAACTTGAAAAGCGATAATCATATTATTGTAAAAAAGTCGGAAGTGCTGGACAAATACACCCAATCGCTCAATAAAATTATCCAAGAAAAAGAAACGGTACTCCATCAAGTATCCAAGTCAGATAAATCTACCCGTGAACAACTTCAAGAGCAAATTCTCTTGTTGCAGGAAAAAAAAGAAGAAATCCGTCGCTTGAAAGCTTCCCGTAAACTCGATTTTAAAAAAATAGTACGCATTACCGCCGAACTAAACCAATTACAGCAAAAAGACGAAGCACTTCAATCTAAATTTACCTCCTATCAGGATAGCGTATCCAAAACCCAGAGCCAAGCCTCCAGCGGTGCCGTGACCCAACAAGAGTTCCAAAAGCTAAAGGATGAGTATCGCCTGGTAAAACAGCAATTAGAAGAAGCCTTGACAAAAAACAGTGAACTCAGTGGAAGGCTGTTTGCGACCCATTTCAAGGTGCGCCCCGGAGAAATACTACGAGGCAAGTTTAGTCAATCTACCCGCGCTCGCCGTACCACCCGCCTCAAGGCCGAATACAAGCTTACCCGAGCATTACAACCGGGCGAAAAACTCATTGCTGAAGTATTTATCAACGGAAGTAAGTTTCCAATACAGGAGGTATATCGTAATGAGCTGAAATCAAACAACCGGGTAACTATGAACCTGGCTCCACTGGGGGCTAAGCGATTCAAAAAAGGGAACAATACCCTCAACATCAGTGTGGTGCGCTATGGAAACAAAAAGCAGGTAGGTAGCTTTGTATTTTATCTAAGATAACTCATAAACTTCTGGAATGACTACAAATCCGCTTGCCTTGCTCCAAAATATCTCCCCTATTACCCAAGAGGCTTGGAACGATTTAAAGCCATTGCTGGAACCTTTGCCCTTGAAGCGTAATGAATACCTCATTCAGGCAGGCGAAACCGCTCGCTATTGTTATATACTTACGGAAGGTGTGGTGAGGGTCTTTTATAACAAAGAAGGGAACGAATACAATAAGACTTTTTTTGTACCAGGTACCTTCCCTACTCCTCTTACGGCGCTCATTTCTAATACACCATGTGCCATTTCTTTTCAGGCTTTGGTACCTGGCCAGGTCATACGATTTTCTTACCGGGCTTTCCAAAATTTATTCGAAAAGCATCGTTGCCTCGAATCTCTTTTTAGGGTAATCCTGGAACAGATCTGGATCAAAAAAGAGCGACACGATATCCGTATGGTTACCAATGATGCTACTACTAATTATCACATCTTTCAGCAAGAATTTCCTACCCTTGAAAGCCAAATTCCACAATATCATATTGCTTCTTATTTGGGCATTACACCTATCCAATTAAGTAGAATTCGAGCCCAATTGGCCAAGTCCAATTTGTAATTCGCATTATTCTTTTCTAATCCTTTTTTGGTGTTTGAGTGAAATAGCACCAAAAAGGATTATAATTATTTTCCCTCCGCGGCTATCCACAATACGCCATTTTTAGTTACTAGTTTGGTTGCCTTTTTCTGCTTTACCAGTTCCGTCATTGTTTGGGTTACTTCATCAAAACTTTTACCCAATAATACCGCTATTTCTTGGGTAGTAAGTGTCTCAAATTTATGGAGCCAATGCATCAAATCATCTTTAATAGTTGTTTTTTGAGCTTGTGGTACGAATTTAAGAATGGCTTGCTCAAAGTTTGTGTATGGCTTTACTCCATATACTTTTATTTGTTGTTCGCCATTGGTAATCAATAATGTGGGAAACCCTCTCACGCCCAAGGCCTTAGCCAATGATAAATCTTGTTGAAAATCACTTTTGGCATTTCCTTCATAATCTGCTTTAAATTGCCCCACCTCTAAACCTACCATAGTAGCCGCTTCTTTCAAGTGTGCCCATTTGGTAATATTCTTTTTTTGTAAAAACACCATTTCCCGTATTTTTCTCAAAAACCGCAAAGCCTTGTCTTTTCCTTGTTTTTTTGCGGCCATAAATGCAATAGAAGGAGGATAAGACGAATCAAGCGGATCTTCTAACCACACATCGCCATCTATGGGCATTTTATAATGCAAGCTTACCTCGTCCCAGTGGTGAGCTACATCGGCAGGTTTGCTTATGCCTCCACTATCGTATACTTTCCAGGAAGGTAGTAACCCTCCCATTTTGTAATCTATCTCAAAATATTGTCCGTACTCCAGCTTCAAGCGTTTGAGTTGGGGCTCTATACCCCAGCATGAAGAACAAATAGGATCGGTAAAATAAGTGATTTGAATTGGTTTGATTTTTTGGGTAGTTGAACTTTGGGCGGCAATACCTTCGTTCTTATCAGAAGGAACTTCACAAATTCCAGTTTCGGGATCGCAAAGGAGTGGATTTTTATCAGTAATTTTTGTTGTGCTATTTTTCATACAGGCTTGAAAAATTAAAAAAATGAAACCATACCCAATGAGTGGTTTTATTGGGATGCAATGCTGAATAATGAAACTATTCAATCGTAAAACTGCATTGTAGTATTTGTTTTATAGATACTACAAAGTTATGAATACGCTTACTTTGAGTCAATTAGTCAAAAAAACATGACTACCATGAATACATCATCAGAACCCTGTCCGGCACAAAAGCTACTGAAAATACTCAGTGGTAAATGGAAGCCTCAAATATTTAAAATGGCCACCCACAAGCCTGTACGTTTCAATCAATTGTTGCGAGATTTGGAAGGGGCTAATAAGCAAACTTTGGCTACTGCCTTAAGAGAAATGGTCGAGGAGGATATTCTGATCAAAGAGACTGTGCAGGAAAAACCTCTCCACATAGAGTATACTTTATCGGAAAAGGGAAAGTCATTGATTGGGGTTTTCGTGACCTTGGAAAAGTTGTCTGAGGGAGATGCTTAGTAACAAATCTTAAAAATAAAGCCTCTCCTACTTGTAAAAACAAGTTGAAGAGGTCTTGATTCTATTAACAAAGGAGGCTAATTTCTTTCCAGCAGTGGAATAATATGTGCCCAATCTAGCTGCTGAGCAAAATCCAGCGCAGTTTTGCCCTGATTGGTTTTTGCCTGTAAGTCAAAGTATCCTGACTCTACGAGTACCGCTACCGAAGTTGCATTCCCGGCAATAACCTCTCGATGCAGCAAGTTATAGCCCTGCTCGTCTTGATTAGCAATTCCTTCCGCATCATTTTGTACAAACTCAGCCCACCTCTCTTTCATATTTCGACTCATTGGGTGCTCTATCAGGTTTTCGGGGTGTTCTTTTTGTTCATATACACACAAAATGTCCTGCACATCGCCAAAATCCAAACCCCAAGCTTCATCATGCGACTTTCTCTCCTCTTCGGACATCAAAGTACGCATCGCATGGATGGTAAAACCTCCATAAGTTTTGCCCGAAATGGCAAACAACCAATCGCTGATTTGTTCCAATGGAATGGTTACTTCATCGTTTAGTTGTACATTGGTTAGTTGCTGCGGCTCGTTTACTAACACGCCACTTATTTCGTCCCCGTCAAAATCTACATTATTCACCCACATGTGCTCTATCAGAGGATCTTCGTTTGGGTCTATTTGCTGGGCAAAAGCTACTTTTACGCAAGCCACTTCCAGAGCAGGAACAACACGGCGATATTCCCAGGATATCTCCCGCCAATAGTATTTAAATGTTTCCTGGGCTTTCTGAAAAGCCTCTAGCATTTCTGGGCTATCTCCTTTTGCAAAAAAGATGTCTTGATTAGCCATAATGATCAATGATTAGTTGGTTTTTACTAATTGTTTAATTGCTGGGGATATCTCATCCTATACTCTAAACAAAAGAATATTTTAAGTTTAGCTTTAGACCTGACAGTTTACAATCCTGCAAGGCAGGGGTTTTCGAAACCTATCAGGTAGGGTGTTCAGAATTTTTAAAAAACTCCCCGTGTTTTTAGGGCTGTTTGATACTTGAAAAAAGTGCATACTCAATCCCTTTTTCTAAAATACAAAAAGTATTCTTGGAAATTTAGGGATTCCTCCTTTGAAGGAGGTGCCGTTTACGGCGGAGGATGTTAGTTTATATCTAACTACCTGATTATAAAGCGCTAAACATCCTCCTTAGTCCTCCTTCAAAGGAGGATTTCTCGGTCTAATTGCTGGAGTTGTTGCTTTTTTAATGGTAATGATAAGCTTTCAATTTTTGGCTATCAAAAATAAAAACACGGGTAAAAAATTCACTAATTCTGAACACCCTACCTATCAGGTCTAAAATGAGACAGTCTCCAGCCGCTAAATTAGCTCAATCAAAGCGGTTCGTCGGCAGGAATGGCACCTCAATAATTAAATATTTTTTTCTAATTGATTTACCAAGGCACGCATGTCTTTGGGGTAAGGGGCTTCTACTATTTTGGTTTCCCCATTCATTAATTTGAAATGCAAGGCTTGGGCGTGCAAAGCCACTCGTGAAATCAAGGGCTGCTCTTCGGTATATTTTTTTAGGTTAAAATTCTTCTTAACGCTGGATAAATAAAGAGGCTTACCACCGTATTGTCCATCGTCTACAATGGGACTTCCTAATACAGCGAGGTGAATTCTAATCTGGTGCATGCGCCCCGTTACTGGACGAGCTTCTACCAAGGTATGGGCTTTATAAATTTTGAGCGTATTGAAAATAGTTTGGGCAGGTTTACCACTGGGGTCAATTTTTACTGCACCGGTTCTATTGGGTAAGATGGGCTTGTCTACCTCTACCCCTTTGTATTCCTGAATACCACCAATAACAGCATGGTACACTTTGGTGACTTCTCGCTTTTCGAATTGAATAGCCATATGGCGATAAGCTTCTGGATTTTTGGCAATGGCCAAAATCCCCGAAGTTTCTTTGTCTAAACGATGGCATACTTGGGCCGACTCAATGTATTGTTTGGCCATTCCGTTGATGTTATCTTTGCCTTCTGGGGCACGATCATCCAAGGTAGACACGTGGGGAGGTTTGTTGATAACGATGAAGTCTTCATCTTCAAATATGATCAAATCCTTAAACTGGAGTTTCTTCATTTACCGGGTTTTATTTCTTTAAAAAAGGAAATACAAAATTAGGCAAATGCAGGGAGAGTAAAAAATGGCTTGACAAGGATCGGTACCAGGAAAGGAGCAGGTAAATATTTTGTTGGTAAGCTCTGGTAATATTTGTCACCCAGCGAACGCCAGGTGACAAATAAATTTCAACCAGAAAAGACGTTTATTCTACTCCTTGAACTTCTTTATAAAAAACCGATTTTTGAGGTTCTTTGGTATCGTCGCCCTCCATAGGAGCTATTTGTAACTCAAAAGAAAATGAGGTTCCTTTTTTGACTTTACTATTTACTTGAATTTCGGTATTGTGGGCACTTAAGATATGCTTTACAATGGCCAAGCCCAATCCAGAACCACCTTTGTCTTTAGAGCGGCTTTTTTCTACCCGATAAAAGCGCTCAAAAATACGATCTAAATGCTCGGCCGAAATTCCTGGCCCATCATCTTTTACCGTAATTTTCATCAGTCGTTGTTCCGTCTCTTCAAAGCTCACCTTTACATTACCATTTTTTGAGCCGTATTTAATGGCATTGCCCAATAAGTTAATCATTACCTGACGAATCCGCTGAGTGTCAGCATATACCAATACCTCTTCGTAAGGTTTGTCAAATTGGAGCGTCATATTACGCTTTCCTGCACTTTCTTCCAGTTGTTCAAACACATCTCGGGTAAGCAAGGCCAGGTTGAATATATCATAATTCATTTGAATAAACCCTGCTTCCATTTTTGAGAGCGTGAGCAGGTCCTGAATAATGGCATTGAGTCCGTCCAGGCTCCTCACGGCTTTGTGCAAAAACTTATCCCGTACATTTTGGTCATCAATGGCCCCATCGAGCAAGGTATGCAAAAACCCTTGTGCGGCAAAAATAGGCGTTTTGAGCTCGTGAGACACATCGGCTAAAAACTCTCGCCGAAAAATCTCCATTTGCTTCAGGTGATCTATCTCCTTCTGCTTATTAGAAGCATAAGAATAAATCTCATGATTTAGCTTCTTTACAAACTTGAGAGTAGGCTTTGCCTGTTTTTTGGCAATTTTAAAATCCTTCTTCTTCAACTTTTCAATCATACGATTGGCCTCGTTGATTTCTCTAAAAACCAAGAACTCGAGAGCAAAGTAAAACAGTAAGTAAGAAGAAAAAAACGCCATACTGAAGCAAACCAGCAATGCCATAGCCGAAACTCCAGAGAGCAAAGACGTAAAGGCAGTGGTGACTGCAGCAATGGAAACAGACAACAGCAGTGAAATTATGCGTGATGACATGAGCAGACCTTCTTAAATATAACTTTGTAGTATTTATAACACGCTTAAAGTAACTGATATTTAATCAGTTACCAGTTTATAACCTACACCTTTTACAGTTTTGATGTAGCCATCTCCGATTTTTTCTCTCACTTTACGAATGTGTACATCTACGGTACGCGCCAATACATATACATCCGTGCCCCAGATATTTTGCAGCAATTCATCGCGGCTAAATACTTTGTTGGGGTTTTGTGCCAAAAAAAACAACATCTCAAACTCTTTTTTGGGGAGTGTAATCGGGGTTTGATCATTGTATACAATGTAACTCTCACGATCAATCGTGAGATTACCTACCAGGATTTTATCTTTCTTTTCTTCTTTTTGATGTTTCTTTTGTTCTCGGCGAAACAACGCTGAAATACGTTTCAACAAAGCACGAGGACGGATAGGCTTGGTGATATAATCATCGGCTCCTACATCAAAAGCAGCTAATTCGGAGTATTCTTCTACCCTGGCAGTCAGGAAAATAATATAAGTATCAGCAATTTCTGGTATTTCACGAAGTTGTCGACCAGCTTCTACTCCATCCATTTTGGGCATCATGATGTCCATCAAAATGAGGTGAGGCAAAAACATTTTAGCGACTTTAATGGCTTCTTTTCCATTATTCGCTGTTTTTACTTCGTAACCAGCTTTCTCGAGATTGTATTGCAACAATTCTACAATATCTGGTTCATCGTCTACCACCAATACTTTATATACAGGTGTATTTTCCATTGGAATGAGTTTTAGATTTATATATGCACTCTTTTTTGACCCGTCGAGGCCAAATCTATCTTCAATTATATAACTTCAATTTCAACAATAATCTTTCCTTTTTCCTTCTCTAAATCACACGAATTTTAGGCTCTAGGCTTGTCTCACTGAAAATGGAGTAGCGGCAAATTCAAGAACTTTTGAAATTACATGTACTACATATTTCCAAAATGATAACTTATTGCAAAAAAAATGTGATGAGAGAATAAAAGAATGGTTTTCCTTGGATAAAGGGAAGTCTAGATTTAAAAAAATACCACTTGAGTGAGCAAGCATTTTTGTATTTCTTGGGATCGAGAAACTGTTTGAGTTCTATTCAATATTTTTGTGATGGCTCTTTTACGCCTGCTTTTCAGCTATTTTTTCGCACGTAGCTACAGGCTATGCGCAAAAAAAATGAGCTTTAATCAGACTCAAAATAACCTATCACAATTTCTATAACTAAAACCCAAACAGCTTCTAAATAGATTATATTTTTCTGAATTGTTTCAGACAAAGTTACAATAAAAAACCAGATAATAATTGTCATTATTGATTGGGAACCTACATGCACTCATTTTTAAAATAAAATTCAAAAGCAGCTATTGTTATTGACTTATTTTCCCAAAAAAATAAAAGGTAATAGAAAAATAATACTTTTTTTATATCTCAAAAGGGGATAAAAACCACTTAACTTTGTTAATTAATTTATAAAACTAATGCTGTTCATCAGTTAATAACTAAAATTGTCTATAGCATAACCAAAGATTTAACCCAAAAACTTACGCTTACTGAGACGCTGATGCCTAAGGAAATGTAACAAAAAAATCACCCTAAAACGATGTCGAGTTTAACCATAGAAAACAACCATACGGCTTATATCACCAGGATTTATCAATACCCTGCCTATGATGGTCTGATAGAAGGATTGCCTACCCGAAGCATGAATCGGGATATCATAAAAGGGGCCGTAGAATCTGCCCCAAATTATACTGGTGAGTCTGCTGTGTATCTGATTGAGCCTATAGAGCAACCCCTGGAGTATGATGGACAATATCCTTTTGGTCAACCGGCAACCATTCCTTCTTTTGCCTGTATAGCCAAGTTTGAGTGTAGGTGGGTATCGCACGATCCAGATATGGATTACTCAGCGCTTACGGTGGTGTGGTTTCAGGCCCAATATGCTTTTCCTGTGGATGAACTTATTTTAGAAAAAATCAAGCAAATTCCATGGTCACAAGTGGCCAACGAATATGAAATTTAAGAGTATGTTTAAAAATTATAATCTGGGCTAAAAAAGCGATTGATCAGTGCTAATTTTAGCACAAATCACTCATCATTTTTAACTCCGAAGACAAAGTTTAAATATACTCTAAGCCAAAACCCTATATAAAGATGCAAATATCTGTACAAGAAGCCCTCGCCCAACTCAAAAACGTAGATACGCCTTTTGCCGAATTGTTTCAGCATGGTACCTTGAGTATAGAAATCTACCAACCTGTAGGCCAAGACTTGCAAACCCCACACGAACGAGACGAGGTATACATTGTAATCTCAGGCACGGGTGAGTTTATCAATGGTGACCAGCAAACCAGTTTTCAACCGGGCGACTTTTTGTTTGTGCCAGCGGGGGTAGCGCACCGTTTTGTCAATTTTAGTGATGATTTTACTACTTGGGTAATTTTTTACGGCCCTAAAGGAGGAGAAAAAGCCTAAAACACTTTATATTGAACATATTACCAACAAAACCACTCATATGTATCAATATTTAATTACAATTATTCTTGTTGTTTTTCTGACAAGCTGTGGATCGACCTCGCAAAACCACCACATTACTCGCGACCAAGACAGCACCACTACTCCGGATAACACCACAAAAACCGAGGTAAAGTCAGTACTCAAGGTAGCCAGTGGCCGGGTAGAACGCCTTGAGAGTTTTGCTTCTAAATACATAACTGCTCGTAATGTAGATGTGTGGCTTCCAGACGGCTACAACAAAGAAAAAAAGTATGCAGTATTGTATATGCACGATGGACAAATGCTCTATGATGCCAGTACTACCTGGAACAAGCAGGAATGGGCGGTAGACGAAGTAGTAGGCAAGCTATTGCAGGAAGGTGCCATTAAGCCTTGTATTGTGGTAGGCATCTGGAATGGGGACAAAACCCGACATGCGGACTATTTCCCTCAAAAACCTTTTGAAAGTCTGCCCGCCAAAACACAGGATTCATTGATGCAGCTCAAAGCAGGCACAGACCCTTTATATGCCACTAAGGTACAATCGGATAAATATTTGAAGTTTTTGGTAGAGGAGCTCAAACCCCATATTGATCAAAAATACTCGACGTATACCGATGCCGCCAATACCCTGATTGCAGGCTCAAGCATGGGCGGCCTCATTTCTATGTATGCCATTTGTGAGTATCCTCAAGTGTTTAGTGGAGCAGCTTGTATTTCTACCCATTGGCCAGGTATTTTTTCTAATACCAATAATCCTATTCCCACGGCTTTTGTCAATTATTTGAAAAAAAGCCTGCCTGACCCGACTACGCACAAAATATACTTTGACCACGGCGATGCTACTTTAGACGCGCTGTACCCTCCTCATCAAAAACGGGTAGATGAAGTAATGCGACAAAAAGGTTATACCGAGAAGAATTGGCTAACAAAGGTTTTTCCTGGGGAGAATCACTCTGAAAATGCCTGGAAAAAGCGGCTCGATATTCCTGTAAAGTTTTTATTACAAAAATAGGCTTATACTACAATGAATAGCGAATCAATGGGTTTTGCTTTAATTTTGGAAAAACAAGCCCTTATCTTATGAACAAGCCCATTGATTCACTCTTACAAACAGTCACGTCTAAAATCGATCTAACGCAAGAAGAAACAGACTTTTTTTGCTCGCTTTGGGCATCTCGCTTTATCAAAAAAGGGCAGTACTTGGTACAGGCGGGCGACATATGCAAATACGACAGCTTTGTGGTGCAAGGGTGTTTAAAGACTTTTCATACCAATTGGCAAACCGGACAAGAGTACATTTTGTCGTTTTCGCTAGAAAATTGGTGGGCCAGTGATCTGGAAAGTTTTGTAAAACAAAGAGCCGCTACTTATGACATTCAGGCGCTGGAAGATAGCCAACTCTTGCAAATTGATCACTCCTCTTTTCAAACATTATTAGAGAAAATCCCCCAATTTGAACGTTACTTCCGCATCATTACCGAAAACTATTTGTTTTCGCTGCAAAAGCGCATCTTAGGCAGCATTAGCCAGACTAAAGAAGAACGCTACAAGGCTTTTGTCAAACAATACCCCAAAATGAATCAGCGCCTACCCCAATACCTCATTGCATCTTACTTGGGCATTACTCCTGAGTTTTTGAGCAAAATACGCTCACGCAAAGATGCTTGATACGCACGTTGCTTGGTAAAAAAGGAGGAAGCCAGGTTAATTTCTTGTTGGTGCCGCTACGTTTACCTCCCTTCAAAATTTAATTCTCTGCGATATTCAACATTAACTGCGTTGAACGCCGATGCATCGGCTCACAGTCCCGATTCTTCGCATTAGCGTCAACCTAAACCTGAATATAGGTGGATAAAAATAGTCTATAAGCATTTGTTAATGAAAACTTTAACTTGAAAAGCAGCGTCCTGATTTAGCTTCGCAGAGCTCCCTTTGGTCGGTTCCGCCTTATTTTGTGAATTTTAGCACAAGAAAAT
>DMXI01000130.1 GCA_003483885.1 Microscillaceae bacterium
AAGCTAAAGACCAACGGCTGTTAAGCGCTACGAACTAAAAAACTATGAACCGTGGACTGAATGCTATGGACTAAAAACCAGCCACAGGCCAAAGGCTGTCAGGTGCTACGATCTACCAACTCCTGACTATGAACTAAAAAACTATGGACTAAAAACCCGGAAATTAAAAATGATAAAAAAAAGCCAGTCTTCATCAAAGATTGGCTTTTTGGGGTTATATATACATCCTTATTAAGGTTCTAATTATTTAGAACAAAGCGTATGTAAACGTTAGCAGACCTTCCCTCTAATTTGGGTAATTCCCTCTCCAGTTTTTTGGTAATTCCCGGAAAACACTTGTTGTTGATTAAAAAAATGAAGGCAACAACTTCCTTCGTAACTCACCCACCCAAAATCCATGTGCAGCATTTGAGTACGGGCGTTGTATGAGATGCTCGATAATTCCTCTGCATTGAATATGACTTCGTTGGCTTGAAAAATCAACTGGCCATACGATACCCACTGACCATCCGATAGTTGTTTTTCAATTTGATAGGTTTTTCCCTGAACCTGGTTTAGAAACACTTGTTGTGCCGATACATTTGATGTATATCTGGTTACTTTTTTCATGATGTGTGATGTTAATAGACCTAAAAAGTAACTCCCCCAATATTTTTGTAACAGCAGACCAAATACTAAATAATCTGCTTTGAAAGTTTGTAATAACTAGTAATTCAAAGGTCGCAAAGATGCGTGAAAGATATAAGCGTGAAAACACGGGGTTTTGAAAAAGGCGGGTTTTAGGGTGTTATTCCAAAATAGTATAAATCCATTACAAAATGGTATAACCAGGGTTTTGGCAATGACCTCACGTGCATTACCTTGAGCCATCGAAAATCAGGAATAACTACTTGATAAATTGGTCAAACCAACCATTCATCTGTTTACGGTCTTATGCAATGTATTTCATTCAAATAATCTCATCGGTAGCATTAAAACCTTTACACCGAATAAATCCTGTGCTGGATTATGCCTTCCTGAATACAAGGTGGAAGACAGATTTTACTTGCCCAATCTTATTATCAGAAAACCTTTTAAATAATCAACCTGAAATAAGCACTATCCCCAAGGATATAATGCTCTAAATAGAAAAGGTGGCCTCCGAAAAACCTTGAATAGAGTAGGAACAAAACTAAATTTAACTAACGATGAAAAAAGCAAAGTTTGCTAATTTTAAAAAGCTCAGTTACAATGAAATGAAACATGTAACAGGAGGAAACACGACTTGTTGGGACAAAATGGAAATTTGGGATAATGGAAGTGGAAATTTACAATTCCATTTCAGTCAATGTTGTGGCGACTATAATAGTTGTGATACCTGTTTTTATACCGGTCCTGGTTGTACTGTAGGTCTTTTGGCCATTGAGATTGCGCCTGAATAGGTCATTTAATAAATGATTATGATACAAATGCCCACTGATTTTGGTGGGCATTTTTTTGGTTCAATAATTTTCTAACCAGTGTTTTATGATACTTTTTGTAATAGATATTGGTCATAAAGTGGTATTTGAGTAACTATTCCAAAATAGTATAAGCCTATCTCAAAACAGCATAACCAATCATCGTGGATCGAGGAAATTAGCAATAAATTGCTGAAGAAGTTTCACTACAACTTATCTAATCAGCTTGAGTATTCCTTTAAACTAAAAACATCAAAAAAGATGGAAACAATCAACAATTTTGCTCGATCCTTAAGAGCTATTATGATCATTTCGCTGGTCACTTGTTCGGTGACATTTGCGCAAACTACTTACAATATTTCAACCATTGCCGGTACAGGCACTAGTGGAAATGCAGTAATAACTGACTCTTTGAAGGCTCAGTTTAATGCTCCCAATGGAGTAGACGTAGACAGTCAAGGGAACATCTATGTATGTGACTTGACCAATAAACTAGTTCGCAAAATAGAAGCAGGTACCAATAACATATCTACCATTGCCGGAAATGGCAAGACGGGTATCTTGACCAGTGGTATGTTAGCAACAGAAGCACCCTTAGGGGTTCCGGGCGCTTTGGCAGTAGCCCCCAATGGTGATGTATACATTGCGGAGTCTGATAGTGGCCGAGTATTGAGAGTCGATGCCACCGATCACAAAATTTATGTATTTGCGGGCACCGATGATCCTAACCCTCCTGCTACCGGTAAGGCAACTGATACCAAGCTTACTAAACCTATTGCTTTGGCACTGGATAGTCAAGATAATGTATACATTGTAGATCGGGTTGGAATCGTATATATTGTATTGAGCAATGATGATATCAGGGTATTTGCGGGTAGCGGAACCAGTACCGCAGAGAATATTTTAGCAACCAATGCCAGATTAGACTTTCCAGTAGGTATTGCAATTGATGCTTCTAATAAGGTATACATTGCCGATCGTTTGCGAAATCGTGTATTGGTTGTAGAAAATGAGTTCATTTCAACTTTTACCGTAAATGCAACGCTGTCAGGACCTCGCCAGGTAGCAGTAGATGCCAATAATAATGTATATATTTCTGATATGGGTAATCAGCGCATCCTTCAGGTGACTTCTGGTGGTACTACTACCACGTTTGCTGGAGGGGGAAGTACTTTCCAAGATGGTGTTGCACCCACTGCGACTACGCTTAATAATCCCAGAGATATAGCGATTGATATAGATGGGAGTTTATTAATTGCCGATCGTCAACATCACCGTATTCGAAGAGTAAAGAATAACATCATTAATACTGTTGTTGGAAGTGGAGTGGCAGGGTTTTCAAATGGTGTTTTGGCTCTAGGGTCTCAATTAAATGAACCAGGGGGAGTATCTTTGGATGGTAATGGAAATTTGTATGTTGCAGATGTTCAAAACCACCGCATTCGTAAAATAGATTTAAATAGTGGCATAATCTCTAACGTGGCAGGTACAGGACAAGCTGGTCACTTTGGTGACAATGACTTGGCCACTTGTGCTAAGCTTAATAGCCCTGGGGGAGTAACGGTAGCTCCCAATGGAGATATATATATTGCTGACTCACATAATAATCGAGTAAGAAGAATTGAGGCTTCTACTGGGATTATCAGAGCTTTTGCAGGTGATGGCAACACAAATGATGTAGGAGTAGGCGATGATAGTTTGGCAGTAGATGCGCAACTAAAAACACCCATTGGCATAGCAATAGATAATAACGGAAATGTGTACATTGCCGACCGTGACCAAAGCCGCATTCGCCGGGTGAGAAACGATACCATTACTACAATTGCGGGAAATGGTACTGCTGGATTTAACGGCGACAACATACTGGCTAGCAACGCCCATTTGAATAATGCAGTGGGGATAGCTGTGGATGCCAATGGAGTAATTTATATCGGAGATCGTAACAATTTGATTGTACGTAAGATAGAAAACGACACTATTAAAATTATTGCGGGAGGAAGCATTCAAGAAGGAGGTGGAGCTCCTAATATTGGCCGACCAAGACAAGTGGCAGTAGATGCTGCTGGAAATGTATTCTTTGCTGATTTAGATAGTAATCGTATCCGTCGCATCGATGCCGTTACCGGAGCTGTTACTACTGTAGCAGGAGGAGGAAACGATGCTGAGGGAGAAGATATTTTAGCTACGAATGCTGAATTGGACCAACCCCGAGACATAGCCATTGCGGCTGATGGAAAAATTTACATTGCCGACAGGGGCGACCATCGTATTCGAGTACTTATTCCTAATACTGGTTCAAGAATCACCCGAAGCGAAATCACTGTTACCGAAACAAACCCTACATTGGTATACCCCAATCCTGCTTCTCAAAAAGTAACGATTCGCAATAATGCAGCGGAACAAATCGTATTAATCAATATGCAAGGCAAACAATTGCACCAAGCCAATACCACCAAAGGTGAGGCCCAGTTAAGCCTGGAAGCGTTGAAATCGGGCATTTATTTTATTAGAGTACTAGATGCTCAGGGCAAACTGATCAATACCAAAACTTTAGTGATCAATCGCTAGGGAATTTTCAGCAGGCGCAAAATGATGCTGAATGATTTCCTGAATCTAAAGTAACCCACTATTTAAAATGAGAGAGTGTCCTTCAAACGGCACTCTCTTTTTATTTTGTCACTTATGTTTTTAAAATTCGTGTAGGTGCTTATGAAAATAACTATAAAAATTGCCTTCAGTTATTCCTTATTGGTGTTGCTATTAT
This sequence comes from Microscillaceae bacterium, assembly GCA_003483885.1. Lineage (GTDB taxonomy): Bacteria > Bacteroidota > Bacteroidia > Cytophagales > Microscillaceae > Microscilla. The sequence goes on from DMXI01000130.1 coordinate 4,204, forward strand.
TTACTTGCCCAAAGGCATTAGCCGATGCTGCTCCAACTAGGAAAACCAAGATGAAAGTAGTAACCAAGGCGCAACGTAAACTTTGGCGGAAACAGCAACGACAACGTAGAAGAATACAACGAAAAACGAAAAGAGCCCAACGTTTTTTGAAATCCCGACTGGGTAAGTGGCTACTGAAGAAAGCTTTACGTAAAGCAACAAAACGTTCTCGCGATCATAAAGCACTCAGGCAGCCCCAACGCAAAAAAGATGAAAACGCGATATTGTTTGTGTTGACTTTTGTGATTTTGATACTGAGCATTGTAGCGGGTATATGGGTAGGTATTTTATTAGGTGGAGGCCTTCGGGGTTGGTTGCTGGGCATTTTAGCATTCATTGTTACGGCGCTTTTTTTTCAGCTAATCTTGGCCTTAATTTTTGGTGGTTTTAAGAATCAATAGTCCACAGCATTCAGTCCATAGTCCATAGCAGATTCGAGCGTGTGTTTACGCTGTTAATGATTGTAAACCAGTGACTTAGGTCAAAATTATTTACTCGCCCTATTTTTAAAAGGGTTTTGATTTTATGCCTAAACGCGTAATTAAATAATTTTTAAATTCATCATCGACTTTGACTAAAATCACTGTGGAGTATTGAAGAATTACAGCTAGAAATCATATCAACAATGCTTGGTTTCTTGGCTTAAATCATACTACTAGACATTTTTCGTTTGTGGAGACACCATAGTCGTCAGGCTAAGAATTTTCTCCTCTTATCTTAGAACCTAATCTTTTAAAAAGCGACTTCATCGCCTCCGCTTGTGTCTCACAAGCGGATCGAGACCTCGAGTAAGTGAAGTTTGAAGACGCTATATATTGCTAGACAGAGACACCGAACCGAGGCGGAAAGAAGTAATTTTTGAAATAAATTTTGCTTAGCCTGACGGCTATGGTGGAGACACAAACAAAGGCAACCGCGCCGTTGGCCGTGCCCTCACGGCCAACTTTAGCCAAAATGTCTAGTAGTATGGGCTTAAGTATACACTGATAAAAGAATTTGAGCCGTCCCTCAAAACCAGGAACGACTCAAAATATGGGTTATTTTTTGATAAATCTTTTGCTTACCGTTACTTGGTTGATATAAAGACGAAGTAAATAGTGGCCTTTTGGCCATTCTGTAACACGAATGCCGTTTTGTTGCCCTCTCTGTAAGGTTCCGCTTCTCACAATTTTTCCTCGTATGTCAATGGCTTCAAAACGAATGACTTTTGTCGGACTATTTTCTAAAGTAACATAGATCATATCAGTGGTAGGGTTAGGATGTACCTGTAAGGTTTCCTGTACCGATGTGGTAATGCTACTCACTACAGTGGTATTAAATGTCCACTGGTCTTTTTCAAAACCCGAAAACTCATTGCCTTGCATATTTTTAAAAGCCGACGAGGGAACAGTGACATAATAAGACGTACTGGGCTGAAGCTTCGAGGCGTTAAATTTAATGACCGCTTTATTGCCCTCAATCACCACCTCTGAAGAACTCGCCGAAATAAAATCTACTAAATCATTACTGGTAGTATATATTTCAATGAATCCATTGCCTTTTTGTATAGGTTCAGAAAACTGGATGGTTAGCGTATTAAAAACCGCGTTAACCGTACTTTGATGAGCAGGAGAGAGGGTTTCTATCAAGGGTACATTAGAGCTACCCGTAGTAAATTGCCAAGTGGTTCTATCTGTAATTCCTGCGAATGATAAACCCGCTTCGTCTTTAAAAGTTCCTGAAGGTAGGCTGACATAGTATTGCGTATTGGGTTCCAGAAATTTACCCAATCTAACCGTAACTTCGGCATCTTGAATACTGATTCGGCTGGAGTTGATACCCATCGCTACCGCTTCTTCGTCATTCGATACCTTTTTGATCAATACATAACCATTGGTTCCTCTCACCACTTTTTCAGAAAAAACCATTTTAAGTGAAGGAATATTGACCGCGACATTGGTGCTTTGGTGCGCAGGAGTGGCTTGCACCAACGAAGGAGCGATAGGCGTACCCAAGGAAAAATTCCAGGTAGTCTGATTAGTGATACCGGCAAAGCCATTACCCACCAAATCTCGCAGGGCAGTAGAAGATATCGTCACGTAGTAGCTGGTTTCGTCCGTAAGCAAACCATCCAATTGAATGGTGACGGTGGTACCGTTAATGGTTACTTGGTTGCTACTGATATTAATTGTTTTGATAAGTGCACCCGAACTGGCTTTTCTAAGGCGAATATAGCCAGTACCTTTTTGTACTTCTTCCGAAAAATCGATGCGCAACGAGGTGAGAGAAGCCGCGTCAATTTGGGTGCTGTTATCGGCTGGAACCAACGAGGTAATGGTGGGTTTCTCATTTTTATTGACGGTAAACGACCAAACATCCTTACCCTGAATGCCCGCAAACGAGTTGTCCGATAGATCGGTGACAAATCCAGATGGAGCCGTAACATAATAAGTACCCTCGGCTAACGCGTTAATTCTTATAATAAGCGTAGATCCAACATCAGAAGCATCATTGGCATCAATACGTTGTACAATCTGATCAGAACTTTTACGCCTGATCAATAACTCTCCCGTACCTTTTTTGATTTTTTCAGTAAACGTGAGGCTAATAATAGAAACATCAATAGATGTTTCCTGATTGTGTCTGGGAAAGGTGGTCTGTAGGGTGGGCGCATTATTATCTATCACTGTTACCGTAATAGACTTGCTCTCGAGCGTAAGACCAGGTACGCTATTATTAGTAACCTTACAAACATAAGTACCTGCATCTTCGGTAGTAATGGCACTTTTGGTAAATGCAGGACTGGGCGATTTGCTGGCAATCCCACTGAGACTTCCATCTTTAAACCATTGGTAACGATTGTTGGCCCCACCTGTGACCAAGCCGTTCAACGTTAGATTATCTCCATCATTTACTGTAAGGGTAATAGTAGCTGGAGTGTATGCGGCCTGAGGTGTATAACTACTGACTTTGAACTTATTGGGCAAAATATCACCAAATTGTAACTTGTTGTCTTGTACCCAAAATAGGGTAGGGGTAAACGAGGCCTTGCCCGAGAAATCTGGTAAAGAAGTAAGTTGGTTATTTTGAAGTTCTATCCGGCGGATATTAGTCAAATTACCTAACTCTTGAGGAATGCTGGCTAATTGATTGTTGGCCAATCGTAACTCAGTAAGATTTGTCAAATCCCCAATTTCTTTGGGAAGCGTAGTAAGTTGGTTTTCTTCTAGGTTGAGTTCATCCAAATTTACTAAACTACCGATTTCTTTGGGTAGTGTGGTCAACTGATTTTTTTGAAGCTGTAACTTGTCTAAGTTCAGTAGTTTATCAATAGAAGTAGGAAGACTTGTAAAGCGATTGTTGCGTAAGTTCAAGTTTTCTAACAGCACTAGGTGCTCTAGGTCGGCAGGGATGGCACCTTCTAATTGATTGTTGCTTAACAATAGGTTTTTGAGAAGTGTTAGTCGCCCGACCTCACTGGGAATTTGCCCAGTCAAACCATTGCCATACAAACCTAAAGTGACTAGTTTGGTTAAATTCCCAATGGCAGTGGGAATGGCACCACTCAATATATTGTTTGTCAGTGCCAATGTGGTTAGCTCTGTTAAACTGCCCACACTAGTAGGTATGCTTCCTGCTATAAAATTATTCGAAATGACTAAACTGGTCAATTGAGGGAAATCACCAATTTCGGTTGGTAATGTTCCTATGAGGTTGTTTCTGTTGAAGTGAATTTGAGTGACATGCCCACCTGCTACTGTAATACCCTGCCAGGTATCGTTTACATCATTAGCGGTAGCCGTAGTATTAATATTTTCCCAGCCTGTTCGGTTAGTCCAACCATCACCATTGGTAGCATTGTAAAACTTTTGGAGGGCATCAAATTCTGATTGAGGGACTTGCGCGATAGCAATTTGTGTACACAATAAGCACCACGCAACTGTCCATTGTCTAATGACAGTGAAAAAATGATTCATGAATTATGTGTTGTAGTTATGTTAGTGTATTTACCTGATGAGTTATTCTTGATAAATGCTTCTTAGAAAAGAGTTTGACTACTATTTTATGATCCTTAGGCAAGGCTTTTTATGAACCTTTATACGTGTTTTGAACATAGCACAGGCGTCATCTCATTCCTGAGAAATACTTCAAGTTTAACCAGCTTTCAATGTATGACAACCAAATATTATTTGCCACTTAATTGAATCATTTTAACAATTCGATAATTATTTCTCTTTAAATTTTAAAAAAAGATCACTGTAAAAGCATAAGTGTCAAATGCTTATGAAAACTTGCCCTGAATTTCCACAAAAAAAGGGAAGACTTTTAAAAGCCTTCCCCGATCATTTATAAATAATATATCTCTACTACATTGTTGGCCGTGTCTTTACTGCCAACTTTAGTAGTATTCTACTTATTGCTTAGCGTTTACGCGAATCATTTCAGATAAGATATGCCCGCCATTTTGTAAGAAAACGTCTCTTTTTTCGTCTTTTTTCAACTTCTTATCACGTTCCTTGCGCTCTTTACGTTTTTTATCCCACTTGGCTTTTTCTGCTCGTCTTTTGGCTTCGTTGAGTGACACTACCGTATTTTTTCTTTCAGCTTTAATCTCTTTGATGTCACTCAATAAGTTTTGCAAGTCATCATCAGTTTTAAGACGTTGTCCAAAATACTGCTGTAACTTTTTAATCAACTTGCCATTCACGTGATCAGTAGTAGCAAAACTAGAAGACTTGATTTCGTCCCAAGGCAATGCGCTTGGTTGAGCACTTTCGCCTACTTCGTTGCTAGTGTATGGAGAAGGCATCTTAATATCAGGAGTTACCCCTTTGTTTTGGGTACTACTACCCGTAATTCGGTAATACTTGGCCAAGGTTAGGTTCAATTGACCTGCTTTCTTTTTATCTGAAATAAAACGAGCCAGGTTAATTACATTTTGTACAGAACCTTTACCATAAGTTTGTTCTCCAATAATGATTCCTCGCTTGTAGTCTTGAATAGCACCCGAGAAAATCTCAGAAGCTGATGCACTATAGCGATTCACCAACACGCCTAGAGGCCCAGTATATACTTGACTCTCATCTTTGTCTTTCAATTCGTCAATTTTACCGTCCGAACCGCGTACCTGCACTACTGGACCAGTCTTGATAAACAATCCAGTAAGATCAATGGCTTCTTTGAGCGAGCCACCACCATTATAGCGGAGATCAATCAAAATACCATCTACATTTTCGGCTTGCAATTCTTTGATCAAACGACGCGTATCGTTGCTGGTACTGGCATAATCTTTTTGTTTCTTTTGGTAAGCATCAAAGTCGAGATAAAAAGAAGGAATATTGATAACCCCTATCTTGTAGGCTTTGTTGTTATGGCTCACCTTAATTACTTTCTTAGACGCCTTTTGCTCTTCCAGTTTGATTTTGTCACGTACCATACGTACTACCTTAGGCTCTCCATCGGTAGAGGCATCATGAGGAATTACTTTCAAACGTACTACGGTTCCTTTAGGTCCGCGGATGAGCTGTACAACTTCGTCAATTCGCCAGCCTACCACATCTACAAATTCTTTTTTGTCGCCTTGAGCTACGGCAATTACCTTATCATTGGGGTGTAAACCTTTGCTCTTGAAAGCTGGCCCACCAGGACGAATCTCTCTGATAATGGTATAATCGTTTTCGGTGCCCAACAAAGCCCCAATACCTTCCAAAGACTTGCTCATGCGAATCTTGAAATTATCAGAAGAAATGGGCGAAAAGTAATTAGTGTGGGGGTCATATGTTTCCGAAAGCGCATTCATATACGTTTGGAACACGTCCTCAGAGGTATACTGGCTAATGTTTTTCTTATAGTTGGCAAAACGTCTTTTCAGGGTTTTTAAAATGTCAGCGTCTTTCTTTTTGGCCAGTTTTAGTCCCAAATACTGGTTCTTTAAAATCTTAAACCAAGTCTTGTCCAAATCCTTCTCAGAAGCACTCCAGGTAGCTTTGTCGCGATCGGTCTGGTAAGTATCGTTTTTAGTAAAGTCAAACCCTTTCTCGATGATTTTGAGGTTTTTATCGATACGGTTTAGAAAACGCTTACGAAAACGATTGAAAATCACATAAGCTGCATCTACTTTACCGTATTTCAGATCATCGTCGAGATAATAACGGTATTGTTTGAAATCGTCAATATCAGACTTTAAGAAATACAATTTGCTATTGTCTAATGACTTAAGGTAAGCATTAAACATCACCGCTGATGTTGAATCATTAAATTTCATTTTGCGGTAATGATACCCAGTAATAATTCGACTGACCCATTGGGCTTTTTCGGTGTGAATTTTTTCAGGTTTTAATTCTTTTAAAGTGTCCTTGGGGTTCGTAATGCCGGAGAGCGAACTTTGTGGGATAAACACAAAACCAGCCACGACTACGAGTAGTGATAAGAATACTAAGGCTTTTTTCATATGGCGATGTTGATTATACAAATCTCACTTTATTATTATACCAAATATTTGTTGCATAACTTGCTCTAAAAGATCACTTTAGGCGTTCTATTTAACAAGATAATTCCACTCAAAAAGCTACTATCATAAGCAAGCAGTACAGGTATCACCAATTTTTTATCAAGGTATTACCTGTATTAGCGAAAACATTATATTGTTAACGATGAATAGGGGTGATGGGTTTATTGGGTTTCCTGATTTGTGGTGTTAATTATTTGCTAAGTTACTGGATTTAAACAA